>CAZCWX010000497.1:0-10210 GCA_964502465.1 uncultured Enterobacteriaceae bacterium | reverse complement strand
CTTCCACACGGATTCGTGATTTCTGCTAGCGTTCTCACTACTTCCAGCAGGGCTCTGGCTTTTTTCAGGTCCGCCATGTCAAACCCTTCGGTAAACCAGTGGTACATCTCGGCCAGTGTCTGCCCTGCTTGCTCCCTTTCCCCCTGCAGCTGCCAGAGCTGACAGAGGCTTACAGTCGCTCGCAACTCCAGCGACTTTGCACCTTGTCGACGGGCAATCTCAATAGCCGTGTGAAAACACGCCTCTGGGGAAGAACCGGGGAACCGTGCGGACGAAGACAGAACCGGGGAACCGGAGAACCGGGGAATCGGAGAAGAGGACAAATTTTCTCTTTTGCTAGTCTCCGATTCTCCCCGTCCCCGATTCACCGATTCTTCTTTAGAGGTCTCCGATTCTCCGATTCGGAGCGATAGCTCCCCATATAGCCGATACAGCTCAGCCTCCCACCAACGCTCGCCGGTTCTATTCACGACCTCGAGCGCTTCGGCAAGTGTGGCAAGACCTTCTGCTATCTGCCCGCCTTTTGCATACCCTTCGGCCAGCAGCCCCAAATAATATGGACGCAGCAGCGCTACCCCCGTAGTCTGCCAGGCCGCCAAACTCTCACGCAACTGCGCAAGTCCCTCTCTCCTTTCTCCTTGTTCGATGAGTGCCCACCCTCGGAGGGCGGTGACCACTGCCAAGAGGTGCTCAAAGCCTTGATCTCGCGTGAATGCTATTGCTGCCTCTGCCCACTCGTGGGTTTTTCGCGGGTTGAAACAAAACTGCTGGAGCATAGCTGCCCAGTTCAGCGCATAGGCCACACTATGCGGGTGCGCGAGCTGCTGAGCCAGCGCCAGCGCTCCCTGACTCTTCTTCTCCGCTTCATCCGGATAACCAAGTAACCACAACACATAGGATGCATTGGCTTGGCCGACCACTCCGGGGTCTTGTCCATACACAAAGGCATGCGGCGCGTGTTGTTGAGGATCATAGAGCGCGATTGCTTGTTCCAGGTGCATCCGGCCTGGAATCAATTCGCCCTGCCACACCAAGACCGATCCAAACAGGATGTGCGTTTCCAGGAGCAGCGCCGGATCTTGCAGACGTTGAGCCAGCTTGAGGAGTTGTTCTCCCAGTTCACGTGCCGCCGGTAATTCCGCTCGCACTGCATAGCCTGCTCCCACTCCCCAGAGGACCGGGAAAAGGTGAGCGGTCTCTCCCATCCGCTGCCATAATTCCTGAGCCCGGACGTAGACGTGTTCTACTTCCGCAGCCGCAAAACCTTTGGTTGCTCGCAAGAGATGGGCGAGGGTAACGGACAGCGCGAGTTCTTGTTGGGCACGTTCAGGAGTGTCTGGTACAGTCTTGAGTAACGCGAGCCCTTTGGAGAGATGGAGAATCGCATCCTGGTGGTCACCCCGCAGCAGGGCCTGATCCGCCGCCTGCTTCAATGCGTGTATGTCTCGTTCGTAGTCCCGACTGTGTTCCTGAACGTGTACAGCCGGGGTTTCCGCTGACTTCTGGCTGGTCATTTTGCCGATAAATCGATACCCTCGCCGGTGGACCGTCTCAATAAACCGTGGAGCCTGTGGATTGTCGCCCAAAACCTTCCGCAGTTCTCGCAGACAGAACCTCAGGACTCCATCGCTCACACAGGTGTCAGGCCAGACCGCGTTGAACAGCTCCTCTTTGGTGACCAACTGTCCCGCATGGCTGAGCAATGTGCCAAGAACAGCGAATGCTTTCGGCCGTACAGGGAGGCGCTGCTTCCCACGCCACAGACATTGGTTGGTCGGATCGAAGCGAAAAGGCCCAAACAGTCTATCTATTCCCAGGGGTCCGGTGCTCACAACTTTCTCACAGTAATCTCACAGGTTTCTTATGACTTCTTTCACCCTCACATGCTATCTCTACTCCCATAGAGCATGCGGCACTGCAAGCCCTTGGTGAGGTCACCCGTTGCTCTGCATCAGGAAGGACGTGTGCTGTGTGGTACACCCGATACGTTTCCAGCTCGCTGTTGCTCACTGCCCTATTATCCTGGAGTGTCCCTGGTTGGGCTGCTCCCGGCATGCTCATGCTTGAGAATCCACTGCGACGGTCGTTTACTGGCTTTGCGTCCTCACTGGCAGTCGTAGGCGATCTTGATGGCGACGGTATCTCCGACTATCTGGTTGGCGCCTACGAATACCAGTGGAACGGCAGTATGAATCAGGGCCGCGCATTCGCCTTTAGCGGTGCCAATGGCAAACTGTTGTTGACCATTGACAATCCCTATCCCCCGCGAGATGCGGTGAGTAATCCACACCACGGGCCTGCCTTTGGTTGCGCAGTTGCTGCGGCAGGCGATGTGAATCTGGATGGTGTGCCTGATTTGCTGATCGGTGCGTTCAACCACGAGAGTAGTGGCCAGACGTTTGTCTTTAGCGGCAAAGACGGCAAGCTTCTCTACACGCTGCAGGTACCGCAGCCACAACCGGGCGCGGGCTTTGGTTGGTCAGTGGCCTCCCTGGGTGATCTGAACGGCGATGGCATCCCTGAGCTGATTGTCGGCGCGTTCGCTCAGGAAGGAGAAGGCCGAGTGTTTGTGTTCAATGGGCAAGATGGCGCACTGCTGCGCACCTTAGCGCCGCTCTCTCAATCGGACAGCGGAGTGATTCAGTCAGCCCTTGGCAAGACTCGAATGCCTCTTCAACCAATGCCCCCACTGCCGCTGAGCGGTGCCGCGTTTGGCTGGTCTGTCGCTGGCGCCGGCGATCTGGACAAAGACGGCATCCCAGACATTGTAGTAGGTGCACCCTATACTCCGGTCGGCGAGATTCCCGTGCAGGGCCGAGTCTATGCTTTTAGTGGTCGGGATTGGTCGTTGCTGTACACCATGGATGATCCGCAACCCCGCCCAGGATCAGTCTTTGGCTGGCACGTCGCGTCAGGGGGAGACTTCAATCAGGATGGTATCCCTGATGTGCTAATAGGTGCTCCATATAAAGATGTTGGCACAAACCTTTCTCAGGGTGAGGCGTTCGTTTTTAATGGAGCAGACGGCTCTCTGTTATTTTCCTTGCACAATCCTGCCCCTACAAAACCATACTCAGGGTTTGGACATGTTGTCGCTGCGAGTCCTGATATAAATCGCGATGGCATTCCAGAGATTCTCGTCGGCGCGCCATTGCAGACCGTCGATCAATTCCACATACAAGGTGAGGTTTTCCTGTTTGATGGCAGAGATGGCCGCCACTTGACTACGTTTGACAACCCGTACCCCCATCAGGGCTCAATGTTTGGCTACTCTGCGGTTTCGCCCGGGGACGTGGATGGCGATGGGATTCCTGACGTCGCTATCAGCGCGTTCGGTCAGAGCATTCTGGACAAAGTCGCCGTAGGGCGAGTGTACATTTTTCTGTCATCGCGGTGATGCTGCCAGCCGTTTACCTCAGCAAAGACCTCCACTCAGATTTTGCCCCTTGTGAAGATTGCCTCTGGTGCTCAGTCCACCTGAAGCGGATGAATCTCTCCTTGCGTCTTGGTGAAAACGAGATGCTTCGTCGCGGAGGTTATCCTCAGCGAAGTCGCAGGTCTCTTCAGAAGAACATTCATTCAAATCACAAGGTCTCACGCCAATGTCGAAGCGGGCTTGCTCCACCTGAGGCAACAGGGCTAAGAAGAAACCTGGTATGAGCAAACGGCATCGGCAGAAGCGAAGCGGCGAATCGCAGTCGAACCTCACCAATCTAGAGACAGGAGAATGGCAAACGCACGTCGCAGCCCTTATTGCCAGCGGCAAGACCCGCGACGCGGTCGAGGCCGCGAAGCAGTTGCTCAAACTCGCGCCTGGGCCCGAAGCTGAGGCTCTGGTGGTAAACGCCTACCAGGCGCGTATCCAGGCGCTGCTGGCGAGCGGCATGCATAAAGAGGCCCAGGCGCTCGGCGCGCTGGTGAATGAACGGTTTCCTGCCCATACTACCGCTATTGCTCCACTCATGCGTCAGAGTGAGGCAGGATCTGGCAATTTCCAGACCCTGTTGGCCGAGCTTATGACCGCCGACAGAGCACGCCGGCGCGAGCTCGAGGCGATCCTCGCCCGTGGACTGACGGACCCGGCGATTCTGGCGGACTCGACGGTGTTACCTGTCGATCACCCTCTCAAGCGCCTGGCGCGGATAGTCAGCGACTTGTTTACTGCCGTGACGAGCGGCCCGCTCCCTGAGGGCGCATTGTCGCCACTCAACGAAATTCCTCGTCTCTCGCCCCTAGCTCCATGGAAGTTACTCATCCGTGCCCTGGACGCATTTTATCGTCGCGCCGATGCTGCTGTCCTGGCCAACCTCGCCGGGATTCCTCCTGACTCGGGTGCGGGGCGGTTGGTTCCGGTCTTGCGCCGTCTGATTGGCGAGGACGGCCCTATCAAAGACCCCTCGTTTGCCGTCACAACGCTGCTGAACAAAGTCAGCGGCAGCCGGGCGGCGATCCAGCCGCAGATCACCCAACTCACGCAGGCGTTGGCCGCACGCGACGAACGCAAGGCGCTGGCGACCGTGCAAACCCTGGTCCTGCTGTTTCAGTCTGCGCCGGCGGGACTGCGCCGGACGTTTCTTGCCACGCTGTTGCACCACTGGCATCGACTGCACCTGCGTCCAGAGGGCCTGTTGCGCGCTTTGCCAGGAGGAAAAAAAGATCCAGACCTCCTGCGTCTGATTGCCTTGACGCTGGAACACGCTGAGTGGTATGCCGCGTTGGACTGGTGGAACGGCTATCTGGCCGCTGCCACCGCGACTGGCGTTTTACCCGCGAGCGGACCGGAAATCGCCCGAGTGTTGTTGCATATGGCCAGCCTCTTTCCGGCAGACCCTGACGAGGTGTTGGATATCCTTGAGGTTGAGTCCGAGCCGCAGTTGCGCAAACTGATCCGCGCTGGCGAACTGCCGTCTTGCTTCGATCGTGGAGCCTTATTAGCACGGGCACGCGCGGCAGACCCGCATCCGCTCATCTTTCGCGCGCTGGTTGAGCACTATGACCGATGGGGGGATACGAAGAGCGCCGAAGCTGAGGCTGAAGCGTGGCGTCGTGCGCATCCGCAAGACCTGGAACCGCTGCTGTATTTGATTCGCACGGCCGAGCGACGTAGTGCGCTCCGCAAAGCGCTCGATCTGCTGAGGCAAGCCGAGGCACTCAACCGCGTGCACCCTGAGGTGCGTCAGAGTCGCTTTCGGTTGCTCCTTGCCGGTGCTGAGCGTCGCTTGAAAGAAGGCAAGACTGCCTTGGCACTGGAAGACCTTGAGCAGCTCGCGCAAGAGCCCCGAGCCAACCAGGGAGATCACAAGGCATACCTGCTTGTCCTGTGCTGGGCGGCGGCACACAAAGCCGGCAATGTTGCCGGGGCGGCCCGACTTGAACAGACACTGGCCACAACCGTGGAGAACCCTGTCTTGCGCGACCTCATCGTGCGAACAGTAGCTGCGTTGCTGAAGATCTCCCTATCGCTGCAACCATCCTCCCCCGCGCAAACCCAGGCAATCGACGGACTGGCTCGCGCGTATGACCTCTTTCGTGCGCTGGACCGTCCGCTGACTGTACCGCCAGCCCTATTCGTGCAGGTTGAGAAAGATCTCGGCAGCGCCTCTCCTATGCAACTACACTCGTTGTGTCTCGGTGGGTTGACGCTTGGTCGCCCGGCACTCGCGTATCTGGCGGCAGGACAGGGGTTAACGCAGGACGGACCGCTGGTGTACCGTTTTCTGCTCGCCCGTGGCCAGGCACTGCGGACGTGTTGGGGACCGGAGGAACAAGAACGCGCCCGCAACTGCCTGCGGGTGGCGCGGGAACTCGCCAGCCGGGCTCGCGATATGGACACGGTGCGGGAAGCCTCGGTCGCGCTCGATGCGCTCCCGAATTGGGACCTCTTTGGTGCGTTCCTATCGGACGCGTTCTCTCCCTCCTTTGCAACGTCGCCGACACAGGAGGAAATCAACCAGGTCACTGATCGTGAACGCAGAATCCGCAAGGTTCCACGGTTCCCCGTGACCAAGGCTCCACGGAAACCGCGCACGACCAATCCGCCCCGCCGCCGGTTGTCGCGCGGACTGTTTGATGAGATACTCTCGTTCTTCGAGTCTGGAGGAAAATGGTAAGCTGACGGTCGTGCGTTGGCCCCAGGTGCTGCGGACGAACCGCTGAAAGTGGACCCCTATGATGACTGATCCGTTTGCTGTGTTGGGTCTCGAAGACACCGCAGACGACGAAGCAATACGCGCCGCCTATTTGCGGGCGATTCGCACCTCGCCGCCTGATCGTGACCCTGAAGGCTTCCGCCGCATCCGCGACGCCTATGAGCAACTGCGCGATGCTGAACGCCGCCTGAGCTTGCGCTTGTTCGGTCCGCCACCGCTGGCTGACATAGCGGAACTGCTTGAGGCGTTTCAGGAAGAGCGGCGGTATGTTGGTCCAGATCTCTGGCTCAATATTCTACGGGAGCGGCGCTGATGAGCGGGCTCGATCCGGAGCGTCGCCGTCAATTCCTTAACACGCTTGCCTCCTGGCTCGATGAATTGACTGAGGCAGAGCCGTCGCCGCCTGGGGTTGCCCCAGAGGCGTTATCGGCTTCCGGGTCAACGCCGGACTTATTCTCGCTGCTCGCTCAGCTCACGGCGCTGACCCGCGAGACTCAACTGCAGGGCCGCGCGACCAACCGGCTGCATACAGAGCTGAGCGCAAAGTTGGATAAGTTGAGCGAAACGTTGACAAGCCCGGAGGTGCTGGCGCGTAAACTGGGTGAGGCGCGGCGCGAAGCCCGGCTCGAAGTGCTGACGGAGTTGCTCGATGTCCGTGACCGCTTCACGCGAGGGCTCGACGAGGCTCGGCGTCGTCTGTCAGGGTTACGAGGATTCTGGAAACGATTCGCACAACGCCCTGTGCTCGAAGCCCTCGTTGAGGGAAACGAACTGGCGCGGGAGCGGCTTGATGATCTCTTGCGGCGACTCGACGTGCAAGAAATTCGGTGCCTGGGTAAACCGTTTGACCCTACTCTGATGCAAGCGATGGAGGCTGTACCGACGACCACCGCTCCGCCGGGAACCGTGATCGAGGTCTTTCGTCCAGGATATATCAGTAACGGCCGGGTACTCCGCTTTGCGGAAGTGAAAGTCGTTGCGGGCGCGCCAGGAGCAGAGGTGGGGAATGAGGCATGAGTGGTGGGCAATGAAAAGAAAGACTGTTGGTGACATACCTGCAATCGTCCTCGCCCGACGATAAGAGGGGAACACGCTTATGGCTGAGATTATTGTCGGTATTGACTTGGGCACGACAAACTCCGAGATCGCCGCGTTGGTGGACGGCACGGTGCGCGTACTGGCCGTCGATGATGAGCAGATCCTGCCGTCAGTGGTCGGGCTCTCCCCCGAAGGCGACTTACTTGTCGGTACGCCAGCGCGTAACCAGTATGTCCTGTACCCCGAACGGACGGTGAAGTCCATCAAACGCTTGATGGGAACGGACCAACGCGTTTCCCTCGGCGAGCAGACCTATTCGCCGCCCGAGATTTCAGCGATGATCCTGCGTACGCTGACGACCCGTGCTAAAGCAGTACTGGGCGTTCCGGTACACAAGGTGGCCATCACCGTGCCGGCGTACTTTTCCGACGCCCAACGCCAGGCCACGCGCGACGCAGGCCAGATTGCGGGTCTGGACGTCGTGCGGATCTTAAACGAACCTACTGCAGCGGCGCTGGCGTATGGCGCTGACCGTCAGGGTGAACGGACCGTGTTAGTGTATGATCTGGGAGGGGGGACATTCGATGTCTCGCTGGTACAGGTACACGGCGACGTCACCGAAGTGTTGGCCAGTCATGGAAACAACCGCCTTGGCGGCGATGATTTTGACCAGCTCTTGTTAGATTTCGTGCACAATCGGTTCGTGACCACGGGAGGAGTGGATGTACGGGAGAACCGCCGGGCGATGAGCCGCCTCCTGCGTGCGGTCGAGGAGGCCAAGAAGCAGTTGAGTTTCGAGCCCTATGCACGCATTCGCGAAGAGCATTTGGCCGAACGTGACGGGACACCGGTGCACCTCGACCTGGAGGTGTCGCGCACCGAGTACGAGCACCTGATCCGCCCGTTGCTGGAGGGGACATTGGACAGTGTCCACCAAGCGTTGAGCGATGCCGGCAAACGGCCAGACCAGGTGGATGAGATCCTACTGGTGGGCGGCGCTACCCGCACACCGTTGGTGTCTGCACTCTTGCAAGAGACAACCGGTTTGACGCCGCGCCAGGAATTGCACCCAGACTTGTGTGTGGCTTTCGGCGCCGGTGTGTTGGCCGCGCGTCTCGCCGGTCATGACGTTGAACGGGTGTTGGTCGATATCTCTCCATATTCGTTTGGTCCGTCCTACTTCGGCCTGCTCGACGGGATACCGTCTGAGCACTGTTACCGTCCCATTATTTACCGGAACACGCCCTTGCCCGTCAGCCGCACAGAATCATATTTCACCATGGTCGACAATCAGGAAGGGTGGCGTGTGTCTGTATACCAAGGGGAGGACTCGAACGCGCTGAATAACATTTTGGTCGGGCGGTTCGTGATTGAGGGGCTTTCGAAGGTGCCCGCGGGCAACGAGATCCTCTGCCGTATGGATCTGGACCTCGATGGGATTCTGAAGGTCACGGCGATTGAGAAGCGCACAGGTCTTGCTAAGCATATCACGATTGAAGGTGCGACCACGGCCATGTCTGAAGCTGAGGTGACGCGCGCACGCCGCCGGATGCAAGCGTTTTTTGCGGAGGACGAAAGCGAGGACGAGTTCGACGAGACTGAGGGGGAGGAGAGCACGTTCGCGGTAGAATCGGCACGTTCCGCAGAAGACGAAGAGCGCGACCGCCGCGTACAGATTTCCGAGGCACGGGCGCTCTTGGAGCGTAGCCGACGCTTGTTGGACACCATGAATGCGGAAGATCGTGAAGAAGCAATCTCCCTACATGAACAGGTCGAGAGTGCCTTACGTGTGGCGGACTGGAATCAACTCCACACCGCGATGACCGAGCTGGCGGACTTGTTGTTTTACGTCGAAGAAAGCTAGAGGCTGGGGGAGATGGATCTACGTTGTCCGACCTGCCGGACGCTGTGGCGTGGCGTACCGACCTGTGGACGTTGTGGTACGGACGTGACCATGCTGATGCGTGTCGCGGTCCGCGCCTGGGAGTTGCGTGAAGCCGCGCGTCAAGCGCTCGGTGACGGTGACCGTGGGTCCGAGGCTGTTGCACTCGCCCGCACGGCCTGTCGGTTGCATGCGACCCCGCAGGGACAACGGCTGCTCGTGCTGGCGCTCCTTGCTAATGGGCAAACAGCAGAGGCTCAGGGGATCATTGAGCGATTGCTTTTGCAAGAAGGCCCTATGGGAGGGACGCCGCGATAAAACCTCACAGGCTGAATCCGCGGGTCAGCGGCAGAGGTGATGACTGGTGAACGACGACGCCATCATCGTCAGGGTGGAGCACAACGGGCTCAATCGAACCACAGGAGATTCGGACACTCTGTAATCATATGTGTTCTCTCTCCGTTCGGCCTGAGCCCTTTTCGACTCGGCTCAGGGCAAGCTCCCCACAGTGAAGTCGAAGGCCGCTGTATCCGCCGGAATCGCGCTCTTCGACCCCGCCGCTCCGGCGGATACACTCAGAGTGAACGGAAAACGTCTTCACTCTGAGTGCGATTTTGTGCCAACGTCATGTGGTTCGATGTAGCGCAGATCCTCTTGCCAGTTATCGAGTTCTCGTTCGGCTTGTTCTTTGGCGTAGCCATATTTTTTCTGGAGTTTCCCAATAAGCTGGTCGCGCTTTCCTGCAATGATGTCCAGTTCATCATCAGTGAGTTTTCCCCATCTCTCTTTGACCTTTCCCTTGATTTGCTTCCATTGTCCTTCGACTTGATCCCAATTCATATAGAAGTACTCCTTTCCAGAGTGAGGCACAGAGAGGACGAGAACGGGACAGACTGACTAAGTGTCACTCGTCTCTATCGTGCCACATCACCGCTTTCATTTTGTTACTCTTTTTTGCAGTGTAGTTTTTTCTTCTTCGACCCTGAGGGCTATGATTTTTTTGCTTTTCTTCTTCATCGTCAGAGTCACCGTATCGCCTATCTGTACATCTGTGAGGGTGCACTGTGTGTCTGCACACGTGATTACTGCACTGGCAGCCACCTCATAGGTGCGCCGATTCTTGTCGGCTATGTCTGTTATC
>CAZCWX010000496.1:0-2522 GCA_964502465.1 uncultured Enterobacteriaceae bacterium | reverse complement strand
CGGTTCGGCAAAATTCTCGACCGCGCTCCAGAGTTGATCGCCTTCGCTCACTGCCTGACCGCGCTTGATGAGACCGTTGATCAGCTTCACTGCACCAGGAGTATCGAATTTACGATCGCCAAAGTCGATGCTGCGTGATTGATAGCAGGTGTCCATCGCTTTCTGGGCCATTGCATCGATAGCCCTACGGACGCCACCCACCAAGGTGATATCCAGCGAGGTGCGGCTTGTGCGTGCCACTCCACGTGCGTACATCGCTTGAAGTACCGTGTATGCCCGCGTTGCTTCGCTGCGGAATTGCCGGCGCCCCTCCTTCTCGAAGGCCGAGTCTTTGTGCTCTTCTGCCACCAGTAAGTGAACAAGCACAGCGGCAAGCGTCGTCCGTTCTTGCTCGTTTGGCTCAGCGGGCGCCCACACGCAGAGCCGGGGATCAGCCGTGCTGTCGCCCGCTTTGAGAAACCGCTCCACTTGCTTGTCGCCCCAGGGACGGCGGGCCAACAGGACAAGGAAATCGTCCTCGTTGCCATGCGTGTCAATCTCAAGCGGACGGGCGTTCGGCTTGGTGAGATCCGCTGCGCTGACGCGCCCCGAGCGTTCCTGTCCGTGCCAGGTCACCTTGAATTGCAGCAGACGGCCATCCTCTTCTGGCACGATTTCAGCGAAAGGAGACTCTCCTTCGGGGTCGGCAAAGACCATCACCCGGTCGATGTACTGCCAGAAGAGCTGCCGGTCGCTCTTCAATCGATCAGTGGCCTGGTAGACGAGATCGTCGTACTGTCCGGTCTCTTTGGGCACGAACTCGTACCGTCCCTCGCGAAAGCGGATCTGATTCCGCAGCTTGTTCCGCATCTCCTCCAGGATCGTTTCGTAGTGGCCGAGTTGCGCTTCCAGTTCATCTTCGTTGGGCTTGAGGTCGCACACCGTGTCGAGGATCTGTGCTGCCGTAAGCCCCTGGACACCAGCCAGATGGTAGAGAAACAGAGTGTTCAGAATGCGTTCAGCGCGGCTGCGGTTCTGGGGCCGCGCGAGCTGACCGTCGGTAATGCGTTTGAGGGTTGCCTGTGCTGTTTCCAAGGCCTCCACTTCCCCACGGAACTTACTGCGGAGGCTGATGGCGCCCGACGACGAGGTCGATGGCGTCTCGTTGTACGACATCAGATCGTCGAACACTTTCCACAGAGGGACAAGATCCTTGTCTTCATTTTCCACTGCCCGGGCGAGCGCACGGTGGAGGAAACTGATAGTTGAGCGTGTTCCAGTCAGTTTGGTCGAAATCGCGCGAATGATCTGCACAGCGTCAGGTGGGAACGGAAACGCCGCTTCAAACTCTTCTTTCGGGGTGCTTTTGACCCAAGGAATGAGATTCTTATAACCGTTGTAATACACCGCTACGGCAGCCGGGTCAGTGAGCGTACGCGTCCGCTGCACCACGATATCACGGAACCGTTCCGCCTTGTGTTCGAGCAGTTCTTCACGCAGGCGGTCGGGACCAATGATCTTTCTCGGGTTGGTATGTTCCGACTGCGCGGCCACGAGTGTCCAGATTGGCAACGCTCGGGCTTTGGCCAGTGTGCTAGAGAGGGTGAGCAGGCAGTCTTCGTCATCTGAAGTGAACTGCGAGCGGCGCAGATACTCGGACATTTCATCGATGGCAACGAAGATCCCATGATAGCCAGCCTCCAGAATGTCTTGTACGGCGCGAGCGAATCGCTCGCCTCGCTCGGTGGGGATACGCGGTGTGAGGTTTTTGTGACGGTAGAAAGCGGCGAGCACACGGCCAGCATCCCGCTGGCCAGAGGGATCTTGCAACGCCTTCATGAGATCATCATAGCCAAACCGTGGGAGCCCACGCATGAGTCGTTGGTCGCCGAGGAAGGTGCGTAGTTCGTCCCGGAACAGCTTCTGATGCTCTTTGAGAAAGAGTCGCGCCAGGTGCTCTTCCGGATAGACCGCCAGCGGCTTCTCCTCACGCAAGCTGAAGGTGGCCTGCGCTTCTTCCAGGATGAAGTCTTCGAGTTTCTTCTCTTGCGCGCCCCCACTCCCTTCCAAAGAGAAGACGATCGGGAAGACGCGCTTCCCCTCGATCTTCTTGCGCCACAGGGCATCAAGGCGAGCGCCAGGGCCAGCTTTCTTTTCCGCATTCTCGCGCTCTTGCAGGCGCTCCCAGGCGGCCGCACTACCGACCGCCAGCACTGCAGTTGCGGCCAGGAGGTGTGATTTGCCGACGCCAAACTCGGCCTGCACCCAGAAGCCCTGGCCTTCGCCGTCGGCGATCTTCTCGAAGATGCGGTTCAGGTACGCACGCACTGGATCGAGAAAAAACTCGTCCAGTGTCTCCAGGCGGACTCTATTCTTTTTCTTCGACTCTTGCCGCTCGGCGTCGCTCTCTCCGGCCCAGACGTGCTGGGTGAGCGAGTAGACGCTCTGCACGCTCTTCGGGACTTTGACGATGTCCTTGAGCGCTTTGCGGTTAGCGAAGCTGGAGAGGCTGAGCTGGCTCATACGGGCACGTGTTCCATCGA
>CAZCWX010000495.1:0-3216 GCA_964502465.1 uncultured Enterobacteriaceae bacterium | reverse complement strand
GAAGAACGAGTGTTACGGCCCAAGACCGCCGCGGTGTTGCACTACTTGGTGACCCACGCCGGGCAAGTGGTCAGCAAAGACGAACTGTTAACGGCAGTCTGGCCGGAAGTGATCGTCAGCGAGGCGGTGTTGACGGTGTGTATTAGCGAACTGCGCCAGGCGCTCGCGGATGATCCTCAGCAACCCCGGTTCATTGCCACCGTGCACCGGCGCGGCTACCGTTTCCTCCCCGCCGTTACCACCCCACCAGTAGTCAGTTGTCAGTTGTCAGTTCGGACAAAGCAGAACCGAAGCCTCAGGTACTGGCCACTGGCCACTGGCCCCTGGCAACTCCCTGCGTCGGCCGCGAGGCAGAACTGGTACAACTCCAGCAGTGGTGGGAACTTGCCCTCAGCGGCAAACGTCAAGTGGTGTTCGTTGCGGGGGAACCGGGTATTGGGAAAACCACCCTGGTCGATCGCTTTCTGGTAAGTATTACCGACGCACACGCCCACGAACACGAGCTTTGGCTCGGTCGGGGCCAGTGTGTGGAACAGTACGGCGAAGGCGAGGCGTATCTGCCAGTGTTAGAAGCCCTCGGACACCTGTGTCGCGGCCCCGAGGGACGGCAGGTACAGGAAGTGCTGCACCGCTATGCGCCCACATGGCTGCTGCAGATGCCCGGACTCCAAGAAGCCGCAGAAATGGAGGCCCTGCGACTACGAACGGCAGGCGCGACGCGAGAGCGGATGCTGCGCGAGATGGCTGACGCCGTGGAAGCGCTCACTACGGAGCGCGGACTAGTGTTAGCATGTGAGGATCTGCACGCCAGTGATCGCTCGACCATCGAACTCCTGGTGTACCTGGCGCAACGGCGCGGGGCGGCACGGTTGCTGATCCTGGGCACGTATCGGCCGGCGGAGGTTATCGTGCGCACCCATCCCCTGCGCCAGGTCGTACAAGAATTCTCCGGGCGGCAACAGTGTCAATATATGTCACTAGAACTCCTGTCCCACGCCGCGGTGGGCGACTATCTCGCCCAGCGTTTGGCGTCAGGCTTGGTCTCTCCCTCGTTGACAGCCGAAGTGTACCAAAAGACGGGAGGGAATGCCCTCTTCATGGTGACGGTGGTGGAGTATCTCCTGCAGCAAGAACTGTTGCGCAAAGAAGATGACGAGTGGCGCTTACAGGGTCGCCTCCAGCATATCGGTGTGCCCGAGAGTGCGCGACAGTTGATCGAGCAGCAGATTGAGCAACTCTCGGATGAAGCACGGCGAGTGCTGGAGGTGGCGAGTATCATAGGGGTAGAGTTTTCGGTTGCCGCCGTGAGTGCCGGGCTCATGCTGGACCCCTCGGGGGCGGAACCATCACAGGTGGAAGAACAGTGTGAGCAGTTGAGTCGGCGCACACCCTTTCTGTGGGCCAGCGGGAGCGTCGAATGGCCGGACGGCACAGTGACGATGCGCTATGGCTTTCGCCATGCCCTGTATCAGGAGGTCGTATACGAGCGCATGAGCCCCGGGCGTCGGAGCCAACTCCATCAGCGTATTGGTGAGCGGTTGGCAGTTGTTTATGGGCCACGCGCCGGCGAGGTTGCGGCAGAACTGGCTATGCACTTTGAGCGGGGGCGGGATTATCAGCGCGCAGTGCAGTACTGCCAGCGGGCGGCTACAAATGCCATGCAGCGCTCAGCATATTCCGAGGCGCTCAGTCACTTGACCACAGGTTTAGCCTTGCTCGCCTCCCTCCCGGAGAGTCCGGAACGCTGGCAGCAGGAGTTTTTCATACAGATTGCTCTTGGTCTCGTGCTGCAGGCGACCAAAGGCTCGGCCGCGACTGAGAGGGAGACTGCCTACGCCCGGGCCTACGCACTCGCGCAGCTGCACGGTGATCCCTTGCAGCAATCTTTAGCCTTGCAGGGGTTATGGAATTTCTCTTGGATGCAAGGAGCACTCCAGACCGCGCGCATGCAGGGAGAACAGCTGCTCGTGTTGGCACAGCAGAGCCAAACTCCATGGCTCTTTTTCGGCGCGCATCGCGCCCTAGGCGGCGCCTTTTACTTCCTTGGCGAATTGCCCCTGGCCAGAACGCATCTCGAACAAGCACTGTCCTGTGTCGATCTCCACCAGGGGTACCCCGATGAGTTCTATCATGGCCAGGCCTTTGTCGAGTTTGTTCCCGCGTACCTTGCCTTCACCTTGTGGCTGCTAGGGTATGCCGACCAGGCACGCCAACGTATGTCCGAGGCGCAGACACTGGCGCAACAAGCGGGGGATTTCTATGGCATAACAGCTGTCTCGGCGTGGGCTATGCACCTGCAGTACCTGCTGCAGGAACGGCAGGCGGTCCACACGCACAGCGAGCAGTTGATCCAACTGGCGACCACTCAAGGATTTCCCCAATGGGTAGCCCTTGGGAAGTTATTTGAAGGGTGGATATTAACCGGACAAGGGCAAGCAGAACAGGGGATCCTCCAGATCCGCCAAGGGTTGGCGGCGTTTCAAGCGAGTGGGGCGCGGCTAGCCTTGCCGCACTTTTTCAGCTTACTGATCGACGCACACAGGATGAGGAGACAATGGGGGGAGGGGCTTGGTGTGGTGGCGGACGCGTTCGCCGTGGTTGAGCAAACGGGCGAGCGGTTCTACGAGGCGGAGCTGTGGCGGCTCAAAGGGGAACTCCTGCTGGCGCAGGCAGGCGATAGGCTGCAGGCTATAGGCCACAGGGAAAAGACAGAAGAGGCAGAGGGGTATTTTCTGAAGGCCATTGACATTGCTCGCCAGCAACAGGCCAAGTCGCTGGAGCTGCGGGCGGTGATGAGCCTTACTCGTCTCTGGCAGCAGCAGGGCAAGCGAGACGAAGCCCGGCAGATGTTGGCCGAGATCTACGGCTGGTTCACCGAAGGGTTTGATACGAAGGACTTACAAGAGGCGAAGGCATTGTTAGCGGAGCTTCCATGTACACCAGAAGGACCGAAGGCGGCAAAGAATCGCAACCGTGCAGGTCAGTAGATGATGTCATCGTCTTTCTGTCTCTATCTCTGTCTCTGTTGCCATCTCTTCTTTCCGTTCCTTTCAGGTCGCGGCTCGGTGTCTTCCCACCTCTACAAAAACCCTGAGAGCCAAGGTATAAAGACTGTTACATTTTCAACCCTAACAAGAGGAGGGACCGATGCCAGGACGCGAAGCGATACCAAAGCTGAGCAATTGGGGCCGCTGGGGCAAGGAGGACGAAAAAGGC
>CAZCWX010000494.1:0-4436 GCA_964502465.1 uncultured Enterobacteriaceae bacterium | reverse complement strand
CATGCTCAGGAGACTGCCACTTCAGCTGCTGGGGGCGCAGACAGGGGGGAAGAGAAGAACACGACCTCAGCCTGGGGGGATGGCTCGCGGGAGGTAATGAGGAACTCGAAACTGACCGCAGGAAATTGCTGCTCTATTTCGGCGTATTGCTGAAAAATCCGCTGATCGAGATCGTAGTCCACCGTCCGGGTGACCGTATAGACGTGGACGATATCCCCCTCTTCCGCTTCGATCCAACATCCTTCTACGCCAGGAATGTACCGGAGGGGTTCCAACGCTTCTTTGATTTTTTCTAGAGTTTTCATAGGGTTATCCCCTTTATCGACAGAGGGGCTATCTTCTCAACTTTTACCCTAAAAAAGGGTACACCCTTTTCGCACGGTAAACAACCGCGCAGCTATGAGAAAATGCGCGCATGCGAAACGAAATGCACGCACGCGATTGTCACTTTTCGTTGACCGAAGCCGCGCGATATCTGGGAAAGTCCACCCGCTGGATGCAATACCAGGTTTCCAGCCCGAACCCGCCCCCCGGTTTCAAAGTCGGCAAAAGCTGGCTCTTTAAGAAAATCTGGGTTTGTCGCAAAATCAGGCTTGCGTGCCATACGGATTCACGACCTGCGCCATACCTTTGCCAGCATTCTTATCCAAAACGGCGAATCCCTGGCCTACGTCAAGGAACAGATGGGACACCATAGCATTAGGGTAACGGTAGACATCTACGGCCACGTGATGCCAGGAGGGAATAAGGCCGCCGTGGACAAGCTGGACGCGCTCGACCCCGCAACCATCCGCAACCTATCCGCAACCAACACCGAAAATACCGTTTTACGAAACCGGATAAGTTCTTGATTTTTCAAGTGGAGCCGATGGGAGTCGAACCCACGACCTCTAGAGTGCGATTCTAGCGCTCTCCCAACTGAGCTACGGCCCCACACAACGGACAACTGAAAGGCACGGGGAAGGAAGGAGCCCTGACAAGTAAAAAAAGTCTAGCAGGCCACCTAGAACTTTGCAAGAGAAAGACAGGTTCGGGGTCGTGATTCGTGGTCGTGGGGCAAGCGGAGTCGCGCACGAGCGACGAGGCAGGAAAACCGTTACACTAACCCGACCTGCAGGTAGGTAATAATCGCCCGTAGCCCGATATTGTCGTATTGGGCGTTGATGTCAGAGCGGAAAATGAAATGAATGTAGCCGTCCTCGGCTTTCGCTTCCTGCGGTGGGTTTTCATCCCACGCGCCGTTTTCGCAGGCCTTCAACAAAGATTCGTCTACCGAGTAGCTGCCTGAACGGGTCTGAATCACTAACCCTTTCAAATTCCCTTTCACATCGAGTTTCGCTTCAATCGTAGTCCAGTCGTGCGCAGCCACAACATCGTCAATCCCTAGGTGTTTCCGTTGGTGAATGATCAAATGCTGAAACACCCGCATAGCAACTCGACGGACGAAGGGTGCGAAGCGATGTGCCTTAGTATTCAAAAAGGTAAGATTCCCTTGGCGAATGTCTGGTAAATAGTCAGGGGTACCACGTGGACCAGGCAGAGACAGGAGACTCTCACGCGGCGGTGGGGCGAGGGCAATGAGGTCTCGCCCTTGTGGTGGCTGGCGTTCGGTTTGCTCTTCTTGATCGTTCCCAGTGCCCGAAAGCCAGCCCTGAGTGAGCAATTCATCTGGGCGCGCAAAAAGCTGCGGGGTGCGCTGAACTTCGTCAGGTTTCCCTGGTTTCGGATTCCGTGGAGTTGTTTCCTCTCCTAGCGGTTTTTCAATGTGTTTTTCTATCTGAGGTTTGACTGGTGGAGTCTTCATCGCCAGCTTGACGGCTGGTTTTTGTGGTTCGACCTTTTCTTTCGGTTGGGTTTTTTCCTTTTGCGGGGGAGAAGGAAGCGGAGTGCCTTTGGCAACTGTCTGCTCTTTGGTTGCGCTGTCGCGGTCGCTGAGGAAACGTGTCTTCTCAGGAACTTCATCGTTCGTCTGGTCTGGCGGATTCACGATTTGTTCTGCCAGCTGCTCGCGCGGTTTCGGTTCAGGTTTTTCTTCTGGAGCCAGATCTTGGGGTTTCTCTTCAGGCTGGGTTACGGGTGGCGGTGCCTGAGCTATCACTGGTGGGGTTGTCGGCGGAGTCGGTAACAACTCTACTTCTGTCAACTGCTCTGGCGAGGGGGTGAACAGCAGGCGCTCAGGGAGGGGCAAGAGGAGAAGAAGCAGCAGGTGTAACAGCAGCGACAGCAGAAGGAACACCACAAATGGATCGCGTCTTCCAGGTTGCGGGAGAGCAAGTGCTGCGGTTGACATTGGCGGTATTCTACCTTTCGTCCGGTCCGGCTGCAAGAAAGTCTGCTATGCTATCTTGCCTGCAGCAAGATGAATGGCGTATAGTTGGTGCATTATGTTTGGCTTGGGTGTAGGCGAACTTCTTATCATTCTCGTCATCGTACTGATTATTTTCGGTGCTGGTAAGCTGCCTGACATCGGAGAAGGACTGGGAAAGGGCATCCGCAACTTTCGCAAATCGGTCAAAACTGAAGAGATCGACGTCACCCCTGACCGCGAGCCTGGCGATCAGACAAAATGACGAAAGCGAGGGTTACGGTCTGAGCTATCCGAACTGAGCGGCGAGTACCCGGCAGCTAAACTGAGTGGGTACCGAGGGAAGATTGGTAAAGACGACAAGAAAGTTCACGGATTGCCCGGTCGGTATAGTGAATTGCTTGGGTGGGACGAGATTCTGCAAAATGCCAATCTCGCGCACTGTCAGGCGCTCAAGTACCGCAGGCGCGGTCTCCGTTCCACAAAAAATTACCCGCTGTCCGATATCTTTCCCTTCTGCATCGTAGATCAAGCCTTCAATTTGAATATTCCGGGCCGGCACTGGGGCATCATTCACGACTTTGCCCGAGATGGCGAACACCCGGCGACCATCCTTCGTGAGCCAAAAGCTCCCCTTTAGCTCTAGTAATGCGAGCTGTTGAGCTGAGGTCCGCTCGGGTGCAAAGAGCGGACCCAGCACCGGTATACGTGCAAGGAGCGCTTCCGTCTCATCAGGATGAGACAGGCAATACCATGCCAGGACAGCGTGGCCAAGAATAATCAGTCCAAGAACAATGAGAAACGGTCGCACGGAAAAACTCACCTCAGTTCTCGACGCTGACCCCCGAGAAGGCGCAACATCCAGATGAGTGCTTTCATCGTCCCCGTCGGTTACAAAGGGGACCTCTGGGGCAGGAAAATCCTCAAGATCATCATTCGGGTCGGGAAACGATAGAGCGTCTTCTTGAGAGAGAGAAGAAGGTTCGTTGTCTATCGGCCCCTCAGTGAAAACGGGAGCGGCAAGGTCTTCAGGTCCGACAGCTTGAGGGTTATCTGAAAATTGCGGTTGGATGGGAATGTCGGAAAGCTGGGTTTTGCTACTCCCTCCCTGCAAGAGTGGTGGGGCATAGGGAAACACATGCTGACAATCCTCTTTTGTGCATTCGAAGAAGGTATTTCCTTCAATGAGCCCTGCACTCTCTGTCCGGTAGCGAGTACGGCAGGCTGGGCATTCCACAATCACATGCCACTCCCCTTTCAGAAATTGTTATGAAGAAGTGGAGAAAAATCAACCATGTTGACGGCAAGCAAAAAGAAAAACTATAATAACGAAACTTTTCATTTTCTCAAAGGCAATTGTATTGATTCTTCTTGCGGCGTTGCGCATTCTTTTTATTGCTTTCCACACTTTGTTCTGGGGCGTGCCAGTCATCCTCCTGTCGTTCTTTGATCCCTATGCTCAATGTGCCGCGCGCCTCGTCCGTTTCTGGGCCGCCGGCAATTTATGGGTGTGTGGAGTCAAGGTACAGACTCGTGGCCAAGAGCGGTTAAGTCCGCAGCACGCATATCTTTTCATGTCTAATCATCAGAGCCAGTTTGATATTCTGGCCCTGATGGCCGCCCTTCGTCAGTTTCAGCTCCGCTGGGTGGCCAAACAGGAACTACGCAAGGTCCCGATCCTCGGCCTGTGTATGCAGGTGACTCACCAAGTTTTGGTTGATCGCCAGAACCGGACACAAGCGATAGCAGTGATCCGACAAGTCAAAAAACTTCTTGCTGCGGACATCTCGGTCTTGTTTTTCCCTGAAGGGACGCGCAGTCGAGATGGACAATTATTGCCATTTAAACCTGGTGGCTTTGTCGTTGCAGTTGAAGCTGGGGTGCCTATCGTGCCTGTGACGATTAATGGCAGTCGCTCGATTCTGCCTCCTGGTGATTGGCAAGTACGGAGTGGGACAATCGAGATTATCTTTGGTGAGCCGATCCACGTTGATGCGCAGGTGCCGAAAAAAATTGCCAGGGAAGAGTTGCTTGTGCAGGTGCACGAGGCAATCGTCGCTTCCTATCAACCTGCTGATATGGCAGCCTCTTCAACATCTGCCGCACCGGTGGCGGTTTCATCTTCATCTTC
>CAZCWX010000493.1:0-14797 GCA_964502465.1 uncultured Enterobacteriaceae bacterium | reverse complement strand
GGCAACGACAGCGGCGGCGCTATCGCCCAGATTTTTGCGGCTCACAATGCGAGGCGGCTCCGTACGCTGACGCTGACGAACTGTGACACCCACGATACCTGGCCGCCAAAAGCAATTTTACCGTGGATCGACGCGGCCCGTCGTAGTGTGCTCGTCCACTCTTTTCGCAAGATGCTTGAGAACCCCAACTTTGCCCGTTCCCGCGCGGGATTGGGCGCTGCCTATGCCGACCCTTCCGTGCTGACAGATGAGACATTGCACGTTTATCTTGACCCTGTGACCTCTACACCAGAGCGCGCGAATAACATGCATCGGTACTGGACGTCGATGGACTGTGCGCACACAGTTGCGATCGAACCTCAGCTGTGTCAATTGACGGTACCGACGTTAATTGTCTGGGCGCTCGACGACATGTTCTTTCCGGTCAGCTGTGCCCAGTGGCTGCAGCGTACGATCCCTAGCGTCAAGCAATTGATCGAAGTTCCTTCGGCCAAACTCTTCTTTCCAGAAGACCATCCTGATGCCCTCCTGGAGCCACTACGGCCGTTCTGGGACACTCACAGTCACCCCCACTAACGGAGGAGCCTAATTTTATTCTACTGGAAGGGGCCGCCTCACTGACAGAGAAATCTTCTGACAAGCCACGAAAGGAAATCGCAAGATTTTCCACATTCGTCCCCTCACCCGCCTCAACAGGAACCACGTGACACGTGACACCAGAAGAGTTTGCTCAGCGAATTAACGAGTGGGTTCGTGGCACTATGATTGAAAATCATGGCACGCGGGTTCTCTCCGCCGGAGAAGGCCGCGCCAGAACCCAACTCGCGTTTAAGCCCAGCCTCACGCAACTGACTGGCCTGTTCCATGCCGGCGCAATCATCGCCCTTGCCGATGAGACGGCAACGTCCGCGGCAATGTGGGAAACGAACCCGACGGCGGAATTTCGCCCCGAGCTGTTTCCATTGACGTTACAGTTGTCGGTCAATTTGCTGCGGAATACGAACCAAGGAACGCTCACTGCCGAAGCGGAAATTGTCCATCGTGGACGGACGACGCTCGTCGTCGATGTCCACGTGTGGGATGAGCAACAGAGGATGATCGCCAAAGTGACCGTTACACTGCTGCGGCCAACGCCGCGCTAATGTTCTTCGAGCGTATCTTATGCAAGTGGTTTCCGTTTCACGTTCTCCAACGAAGATTTTTTACGGCTGGTGGGTCGTTGCCGGGGCGTTTGCCGTCATGTTCATGGGGTTCGGCGCCGCCTACACGTTCGGATCTTTTTTTCACTCGCTGCATGACGAATTCGGCGCGACACGGCGCGAGGTCTCTCTCGTTTTCTCTCTGACCGCATTCCTGTATTTTTCGCTTGGTGCGATAAGTGGGCCGTTCGCGGATCGTATCGGGCCTCGTCGGCTCATCGCTGTCGGGGGCGTATTGGTCGGAGCTGGACTGCTTTTCGCTGCCATGACACAGCGCCTATGGCAAGTGTATTTCACTTATAGTCTCGGTATTGGTCTCGGCGTAGGTATTATCTACGTACCGTCAGTCAGCGCCGTGCAACATTGGTTTGTCCAGCAACGTGGCTTCGCTTCCGGGCTGGCGGTTGCAGGCATCGGCCTAGGAACGCTGATGATGCCACCGATTGCGACGCAGCTCGTCTCCGCTTTTGGTTGGCGCTGGGCGTATGTCGTTCTTGGCATCGCCGCCCTCGCGATCATGATTCCGGCTGCCTTGCTCATCGAGCAGGATCCCACGGCCCGCGGCCTGACTCCGGACGGTGGTCCACCCTCAGCTGACGGCAGCGTCGCATCAGTGCCAGGAGCAACATTACGGGAAGCACTACAATCAGCGACTTTTTGGTGGTTGTACTTTGCGCTGGTGATGACCTCTCTAGGATTGTTCATTCCGTTCGTGCACCTCGTTCCCTATGCGACTGACCACGGGATCTCCGCATTCACGGCCTCGCTCATTTTAGGCATGATCGGTGCCGGCAGTACGGTTGGGCGCTTGGCGCTCGGCAGCATGGCGGACCGACTTGGTCGCCGTCAGTCACTTATCGGTGCGTTTCTCCTCATGGCGTGCATGTTGGTGTGGTGGCTCATGTCCACCAGCGTGTGGGCTTTGCTGATTTTCGCCGTGCTCTTTGGGATCGGGTATGGTGGGGTTGTCGCGCTGGTCCCAGCGCTCACAACTGACTATTTCGGGGTGCGTCAGACGGGGGCAATTATCGGGTTCTTGTACACCGCCGCCAGTATCGGCAGTTTGCTTGGGCCAACGCTCGCCGGTGTCGCCTTCGACCTACACCACCATTACACGCTCCCCATTCTGCTCAGCGCTGGAGCAAATCTCATTGCCGTCGCGTGTCTGGTGATTCTCGGCAAGACCGCGAAGAAATCATACTGACCGGGCATAGCCACTCCCCAGCGCTTGTGGCCCCCTTCTCTTGTATGTTCTCTCCTGACGGCGCACCTTTTTTGGCTGGTATTTCTCTCACGCCCGTTCGCACCTCTTGTGACGATTTCTCCTACAGATGACAGGTTTCATTGCGTACCATATAGTGCAGGCTTGTATGTTCAGACTAAAAAGTCAAGGTGAAACGAGGTTTCAAAGGAAGGGAGGGCGCATGACAAAAAGGTGGATGCAGTTACTCATCTTCGGCGGGGTTGTCGTGTTAGGAAGCGGAGGATGTACAGTGCAACAACAGCAAGACGTGCTCGGCACCATTGGGAGAGTGATCCCTGGCAGCTCGAACTCGCTCTATAGCTCACCAAGTTCGCCAGTCCATACACCTCCACCCCCGAGTGCTTCTGACCAACCCGCAACACCGCCACCACACGCGGTGGTTGCTTCTCCACCGCCAGTGGACGTCGATAAAATCGATGCGCAGTGGGTGCTGAGAACCATGCAAAGGGCGATGGCAGCCAACCCATCGCCCTTTCAGGAATGCTTGGACGATCCCCCTTGCAAACTCGCTTTCACTGCTCATCTGATTCGTTTACAGAAGCAAGCCGGCGGCACGCTGGACCTCCCTCCGGTTTATGATCGCTATGATCTGAAGCGAGGGAAGGAATAGCAAAAGCACGCAGCTCTTCGCCGTCAACTTTCAGCACAGAGGAAAATGAAAATTCTGACTACGTTTCCCCCTTCTCGGCTGCTTATCTCTCCAGTCCTCATCACTCAGTTCTTGTGCTGGCTGACCGCTGAACGCTGATAGCTCCAGAAGCACCATTGCTGTGCTTCTGGAGGTAATCAAGAATGATCTGCTTTTCATCAGACCGGAGCGGTGGTATCCCTCGACGTTGGAATTCGCGCTCCATTCGCGTAACCATAAACGTCCACATGTCTGCACTCATGATGCCTGGTGCATAGAGACGGTGACAACCTGAACAGCGCTGTTGATAGAGCTGTGCCGCTGGAGACTCAGGCTCAGGCAAAGAAGAGTGACAGCCAAGCGCACTCATGAGCAGGAGGACAACCAACCCAACACGCATCATCCACTTCATATCTCCTCTCACTCTAGGCAGGCTGGAAGTCTTCTCGACAGGTGGCAATTTGTCCAGGCACATCTTCAATCAGCACTTCAATCGTTTGTATACTTCCTCGTACCCCACGCAAACCTTCTCTCAGACGGGCCACCAGATACTGTGCAATTTCTTCTGAAGAGGTGTGCACGATCGGCAAGAAACACACATCTTGTCGAGGAAAGAGGAACTGGCTGCCATCTTCGCAACGCACGGTTACCTCGTCCTCTCCTTCTTCGATGAGCAGACAATCACTCTGCCGAGGCAATAACGTACGGAAATGGAGTCGCGCACACTCCGCCTCGGCAATGTTTTTGAGCACGAGGAAATCAACAACATAGCCGTCCGGTCCCATCGGTCCGCTTACGGTCACTTGTGCATGATAGGTATGTCCGTGCAGCGGCTCGCGAAAACCGCGAAAGGCGATGAAATGTGCGGCAGTGAACCGTAAATGCTCCTTCCCTATAGCGACAGAGAAAAGACTCATAGCAACCTTCCACGCTTTCACAGAATCAATCCAGGCAGTTTCGAGAGGTGCTCTACCGGCCTGCCCGTGCGTTGCACGTAGACAGGGGCGTCTCTACGTGTCGCTGCCGGTGCCGTTCTTTAGAAAATCGCTGAGCCCACTCCGCACCAGCGCGGCTTCAGGTCTACCAAAAGCCTGGCAATACTGGGCAGGAGAAAGACCGGTCGCGTTCTGAAAACAGGCGATCTCTTGTCTGAGGGCTTCGGCTGCCCGCCAGCCAAGTTCCGCGTTGAGCTCTGAATCTTCCTGAGTAATGGGCAACAGATCTCGGATACAGATGCCATGTGCACCACCCAAGAGACAGACAAGAAAATACGCGAGTTGATCTGGGCTAGGCTTCTGTCGCCAGGCCTCCGTGGTCCTCATGACTGTCCGTATCCCAGTTTGTTGACGAACCGACATCACCTCGTCCGCCCCTGTCCCTTCGAAGCCTGGGGCAAGAAAAATGAGCGCATACTCTGTATTCCCAAGGGACACCGGATGAGGAATGTAGTGCGCCGAGGTAAAGCCGGTCAAGGCAAAGAGTCGCCGCCGGTAGGCAGCGATCTCATGCCCGGTTTCCGCGTGCAACCTCCATAAGAATGCCGCAAGGCTGAGCCCATGCACGTGAGCTGTCTCTGCCAACCGCTGGAAGACGAGAGGATCGTACCCCTCTCGTTTTGCCAGCCGGCAGGCATCGTTGAGGGGGAGGGTCAGCGCCAACGCTTCAACCTCACCATTCGGTAAGGTTGCTGGGGTGACAGTGCGCCCTCTCAACGGCACTCTGGCAATCTCCAGATCCATAGCGAAGCGGTCACCATAGCGAGATAATTTGGCAAAGCCACGACGACAGTCTGCTAAAGTCACAATACATGCCCGTCGAACTTGAAATGTGCCGGACGAAGAGAGCCCCTGACCACTCATCAACGACCCATAGCCAATCACAGTCACATCCATAGCAGTGCTTCTACATTATTTTAGCGACAGCAGACCGAGTAGCAAAGCACGGTATCACGGCAAGGATAGCGTGCAGTCATCTCTCAAGAAGAAGTTGGGAGCTTCTTTCGCACGGGTTTTTTCTTTGGCTTTTTGTCTTGGCTCCCCTTGTTTTGTCCGTTCGCAGAAGGCGTTTCCTCAGCAGAGAATGGATGCAAGATCATATCCTTTGTCTGGGCGGATTGGACCGCCGCCCAATCGTGATCTGGAAGCACGACGAGTTCGGGCACGAGTTCCTTAAACTTCTTTAAGCGCCAGACCTTCTCCCACCATGCCTCACGGTCAAAGAGCAGACCAGGAAGCCGCGCCCGGAAATAATTCTCCTTCGTCCACGCGAGGTTACCACACAATAGGACTGGAGCAGTCGGCAGACGCACAAGCACGGCAAGCCCACCGGCTGTCGCACCAGTGACATCGAGGAGTAAGACACTCCCGTCGCCAAAGAGATCCTGATGGGCACGCAATGTCCCCAGTGGCTTGGCATCGAAGTTGATGAACTGCCACTCACGTACCTTGCTGTACTCAGCGGGCATGTAGAGTCCCCCACCCTTTTGATCCATCGCAGCCGTATGCTCAGCTGAGGTCACAATCGCTCGGGCAAGGGGAAAACGCTCTAGCTCTCCAGTGTGGTCGAACCGCAAGTCAGGTAAGATCACATGGCGCACGGTGTCGTGAGACAGTTTCGCTTTCTCAAGCTGAGAAACGATATCTTGCCCTTCTCCCACCGTCGGATTGCCAAAAGATGTCAGCAAGAAGCCTAAGTACGACCGTGGATCTTTTGCCAGCGCGCGGTTCAAGCCCGTACCAAACAGCACAAAGCCCTGACGCGGATGCGCAATGACGAACACCGGTATGTCAAGGGAGCGCGAGGTAAAAATGCTCCCTCCTTGGTACACGAGCCTTTCCGGAACTTCGATCGTGCCTGTATTAAAAATGTGCAATTGCAGTCCTGCTACCCCTTTATACGATCGCGGCCAGTTGTGGAGCTCTGGTGTGATATACGGGAGTCTGAGGGGCTTGTCACAAGCAGCAGCAAAAAGCATGAGAAAAAAAACGAGCAAGCGGTTCGTCATGAGCACTTCGCTTTCAGCTCTTCGCGTATAGCATATAGCTCGCTCTTTCCGTTCGCCATATGGCAGGGAATAACCACTATAAGCTATCTACTCTCTCCCGCCAACTGTAAGATGGTCCTTCCTACGTTGACCTGAGTCAGGCTCTCGACTATGGTATTTGAACTTCACGTGCCAGCTCAGGCGTAGGGAGACCACAGATATGGTCGGAACACCAGGCACAGAGGAGCGGCTAGCCCTGGCAGAGGTGGAAGATCGGCTGCGGCGGATTCGGGCACGGTTTAACCTCTATATTTTGCAACACAATGCGTACAGCTTTGGCGCCGCGTGCGCCTTAGGCGTCGCAGGCCTCATTGTCTGCGCTTTCACACTCTCCCCCCTGCTTTTCACTCTTGCTTCCTGGCCTCTCCTCGTGCTCTTGGCTTTCCTCCTGCTGATTTTCCTCCGTCGCGGTGTGGCAGGATGGACTGATCTGAACACTGCTGCCCGGCAAATCGACACGCAAGCTGGGCTGAAAGAGCGCCTCTCTACCTTGGTCGCTCAATTGAGCAGCGGGGTTATTGGGAAACCCTCCCCCTCGAGTTTGTGGCCTCATCTTGTTGAAGACAATACTGAGCGGCTCCCGAACTGGGAGGTGAAAAAAGTCGCTCCGAGCCGTATTCCCTGGAGTTTTTTGCCCTTTCTCGTCGCCCTGCTGATCGCGCTGAGTGTGGCCTTGATTCCGCTGCTCTCCCCGACGTCTGAATCAGATCCGTTTTCATGGGCGAATATGCAGACAATCTTGTCTGACCTGCCGAATCGAGCGGATCAACTCCTAGACCGCCAAATGTCTCTTTTCCCTGATTCTCCAACAAACTGGGGTGGGAGCAGTGTGTTTGATGTAGACGAGAACAATAACAGAGCAGAGACGAGCCAGTTAGGTGATGAGAACAATCCAGCACAAGCCGAAGGGGGCCAGCAGGGATCGCGTTCGCTCGCTTCCTTGCCTGAGGCATTGCAGAAAGCGATTCGACAAGCGCTGCAGGGATTACCAGGAAAGGAGCGAGGCAACCAGGAGAAGCAAGATGCCCCCTCTCCTCCCTCCAATCGCTTAGCGTTGAATCCCAGCGATGAACAGAAACAGCCAGATTTTTCGATCACCGGGAAGAATCTTCCCAAAGGAGCAGAACAGCATGCCTCAGCGCGCGGCCAGTCTGGCGATGACAAAGATGGTCTGCCTTCCGGGAAAAGCACAGGTGCACAAGTCCCGGACCGAGGAAGTGGGATTCAGCAACTCAGCCGTGCGCGTCTCGACCGTAAGAATGCCCGCGGCTCCTTTCAGCCCGACAGTCCGCAAATACCGGGAAGTGGGGGACAAGCAGGGGCCGGAGGACCAGGTGCAGGTAGTGGCACGGATCCCCGTTTGTTCGGTAACCAAACCAACCTGAGCGGTGGAGCGAACACGTTTCAACTCGCTCTTGATGCGACCTACGAAAAAGGCGGTGCCAGTGAGACCGAAGAAGAAGAAATAGGAAGCGTTGCGGAAAAATCACGCAAAGAGCTCAGCCGACGCCAGTCCTTGGATGACGCCATTCGTAAATCTCAGATCCCTGCGGAATATGAAGATATCGTGAAACGCCTCTTTTCTCGTGGAGAATCACAGTGAGCACTACTCCTGCAGCTCGCCTGGTCAGTGAATTTCAACAGACTTTCCGCCAAATCCAAGCAGAGATGGCGAAAGCCGTCGTCGGTCACGAAGAGATGGTCGAAAATATTCTGGTCGCCTTCTTCGCTGGAGGTCATGTCCTGATAGAGGGCGTACCAGGCACAGGAAAGACATTGATTGTCCGCTCGCTTGCTGAGGTGTTGAACCTGAGTTTTAATCGCATCCAATTCACTGTTGATCTCATGCCAGCGGATATTACCGGGACCCGCATGGTGATGGACCGGGAAGATGGGCGACGCGAGTTCACTTTTATCGAAGGCCCAATCTTCGCCCATGTCCTCCTGGCGGATGAGGTCAATCGTTCGACACCGAAGACACAAGCTGCTCTTCTCGAAGCAATGGCAGAACTGCAAGTCACTGTGGCGGGGACCACCTACCGTCTGCCTCCGCCCTTTTTCGTCCTCGCCACCTTGAATCCCATTGAAATGGAAGGAACCTACCCACTTCCCGAGGCTCAGCTCGACCGTTTCTTCTTTAAGGTCCGCCTCATGTATCCAACCCATCAGGAAATACAGCGGATCGTGAACACAACCACCACAACGACCCTGCCGGATCTCCAACCTATGTTTGAACGCCAGGACGCCCCAGAACAGATATTAGCCATGCGCCAGTTGGTCCGCGAGGTCCTGGTTGCGCCACACATTGAAGAATATATCGCTGCGCTCATCCACGCGACGATCCCGTCGCAAGCAAAGTACATGACCGATAAGGACCACGCGCGTGTCACATTCCCTAAAGATGACTATGTCAATCGCTATGTCAGCTTCGGCTCAAGCCCCCGTGGAGGGCAAGCCTTAATGCTGGGTGCCAAGGTCATCGCGCTCCTCGATGGTCGTGCGAACGTGAGTTACGATGATGTCAATCGAATCATGGTCCCAGCCCTTAACCACCGCCTGGTGTTGAATTTCGCCGCAGAAGCTGAAGCTATTGACCCAGTCACCATCATTGAGCGGATTGTGCACTCAGCCCGCAAGCTGCACCGCTAGAGGTAGGGGTCTCGCAGCGTGGGCATCACCGACTCGGCCATTCTTAAACAACTCGATCGTCTCCGCGTGCGTGTGCGTGCCGCGCGTGGACTTCGCCCGGGAGAAACACCTATTCCGCGTACCAGTCAAGCGTGGGGCATCGAATTTGAGTCGTATAAAGACTACGCCCCAGGGGATGACTTCCGCTATCTCGACTGGAACGCGTTAGGTCGGCTCGATCAACTCGTCGTGAAAACGTTCACCGCCGAGCGAGAAATTCCTTTTCATCTTTTTCTCGATACCAGTGCTTCGATGGGAGTCCCAGCAGTTGATCATAAGTTCGCTCTTGCCACTGATCTCATAGAAGCGTTAGGGTACATCGTCCTAGCGAATAACGACACGTTGCGGATTATCGCGCTGACCTCTCCTGAAAAGGGACAGCGACCATTTCAGGCAACACCGCCTCTCCGCCACCACGGCCGTTTCTTCCGGATCTCCCCATTCCTAACAGCACTCACTCCGACGGGAAAAACCTATCTCCGTGAATCGATACACGCCTATGTCAGTCAAACCAAAGAGCCTGGGGTCGCTATTATTGTGTCAGACTTTCTGACCGAACAGGCTCAATACGAGGAGCCATTGCTCCTCCTCAGGTCACGCGGATATGAAGTTAAAGCATTACGAGTAGTAGGCGCAGCCGAGTTGTCGCCCACACGCTTGTTCCGCCGCGGCAAACTGTACGACGTGGAAGACCACAGCGAGCGTTGGATTACGCTCACCCATACCCACCTCCAGCAATACCTGGAGGCCCTGCAGGCGCATGAGGAAGCACTGCAGCGGTTCTGCCATCGTCACCAGATCCTTTATACGAGAGCTTCGACAGAAAAGAAGTTAGCCGAAGTGATAACCGAAGAATTGACACGAGCCGGATTGCTCGCATTCCGGTAGCCCTGGGGTGAGAAAGCTGAAGCTATGGGGTTCCTGAATCCGTCTGCACTTCCACTCCTCTCGTTGCTGGGGATTCTTATTCTCATCTATCTCCGCGAACGCTTGCGGAAGCGCATCGAGGTTCCGACCCTGTTTCTCTGGCGCGGAGTCAAGGAGGACACGCTGCGCGTGCGTCGCTTCCTCCCCAGTCTGTTGTTCTTTGCTCAAGCACTGCTCTTATTGCTCATGATAGGAGGCCTCCTACACCCCTATCGTCCCCTGACGGTGACCGAACTGCAAGGCAATCGGCAGATCCTGGTGTTTGACGTATCGGCCAGTATGCAAGCTCGTGAAGGCCGGACCCGTCGATTTGAGCTTGCCCTGGATCAAGCCAAACGAGTCGTGCAAGCCCTGGGACCACTCGACGAAGCGATGCTCATCAGTGTCTCCACCAAGCCGCACTTAGTGAGCGGCTTTACGACCGATCACCGTCATCTCCTCCACTTGCTTGAGACCCTTTCCCCTCTAGATACTGGCACGAATCTCGGTCTCGGCGTCGAGTTGGCTTTGGCCCAACGGGATCGCGAAGGCCGGCAGGCGAAAGTACATGTCTTCACCGACCTGCCGAAGCGCACACTCGACCTGCCAGACAACTATGTGAAAGATTTGTTCTACTATCGCGTTGGGCGGAGCGATGACAACCTCGCCATTGCCGCACTCCATCTGTACCAAAATCCATTTCAAAACTATTCTCAGGCACAGGCCTATGTGCTGGTACGCAATTATGCTTACCGGACGAAAAGCACCAACCTTTCTGTCTTACTGAACGACAAGCCAATCTTTCGTCGCGACTTCACCCTGCCTGCACGGGAGGTCACGTCGTTTTCGGTCAAAGGGTTTACTGGTCCAGGAAAGCTCGTTGCTCAGCTTGGTACAGAGGATGCTTTGGGGGTTGATAATCAAGCGTTGGCCTGGATCACTGAACGTCGGCAACGGCGGCTCGTCCTCGTCTCACCTGGGAAAGAATTATACGAAGAGCTTGATCGGGTCAGCCGTGCCATTCCTGGTCTCACACTCACCGCCATCGCACCTACGGCGTTTACTCCATCTGCACTTGACGAGCAAGATATCGTGCTCTTTCATCAATTTGTCCCCAGCGCTGACGTGCCGGCAAACAGCCTGTATGTGTTTCCGCCGCCAGACAATCCCTTGTTTCCCGTTGTTGCCGAAGCTGCAGATCTCAACATCCTCGATTGGCGCGAAAGGCACGAAATCCTTCATAATCTGAACTATGTTGAAGCGATTCCGCTCAAGAAGGCGCGCGTCCTTGCGTTGCCATCCTGGGCACAGGTCCTCATCTCCTCACGTACTCGCCAGGGGGAAGTCCCCCTGGCCCTGACTGGCGAAAAGGATGGCCATCGGGTCGTCTGTCTCGCCTTCGATCTCGTGAAAGGGAACCTGACAAACTCTGACAACCTCACCTTGCTCTTGCTCTTCCTGAACACACTGCGCTGGCTCCTCCCGCCTGATCCCACAACCCCACTAGTTGTGCCCGCCGGAGAAACCTTCTTCTTGCCTGACGGCGTGACCCCAGATTCGCTGCGGGTGACTACGCCACAGGGGCAGAAAAGCACAGTTGACATCGGATCAATTGAGATTCATCAAGTCGGAGAATACATCCTGGCAGGGAGCCGCTACAACGCCGTGCTGTATGCGAACCTTTTTGACGAAGCTGAGTCTGACATTGGGCGGCACGAAGACGAACCCCCAAAAGCCGTCCCAGACAGTGAACCACTTCCGCCACAGGAATTGAGCCATACCGTGCCTCAAGAATTCGGTCGCCTTTTGTTCTACGGTGCAGCGGCTTTGCTGCTGCTCGAATGGCTCTACGCCTTTTGGCGGTATCGACGCGCGGGGGCATTATGACCTACGAGCTGTTTGGCCACACCTATACATTTCTCAGGCCAGAGTGGCTCTGGCTTCTGCTGGCTTTGCCTCTTCTCTGGTTCCCGCTCCTCTGGCAGAAGCCGCGAGGGGCACTGGCCTGTGCAGCACTTTTGCGTTCAATTGTAGTCGTGCTGATCGCTGCAGCCCTGGCAGGACTGAGCCGCCAGACGATCCTGTCTGAACACAAACTTTCGTTAGTGGCTGCGGTTGACGTGTCAGACAGTATTGCTGCCGAAGGGAAGGCCTGGGCGCAGGAATACCTGACCCGCGTCACCAAATCCTTAGAACCGCACGATGAATTCGCACTGCTTTCTTTTGCCGCAGATACACGCCTTGTGATTCCCCCTGGAGAGCCTCCTGGTACCATGCTGTCAGCCGACATGCTCAAACCCCCAACGCCTGACCTGGGAGGAGGCACCAATATCGCCCGAGCCTTGGAACGTGCGCTCTCCCTCTACCCCGAAGAAGCAGAAAAACGCTTGCTGCTCATTACCGATGGCAATGAAACCACTGGCGCAGCCAAGCGCCATATCGCGCTGGCGCGACAAATGGGAGTGAAAGTCTTCCCAGTGATTCCCCCTTCCGGACAACACCCTGAAGTATCGTTAGAAAAATTCATTGTTCCTCCGCTGGTCCGTGAAGGCAGTGTGTTCAGCCTGCGTCTAGTGGTCCGCAACGGCAATGACCAGCCTGTCCGTGGCAGCGCAACCGTCTTAGCAAACGACCAGTCTTTGACTCGCCAAGAGGTCAGTTTAGAACCCGGCTTGTCTGTCCTCGATGTCCCAGCCCAGATCCTGCAACGAGGCAACTATCTCTTGCGTGCCGAGGTAAAAGCGACCCCAGATACGGTTGAGGGAAATAACCGCCAGAGCGCCACGCTTGCTGTAGCCGGCAAGGTGCGCTCTTTGGTCATCACGGATAGCCCGAAGACCCATCTTGTTCGTGCTTTGCAAATGAAAGAAGTCGAGATCGAGTTTCGCCGCCCTGAAGGGTTGCCAACCCAGCTCACAGAACTGCTCGATTACAATTGTCTCGTATTCGACGACATTGGTCGCGGCAACCTTACCCCCCAGCAGATGGCGGTTGTTGAAAGCTATGTACGCGATTTCGGCGGAGGGTTTCTCATGGCCGGCGGCGTCCGTGCGTTCGGAGATCTAGGATTCAAAAACACGGCAGTCGAGCGGGTTCTACCCGTCACCTTCCGAGAACAGCGACCAAAAAAGAAAAAACGCACGCCGATTGCGCTCTTTCTCGTCATCGACCGCTCGAACAGTATGGGCTACAACAGCAAGGTCCGCGGTCTGCACGACGGTCAGAAAATGCGCTATGCCCAGAAGGCTGCTATTGAACTCCTGAACCAGCTTCAAGACACCGACTTCGCTGGGGGCATTGCCTTTGATTCAGAACCGTATCTCTTGACGTCTCTCGCTCCGCTCGCGGAGAATCGGGCTGAACTGACGAACAAAATTGCCCGGTTACAGTATGGTGGAGGAACAGACTTTTACGCGGCATTGGAGACTGCGGCAGACCAACTTGGGCGGAGCCGTGGTACGATCCGCCATATCATTCTCCTCACTGATGGCGACTCGAATCGCAGTCCGGCGGATCACTTCCCGCTGGTCGCAACCATTGCCCAGCGCCAGATCAGCATTACGACGATCCGCATCGGTCTAGATACCGTTAATCTGCAGCTCCTATCCTATATGTCGGAAAAAACCGGGGGACGCTTCTATCACGTTGAGAATGTCGAAGTACTGCCACAGTTGCTCGTCAAAGACACCAAACAAGCGATGAATGATAAGGATGATGAAGACAAGGGGCCAAAGGAAATTGTGCCGCGTGTAGGCCAACGAGGCCAGATTCTCCAAGGTCTTGCCGACTTCCCAGCGCTCGATGAATACATGCTGACCAAGGCCAAGACAGGAGCAGATGTCCAACTCTACACCGATGTTCATGTCGATCATGACCCGCTCCTGGCAACATGGCAGTACGGCCTGGGCAAAGTTGTGACTGTCACCTTCGATCCCAGCGGCCGCGGGTCAACCGAATGGATACGCTGGGAGGGGTTTGGCAAATTTTGGTCTCAAGCCGTACGTTGGGTCATTCGCGATGAAACAGCGTGGGATTATCGACTGAGCGTCCAACAACGGGGTGAACGTCTGGTCCTCCAAGCAGAATCGTACGATAACGACGAGGAAGGCATCTTACAAATCCGGTTCCCACGTGGCACCCAAAGTGATCAATTGACGCTGATGCCCGTCGCCCCCCGAGTCTATGAAGCCGTCTTACCTCTGAAACGTCAGGGGAGTTTTCCGGTGACCATCATCAAGCGCAAAAACGGCCAGGTCGTCAACCAAAAAAATGAACTCGTCATGGTGAACCAAGCTGTCGGCGATTCGCTCAATGAGTACCGGCAGCAGCATCCCAATCGTGACCTGTTGCGTGAACTCGCCGAAAGCACCGATGGGCACATCGACCCAGACCCATCCGAATTAGTCGCACAAAAGCGTGAGGGCCAGAAGAAGCTGATTCACCCACTCGAGAACTATCTGATTGCCGCCAGTCTGTTCTTCTTGCTTGGTGATATTGCGATTCGCGTCTTTTTTGGTCCAGTCATATGAAGACGAGCAATGCAACTCACTAACTCTCTTGCGCTAAAAGAATGGGCGGTCATCGTTCATGCTCTAGGAATCGGGAAGCAGACGCTTCTCTTGCGGAAAGGTGGTCTGCATGAGCGCCACGGTCGCTTTGCTATCGAACCGACCGAGTTTTTCCTCTTCCCTACTTATGTGCATCAAATGGCACCAGGGGTTATCAGCGAGATCCTTCAGGACCTGGGCATCGATACACATCCACCACCTATAGACGAGATCTGCATTACCCATTATGCCACCGTACACGAGATGCTCTGGCTCGACACGCTCGACCGCACTGCCACATTAGCCGGCTTGCACTGCTGGACCGCAGACACCATTACTCAACGGTTTGCCTACGGCAAATCATTGGGCTTGCATCTCTTCGTCCTGCGCGTGTATCAACTTCCTCAACCCCATATGCTCCCGAAACTCACTCGCTACGGAGGCTGTCGGTCGTGGGTAACCCTTGCAGAATCGCTGAGTACCTTAGGAGCTACCCCGGTACTCAGTGACGAGGTCTTTGCT
>CAZCWX010000492.1:0-11788 GCA_964502465.1 uncultured Enterobacteriaceae bacterium | reverse complement strand
ACTTTTCCCGACAGGCTCCTAGCCACAGATTAAGACCCAATCATCCTCTTTCGCAGCCGCTTATTTTTTCATTTCTTTATGCACGGGCAGGGTGAGCGCCATTGTTGTTCCTTGCCCCGGCACACTCTTATAGGTCAGCGTCCCTCCATGCGCTTCCACGATCTGCTTGACGATAGCTAATCCCAACCCTGTCCCTTCAGCTTTGTTGGAGACAAATGGCTCAAAGATATCCACCTGCTCGGGGATACCTATTCCTGTGTCTTCCACCTCTAGACGCACCTGCTCCTCTGTATATGTCCCGCGTATCGTCAGGACGCCTCCCTCCGGCATGGCTTCGACCGCATTCTTATAGAGGTTTAAAAGGACCTGCGCGAGCTTATCACTATCGGCGCGCACTGACGGCAGCTCGACGGGAAGGGACTGTTCAAGACGAATACCTAGTTCAATATAGTGTGAGGCTTGAGTTCGTAGAACCTCAGCAGCCATAATGGCAAGATTGGTTGGTCGCAGAGAAAGGAGTTGTGGCCGGTGAAAGATGCGCAAGTCCTGCAGCAGGGACTGCAAGCGGTGAATTTCGCCATGAAGGTCCTGCACTATCTCAGCCAGTAAGTCGTCGGTTGCTTTGCCTTGGGCCAAATAGCGTTCCAAGAGCTGCAGAGAGGTAGACATGCCGTTAAGCGGATTGCCAATTTCATGCGCCAGTTTAGCAACAGTAGTCCCAATGGCGGCCAATCGCTCGCTGCGTCGCAATTGTTCCTCTGCGCGTTGATGTTCCGCCATCTCTTGTTGCAGCGCCACATTGAACGCCATTAATTGCGCCGTGCGCTCTTGCACACGCGCCTCTAATTCCTCATTGAGCTGACGTAGCGCTTGCCTTAAAGCGTGCCGCTCCACCGCATAACGCAACGCCCGCACCAATCCCCGCGGTTCCACGTCCCCTTTCACCAAGTAATCTTGCGCTCCCTCCTGTACAGCTGCGACGGCAAGCGCCTCATCATCAAGCCCCGTCAATACCACAATCGGCGCCTGCGGTGCATAGGTCTGTACTTGTCGGAGCGTGTCCAGCCCCTGACTATCAGGCAACGAAAGATCTAACAAAATCACTACAAATTGCCTCTCCGCCAGCCGGGCGAGGGCGTCGCTCAACCTCTCGACGGATAGCAAGTTAAACTGTGTAGGGGCGGCTGTCTGAAGAGCCTCATACAACAAGCGGACGTCGGCTGGATTATCTTCAACAAGCAGGATTAGCCGTGGTTCGTTGTCCATTTGCTTTTCTCGCTGTCTTCTTAGAAAAACATTCCGTTTCAGTCTATCACTACGGGCAAGGGAGAATAGACGTTGCTTCCGAGTTGTCTCCCTTGAAGGACTCTCTCTTGTCCTACTTCCCTGACAGGCATTGGCCTCGCGATCGCGGGAGTAGGACAGCGGAGGCACAATCGTTCGTCTTTTTCGGTCTCTCGAGAGTGGCGTTGTTTTTGCTTCCTGTAGAGATAGCCTATTCGAAGTGTTTCTTGAAAGGAGAGCATCCATGACTGTCTTACAGCTACTCGAAAAGGATCATCAAATGGTAAAGAAGATGTTTGAGCAATTTGAGGGGATGTCGAAGCGCCCCTCCCAGAAAAAAGCTCACTTGGCATCGCAGATTTGCCAGGCGCTTACGGTCCATGCTCAAGTAGAAGAAGAATTAATCTATCCTGCGCTGTATGAGGTGCGCTCGAAGGAACTCACAGAGTTGCTCGATGAGGCCGCTGAAGAGCATCAAGTCGCAAAGACTCTGATAGCTGAACTTGGTGAGACGCCCTCACAGGAGGGGCGCTATGACGCGAAGGTCACCGTGCTAGGCGAGTATGTTCTGCACCATGTTAAGGAAGAAGAGCGAGTGATGTTTAAGCTGGCCAAGCAACACCTATCGAAAGACGACTTGGCAGCGCTCGGTGAGCAGGTCGAGGCGCGGCGCAGTGAACTCATGGAGCAAAAGAAAGAAGAAGTAGAAAGAGAAGACGAGCAAAACCCAGCAGACAAAGACGCAGAAGAGCAAGACATAGCAAGAAAGCATGGCAGGCGACGAGCAGCCTAGCGTCCCCAAATGAATCTGTCCAATGGATGGATCTTAGCGCTCCGGAAATTCCTGGAGAAGATAAGAAGCTGCAACTCCACCTTTCCCTGGAAGTCAGTAATGATCGATCGTCTATCCATCCGCTGTCGGCCAGCGCGGCGGCCCCTCTTGTATCAGACCTGGGCTCAATTACTCTTTCTCCACTGGCCGATCTCACCAGAACGCCTGCGCTCCTTGATTCCATCACGCTTACTGATCGACACCTTTGCGGGGAGTGCGTGGATCGGAGTAACGCCTTTTACGCTGTGGGGTATCCGTCCCTCTTTTCTTCCTGCAGTCCCGTGGCTGAGTGCCTCGCACGAACTCAATCTGCGCACCTATGTCCATGTGGATGGAGTCCCCGGCGTATGGTTCTTCTCGCTTGACGCCTCTAATCCACTTGCTGTCCTGGGCGCCCGCTTGGGGTATTCCCTCCCATACTTCCAGGCGCGTATGACGCTACAGGAAGCAGGACCGACACTTCGCTTCACTTCCTCTCGCATCCATTGGGGCGCTCGTCCAGCCGATTTTGAAGTGGTCTGGACCCGGGGGAAGTCCCTCCCGGAAGCAAAGCCGGAGACGCTGGAGTTCTTTCTCCTTGAGCGGTACTGCCTGTACACAGCGCGTGGAGAGCATCTCTATCGCGCTCGCATTTATCACCGTCCCTGGCCCTTATGTCAAGCGACCCTCTCCCGGTTTTCCTCGACTCTGTTCGCCTCACTTGGATTGTCTGTTGCTGAAGAAACCCCTCTCCTGCACGGGCAAGCCGAGCCTCTCCACGTAGAGATTTGGCCGCGGCATCCGATCTAAGCCCGTCTTATTAAGGAGCAGACTGCCAGCTCCCAACGTGACAGCTTTCGATGCGACCTGCATCCGCATAAACAAGTCTGGCATGCGAACGACGCCTATCGCGGCTATCAGCATAGATGCGGCGCCAATGACGAGCAGTAGAGCGCTGACCTGTTCACGCCGAAACGGCCGTGTCGCGATTAAAGAGAATAGCCGAAAGGCACAGGCTGACTCTGAGTCGCACCGAATGTGTGAGAAGCCCTGTTATCAAGGATACTGCCAAAGAGGTCATCTTTGGGTGCACAGCTAACTTCCTCAGGAAGTCATCGGGTCCGCCTGAATCAAGGCGAGCCCCGTTTCCTCATCGATCTGACGTCGTAGATGTGTAGGGGACTCGGTGATGACCACTTCTAACGTCGGCCAAACATGGGCTTCGAGAAGATGACCGCCGTGCGCCGTGCCGTCAGATTTCCCTACTACCACGTGGGCATGGACCTGCGGCTGGCCTTGCTTCAGCGCAATATTGCCAATGAGGGAGAGGACCTCGACCTGTTCGGAAAGGGGAATCTTTCTGTAGTCTTTTTTCCCTCGCTCGAAGTAGCCTAATGTGACGTCCGTGAACGCTCCAATGGCGGTGAAATGCGCGGCTGTTATGCCCTGTTCTTCAGCGAAATGGTGAAGACCTTGGATGGCTTCATCGCCCTTATCGAAAATAAGCACGAACGTTTTCTCACCCTGCTGCTCGTGGACGAGTCGCGTTTTCATGTGGCCCTCCTATTTTTGAGAATCCATGCGACGGCGCCGCCAGCGAGCAGCGCCCCAGCAAAGAAGGCTGTTCGCAGCTGCGCCTGGCGGTGTTCTTGGCGATCGCAGCCTTGGCGGTTTGCAGGTGAAAATAATTGTTGAAGGTATCCGCCCAGAGGATCACCAGCGGTTTGTCTGTATTGCGCAGCGCCTGCCGACGGACCCATGCTTTGAATGTTTGCGGAGCAAACTGCGGAATCTGGCGCTCTTGCGCCATCCCGGCAGCTGCCTTAGCGAGGTTGCGCACTTCATGCACGAGAGCCGCCCAAGCGCCAGGCGCCGCCATTGCGTCACGTCCGACGACAATGGCGGCCAACTTATCTTGGATGAGTCGGGCGGTCGCTAGATCCACGTACGTATAACCCAGACCTTGTCTGTCCCCTGCAATCGCCTCGACCACTACAAGAATGGTTTTGTCCCATGCAAGGGTTCCATCTGATTCAGGTGAGTCAGTGGGGGATAAGGTAGGCCAAAACGTTAAGGCGTTCGATAGGCACGGTCGCGGTAGAAATCTCGGCGCGCATCGCTCTTCCTCAGCACAGAGGAGGTCGCCCTGCAGGGCGGCCCTCCTTTCGGGTGATCTTCTCTGGTTGCCCATACAGGATGGGTCGGGTGCAGCTCTACATTCTTTAAATGAGTTCTCGCACCTTGTCGGACAGCACCGTCCACGCAATCTTCGTGCGGTTCGGCTCGCCGCGCGCAAGCGACTCGGCGAACTTGGTCGCCTGACTCAGGGAGATCTTCGCTGGCAATGGTGGCTCAAACGGATCCACCACGGCTTCGATCACTACTGGCCCTGGGGTTGCGAAAGCCTGGTCAAGAATAGCGCCACACTCAGCCGAATCCTCAATGGTAAACCCGGCGCCCCCACAGGCCCGGGCAAAGGCGGCAAAGTCTATAGGATGGAGATCACAGCCATACTCCGGATTTCCGAGGAAAACCATCTGCTCCCATTTAATTTGGCCGAGCGTGTTGTTCTTGATAATGACAACTTTTATAGGCAACTGATACTTTACTGCTGTAGCAAACTCCGCCATCAACATGGAGAAGCCGCCATCTCCGACAAAGGCGATGCATTGGCGTTCGGGGTGTGCGATCTGTGCGGCGATAGTATAGGGAAGCCCATTGGCCATTGTCGCTAAGGCGCCAGAGAGGGAGTACATCTGGCCTCGCTTCACCGGCATTTGCCGCGCAAACCAGGTGGTAATCGTTCCCGAATCTGAGGAGACGATGGCGGTGTTCGAGAGGCGCTTTCCCAACTCCCACGCCACCACTTGCGGTTTCATCGGCTTGTCCGTTCGGGTTCCTCGTTCTTCCATCGTTTTCCACCACCGCTGCATGCCGGACTGGGCGGTTTCGAGGAACCTACGGTCTTCTTTGTACTGCAGCAGCGGTAACAGCGCCTGCAGGCACTCACGACTGTCGCCGGACAGGCCGACCTCGACCGGGTAACGGAGTCCGAGGCGCGGCGGATCGAGATCAATCTGCACCGCGCGCGCCTGACCCGGCTGAGGCAGAAATTCAATATAAGGAAACGATGAACCAACAATAAAAAGGGTGTCGCAGGTTTCCAGAGCTTCTTGCGAAGGCTTAGTCCCCAAGAGCCCAATCCCACCTGTAGTGTAAGGGCTATCATCCGGCACGGCCGCCTTCCCAAGGAGCGCCTTGATAATGGGCGCCCCTAATCTTTCGGCGACTTGCTCGAGGGCGTCCGAGGCGTGCAGAGCGCCCCGACCGGCCAAAATAGCGACTTTTTTGCCGGCGTTGAGAACGGCAGCCGCACGCTGGAGGTCTTGTTCTTTGGGCAGCCCGGCTCTGCTTGCGAGAACTGCCGACGTATGGCCAGGGAGGGCGCGCTTGGAACGTTCTCCGCCTTCTTGCTCTTGGAAATCGACAGGAAAATTAAGGTGGGCGACTCCCCGATAACTCAGGGCAGTGCGACAGGCGAGATTCGTCACCTGCTCAATATGGGTGGGACCCATGACTCGCGTGTTATAGACAGCAACATCCATATAGACTCGATCAAGATCTACGTCTTGTTGGGCGTGCGTATCGATAAGGTCGTGGTAGTGATGGCCGGTGATAGCGAGCACAGGCTGCCCGTCCATCTTGGCGTCATAGAGACCGTTGAGAAGATGAATACCCCCTGGACCGGAAGTGGCGAGACACACCCCGAGTTTGCCCGTGTATTTCGCGTACGCGCATGCCATAAAAGCGGCGGACTCTTCATGGCGCACTTGGATAAAGCGAATCTTCTCTTGGCGTGTCCGCAAGGCTTCCATAATGCCATTGATCCCATCGCCTGGGAGACCGAAGATAACTTCAACTCCCCACTCCTGGAGGGTGTCACACATAATATCCGCTGCGGTGAGCCTTGCCATGAGACTCTCCTTTGTCTGTTTTCATCGCAATAAGCGCCAATTGGTGGTGTTCTACAACGTAGAAAGTGATTGGGTTCCTCAGAGGTTCCGCAAATTATGCGCCAAGGGGTTCGTCTCTGCCTATATAGTTCCTGGCTTTGCCAACAGAAACAGTCAGCTATGCGCTCTCGGCAGTGAGCCAGGCAGGAAAAATTGTGGGATTGACCTAATTTTCGCTAAGAACAAGGTTGCCTACTTGACGGCAGCTCCTCGCTTTAGCTGAAAGCGAACGGTTGATTGCTGCATGGACCGGACCATTGCCTTACGAAAGCGTGGGTTCATTACTTCATTTATGAGACACAGCAACGCGCGATTGATGCAAAAGTGGGACATAGAGGGCCTTAGCGCGTGGGCGCCTTAGTGAAGCCGTGTATAGCGCTCGCCCAGCGCACATCTTTTTTTCCTTTTTTTCATTAACTCGCGTCGGTATTTTCTCGTGGCGGGAAGCGAGCCCCGGACGAGGAGCCTCTACAGACGGCTTCCGGCACGAGCATTGCTTCTCTTCACTTCCTGTCCGACACTACGTAATTGATGAAAGGAGTTCAGACATGAAGACTGTAGCGCTTTTTGCATCTCTTTCCCTGGTAGGTCTGTTAGGGTGTATGAATAACGAAGAACCTGCTGCCCCACCCCCTTCAGAGACGTCACGGGCGGTAGAACCAACTTCCCCGTCTACTGCTCCTCCTGAGACGTCTCGATCAATGGAGCCGTCGCCCTCTTCTCCTACGGAACCACGGATGGCTCAGCCCGAAGAAGCCCCGACTATGGGAAGCACCACGGCAGCTATGGATGATCAAGAGCTGAAGGAGAAAATCCAATCGACCTTAGAGGGAGACCCGTCGCTTTCTAACGTTACCGAAAATGTGCAGATCGAAACGATGGATGGGAAAGTAACGCTGCGAGGTTCGGCTCCTAGCGCACAAGAGAAGGAACAAATTGCCACCAAGGTACAACAGATGGAAGGGGTTCAAGAAGTAGATAACCAATTGCAGGTCGCCAATCGTTAGTCACCCCGGTAACAGTCAGGTCGCTAGTGTCGGAAGCGACTATGCGCTAAAGCAGCACTGAGTTTCTTGAGCTGCAAGAAGCTGAGCCGTCCTCTGAACACTAAATACCCCGGCCTCGTTTTTCTATCACGATAGGGAAGCGAGGCCTTCTAGCGGGGCGAAGTGTCTCTTCAGGTCATTTCCCTCATACAAGGACGATCATGAAGAATCCTGACTTGTATGGACAAGCGCCAGATCAATCGAGTACTGCGCTCTTAATTGTTGATGTTATTAATGACCTTGAATTCGTCGGGGGCGAGGATCTTTTGCTGCACGCTGTACCTATGGCCAAGCGCATTGCTCTGTTAAAGCGGCAGGTGAAGAGCGTCGGGATCCCGGTTATCTATGCAAATGATAACTTTGGCAAATGGCGTTCGGACTTCACTAGACTCGTCCGGCATGTGCGTGATAACACCCGTCGTGGGTGGCCGCTCGTGGCGCTCTTGGAGCCGGAAGAAGATGATTATTGCATCTTAAAGCCCAAGCACTCAGGCTTCTTTCATACGACCCTTGATCTTCTACTTAAATATCTGCAAGTGACTACCCTCATTATTACCGGTATCCAAACTCATATCTGTGTGCTCTTCACCGCCAATGATGCGTACCTCCGTGATCTCGAGTTGATTATTCCCTCCGATTGTGTGGCGGCGGAACAAAGAGAGGACCATGAATATGCTTTACGGTTGATGCGACAAGTACTGAAAGCGGACCTACGACCATCCACAGATCTAAATATGGAAACTCTCCTGCAGGCAGGAAGGACGCCCAGTGCAACCGCACCGAGTCGCTAAGCCGTGCGCTAATGGAGGCCATTGATGTTGAGGTTAGGCTTCATGGAGGATGCGGCCGCGGTCGTCGCGTACCTCAAGTCGCTCCAACCGGGGTCCCCGTAGAGAGAAATGGAACTAGCGACGATAAAATCGCTGCGCTTCCTTTCCCGCACTCCCGCTAGAGAATAAACTTTGCCTGCAGGTTGACCTATACCCGTCGAGTGCGGAACTGCCGATAAAGCCAGAGCAAGAGAACCGCGCCGAGAAGCGACATGAGAAAGCCGGCGGCATCAGCCTGGCCATAAAATCCCATGGCTCGCCCGACCATACCGCCTACCACGGCGCCAGCAATGCCAAGGCCGATAGTAATCAAAACGCCGCCGGGATCACGCCCAGGCATTACCAGTTTTGCGAGTATCCCTACAACCAAGCCGAAGATAATCCAACCAAGCAGACTCAGCATGTTTCTCCTCCTTGGCGAACCTGTTCATCGCCGGTCTCAACTGTCTGTTCCTCGTTCACACCGAAACGGATGATCGAGCTAGGTTCCGGTTTTCTCTCCCGGAGCTTTGCCGTCTGGAGCAGCATGTTCAATCTCCGCATTGATTTCTCCGCCCACCAGGATGATCAACCCACTCACATACATCCAGGTGAGGAGCACAATAATAGCCCCAATACTGCCATAGGTTTCATTGTATGAACCAAAGTTGTTGACGTAATAGGAGAAGCCTAAGGAGACGAGGGTCCACGCGACGACGGCAAAGAAAGAACCGGGGGTGATCCATTTCCATCGCTGCTCCACATCGGGGGCAAAGTAATACAACACGGCCAGCGCGACAGTGACTAAGCATAAGATAAGGGGCCAACGCAGAATATTCCATATCGCCTCAAAGAGGCCCCCAAGGCCGATAAGACTTGCCATCCAGGCGCCAAGCTGTGGGCCAAACATAAGTAAGGTGAGAGAGAGAATAATAAAGAGGGAAAAGCCAATCGTTAAAAGAATCGCTACGCCGCGCACCTTCCAGAAGGGACGACCCTCCTTTACATCATAGGCGCGGTTCAGGGTGTCGGTAATGGCCGTAATAGCGCTGGAGGATGTCCAGAGCGCGGCGAGAATGCCGAAAGACAGGAGCCCCCCGCGTTGCTGGCTTACCACACTTTGCACGTTGTCCTGGACAAGATGCAAAGCGTCGCTAGGCATCACCTTCGCCAACAATTCCATGATCTTTTCCATCAGATCAGGGATTGGCAAATACCCGAGGAGAGCGGTCAGAAAGAGAAAGAAAGGAAAGAGGGCAAAGAGGAAATAATAGGCGAGTTGCGCGGCATAGCCGAGGCAATTATCTTCCTGCACTTCGGCGATCACTCGCCGCCCCAGCTCTGTAACGCTTAATCCTCCGAGATGAACAACTTCTCTGAATTGTTCCTTGAGAGAGGCCATTATGAGAAAAGAAACCTCCTTTTCTGGATGGAGGGCGCGCTGCTCATGACTCCGAAAAAGAAGCAATCAACGTGCCATGCAGACCAATGACAAAAGAGAAAAGATCTAAAAAGCGCCCCTTCTTCTCTTCTTCGCAAGCATAAAGCCCATGGGTGTTGTCAACTTGTTCGTGCCGAGGCCTTCAGAAGAGAGGGCTGCCCTCTCTTGTTTTTTATGCAGCCAGTCCCAGGGCCATGATCTCCCGCCAGATGTGGAATCTGCTCTCCATTTCTTAACGATAGGCAGGCGCGGAGAATCGGTGACGACGTGGGCGGAAGTGTTGCATGATGGGACCAGAGGCAGAAAGGAATCGTTGGGCGTGGCCAGGCGATTTAACCCGTTGCATGCGCCGCTCCCGCTGACGCGTGGGCTGATGCGAGTTCTCCGCACGGTTGTTGAGATAGGGATGCTGGCGATGTTCTACCCCTGGAAGAACCTCTTCGCGGCTGTCTTGTCCCGCCGCCTCTACACCAGGATATCCAGTACGTTCCCATTTTGATTTACTGCCCGCCACAGATAGTGATGCTCGCCCTTAATCGTCAGAAACACTTCATCTATGTGCCACTTGTCGCCAGACCGAGGACGGTGGCGACGGAGCTGATTGGCATAAGGGTTGACCAATTTTGTGGCACCATTTGCGAATGGCTTCATAGGTCACGATGACGCCACGTTCCAGCAGTAGCTCTTCCACATCACGGAAGCTTAGGTAGAAGCGGAAGTACAGCCACACCGCCTTAGATCTCCATAGGGAAGCAATGGTTCTTATAGCGGATATAACTGTTCAGGTGGGGTCTTGGAATTCAAGTCTTTGAATTTGCGCGAGTTTAACTGTGGTCAGTCTCTATGTCTGAGAGAACCTGTGGCCTTTTTTTGACTCTTTTCCTCTCTCAAGTACCTAAAGTTCAATACTTTTTACCATCTGTGCGGTTACTCTTATGTCATATACGGCATATAATATTTTAAACCAAAATTTGACTATACTCATTTTATTTTCTTCCATATTTCTAATACTTTCCCCTCCCACTCTACAGTAGAAAAATAACAAAAATAAACAGGATAAGGCAGGAGATAGTTATAGAAAACTAGTTTATGAGTATAGTCAAATATATTATTATGAAAGTAACCGCTCAGATAGGGGAGCAAATTATCTGGCAGAGAGTATCGGAGGAGTGAGCGGCAAGAGGGACGGAGCGGGGTCGTGGCGCATCGCTGCGGCGCACGCCGCCGTCAAATAGTCCAGCACGTTGCGGTGTTGCTGCCGCAGCGTGGTCACCGCGGTTAAGATCCGTTCGACAAACTGACTGCCCGCTGCACTCTGGGGACCGAAGCTGCGCCGCCGCCACAAGACCGCACGACGCAATGGGCGCTCCGCCCGGTTCTTGGTAGGCTCCACTTCCGCTTCCCACACAAAGGTCCATAACGCTGCTTCCCGTTTCAGCAGATTCCGCCACGTCCCCTGGGCTTTGGCGTCGGCTCCTGCTGCTCCTTCTTGTAAAAGCGTGCGGACCCGCGCCATAAGCGGGAGCATCGCCACTTGAAAGTCGGCCCACGCCCGCGTGCCGTCACGCACGCGGGACCACAACGTGAAGAGCTGTTTTTCCGCCACCACCAAGGCTAACCCAATCCGCGCGGTCTTCCCTGCGCCCTGGCTCCAGGCCACAAACTCGCGCTTGAGATGCGCCCACCACAGGTGGCGCTGGCGCGGAGCAATCCAGTGATACCCCGCGTAATGATCCGTGCCGATAATGCCCCAGACCTCCTCACCTAACAGTTCCTGCGCCTCTGCGGCACCCCGCGTCTGCACCAGCCGAAAGAGAGCGACCAGGGATGTCACACTACTCCACAACCACACCCGTTTCGTTTTCTCCCGCCACCCCGTCTCATCGGCATTGCGCACCGGCTGACGCTGGACGTACGTTTCCGCCTCCTTCACCGGCGCAGTTAACGCGACACTTACTGCTTGTTCTAACGTCGCAATGCTGCCCACGCTCACATCCGTCTGACAGAGCGTCGCCAAAATGTCCTGCACCTCGCGCTGACTCGCGCCGCTCCGCCCCGTCACATAGCCCACCGTCGCCTGTACCCGCGGCCCAAAGCTCCCCATCGGCATCGCCGCTGGCCACGGCGCTTGCGTGCTCGCCCCACACACGACACACCACAGCCGATGCCGACGATATTCCGTCACCACTGGGGTGATCCGGGGTACGTCCGTTACTTGATGCCGCTCCGGCGCGGGATCTTCCCCCAATAATACCGTGCCACACTGCCCGCAATGCTCGGGCCGCACGTCAATGATTTGATCTACTTCGCTCTCCGGTTTTAACTTGCGGCCGTGGCCCTCATGCCCAGGCTGCCCACCCGATTTCCGTCCCGTCGGGCCTTTC
>CAZCWX010000491.1:0-8513 GCA_964502465.1 uncultured Enterobacteriaceae bacterium | reverse complement strand
CCGGGTTCTTTGAACGATGGCGGGTGCCGAGAATTTATCTGGTCGAGTAGCATCGCTAGTGACGACTTCAGGCGTCTCCACCACTCGCTCAGCGACTAAAGTCGCTACTACACAGAGCACTAGAGCAGGTTGCAAATAGATATACCAAGGACCGGATTCTCGCTTCCGCAGGAATAACACTGCTCCTGGCTTCTTTTCCGTCATGCCCGCGTAGGCGGGCATCTAGTACTCTCCCCCTCGTTTGGTCAAGGCAAACGAGATCTGCTCTACTGAACCTGACCAACCAGGGAAGATCAACTGTATTCTGCTACCCTTCCCGCCTCAACTGCTCAACTCTGTACGTCCCGGCTGTCGGTTCCAGTTCGACCTCGAACGTCTCCATCACCCGCGCAACCATACCATAGAAGCAGATCGCCAGAGTCAACTCCATCAATTGACGCGGGCTCAAGCGCTCAGCGAGTGCACGAAAAGTAGTCTCTGAAGCTTTAATGTTGCGGGTGACTTCCTCGGTGAATCGCAGCACTCGCTTGTCGAGATCATCAAACACTGTAGCATCTGCACCTTGGGGAATCGCTGCCACCTGTGCGTCAGTCACACCAGTCTGCTTGGCGATAGGAACATGTTGAGTCCATTCATAATTTGCCCCAGTCAGATGGGCAACTCGTAAGATCGCCAGCTCGCGCAGGCGCGGATCCAATTCTTGATGGAGCAATATTGATTCCCCTAGCGACATAAGAGGAGCGGCATTCGTTGGTGCATGCAGGAACATGCGCAGAATATTCAGTGGTGGTAGGGTGGCAACACGAGTCCGCAGCTTCTCGGGTAAATCGTTGGGGTTGGGATAGGGAATACGAGCCATAGCGCCTCCTTATTGTTCATTACGAGGCCTCGACCCTACCCTGAGGAGGAGTGAAAAGTCAACGAGTCAGCAATTACCGTGTCTTGAACGTTCTCAACCGCAAGGTCCGGCTTTGTTTCAGTTTAAGGGAACCGCCCTTGTGATTACCGTAGACCGCTCCTTCTGCGCTGTCACAGCGAGGGATTACATCCCAGGAAACCAACTCTCCAACCGGCGTAAAATATTCCCCTTCAAACCGTGCCTCCTGACCGCGTTCGATGCCGTTCGGGGAGGCTGCTGTCTCAAAATTCCCATCGACGCTGCCATTATCGTCGAACAAGACGACTTCTACTGTTGGCGCTTCACAGAGGCCTTTCCCACCATTACGAATCACGCCAGAGAGCCGTAAACGGCCGTTCGCGGCCAGGGTCGCTTTGGTCTGTGATAGACTCGGAGAAGGACGTGGCTGTCGCCCGCTCTCACTCGTCCACACTTCATCGCTCTCTCTGTGAATCCGCGTCTTTCCTTCAGTGGGGGATTCTGACAACGTCCCCTCCGTCGTTGAGTACGGCACCTTATCCTTTTCGAGTGGCATCGCTGTCGGGTGCGCTGGTTTTTCACCGTAGTGAAGCACTCCCTTTTCATCTTCCCATTTGTAAACCTCTTGGGCAGACCCCGCACAAGGGAGAACGAAGAGCATGAGCACCAACAGCACCTTCATAAGATCCCTCCTTAGGCCGCCGTTTTGCCCCACCCACGACTGCTCTTCTTATAATCCTCTTGCCTCACCCTTCGCAAGCGAAATTGCAACCAGACTCTCCGGAAGAGCCCAGTGGGTCTGGTAACACTTGGCGCGTTCCGGTACTTGATAACATCATACCCACAGGAGCCGACACCGCCATGGATACGCCAATCTCTATCACTCGCACCGAGCGTCCAAAGCCAAAGCCACGCGATACCGAGCTGGGATTTGGTCGCTTCTTCACCGACCATATGTTCTTAATGGACTGTGCTGCTGATAGCGGCTGGTATGATCCCCGCGTTGTCCCGTACGGCCCGCTGACTCTCGATCCTTCGGCGGCGGTCTTTCATTACAGCCAGGAGATCTTTGAAGGGCTCAAGGCATATCGTTCACCACGAGACACGATTCTGCTGTTTCAGCCTGATATGAATGCGGCCCGCTTCAATCGGTCGGCCACCCGCCTCTGTATGCCACTGATAGACGAGAACGTTTTTGTGACTGCGATGAAGACCCTGGTATCAGTCGAACGCGATTGGGTGCCGTACGCCCCTGGCACTTCGCTATACATCCGGCCCACCATGATCGCGACAGAGGCATTCTTGGGAGTACGACCTTCTCAGACTTATTGCTTTTTCATCATTCTTTCTCCAGTGGGCGCGTACTATGCTGAGGGGTTTAGTCCGGTAAAAATCCTGGTTGAGGATCGCTATGTCCGATCAGTGAAAGGAGGCACAGGCGCAGCCAAGACTGGTGGCAACTATGCCGCCAGCCTCGCAGCAGGCGAAGAAGCCCATAGAAAGGGATTTGCTCAAGTCTTATGGCTCGACGGTGTCGAACGGCAATATATCGAAGAAGTGGGTTCCATGAACATTGTCTTTGTCATCGACGACGAGTTGATCACTCCGCCGCTCACCGGATCAATCCTGGAAGGAGTGACCCGTAATACCGTCATTCAGCTTGCCAAAGATTGGGGGATTCGCGTCATCGAACGGCCAATTACGATCACAGAGGTCTTCACTACCGCCCACAATGAGAGACTCAGCGAGATCTTTGGTATGGGCACTGCCGCAGTCATCTCGCCAGTCAGCGAGTTGTCGTACAAAGACCAGAGTGTGGCAATCAATAGTGGCAAAGTGGGTCCGCTTGCGCAACGACTGTTTGACGAGATTGCCGCAATCCAACGCGGCCTCAAACCTGATCCGCATGGGTGGGTAGTGGAAGTGGCAGCGTAAGCGAAGCGACAGGTCCGTTATGAAGACCATCTCCGACGAACTACTAGAAGAGATGACTCAGCGCTTAGTCGCTGAGTTTCAGCCAGAGCAGATTATCCTCTTCGGTTCACACGCCTGGGGTACACCACATGAAGATAGCGATGTAGATTTGCTTGTGATCGTGTCGCACAGCGATGAAAAGCCAGCTCAACGTGCTACGCGTGGTCATCGCTGCCTGCGGGGGCTACGGGTTCCTACAGACATCCTAGTGAAAACTCGTGCTGAAGTTGAACGATTTCGTCATGTTCGTGCGTCTCTAGAACGAAAAATGCTTGAAAAGGGTAGAGTTCTGTATGGACGAAACGAGAATTGGCACCGAAGGAGCAACAGCTATGAACCCAAGTACGAATATTGGCGACTTGATTATGTGTTCACCGGATGTATGTGGCGGACGGCCCCGCATCGCCGGAACCGGGGTCTCCGTACTAAGGATTGTAAGTTGGTACAAGTTGGGCTTAAGCCCAGAGGAGATTCCAGACCGGATCGGTCATTTGACTCTGGCCCAGGTGTACGCAGCGCTGACTTATTATCACGCTAATCGCGACGAGATTGAGGCGGATCTGGAGGCTGAAGAAGCAGAGGCGGAGGTGCTCGAACAGCAGTATATTCAAGGAACACCTCGCGCGTGACACGAATCAGCCTGTACCTCGACGAAGATTCTATGAGCCGCGCATTAGGCGCGTCCTTGATTCAAGAGCAGAGTATCAACAAACTCGAACTTCTGCGTGACTTTCCCCTCACACACAAGGGCGCATGGCCGTGCGCCCCTACATTTGGTTAGTCCGTGCTCCTATCCTCCGTATTTCGCGCCGATCTCTTTTAGCGTAAGCGGTTCGACTTCTTGCTTGAGCCCGGCCTCGATGACTTCGCCGACCACCACACTGTGGTCACCGTATTCATGAAAGCCGATCACTTTGCACTCCACCCAAGCCGGCGCGTCACTGACAATCGGGCAGCCAGTGTTCGAACCAGTCTCGTAGGCGAACCCACCCATCTTTCCATCTTCAGGCTCGACATGCTTGAAGAAAGCAAACGCATGGCCCTTTTGTCCTGTGCCAAGGAAACTCAGGGTAAAAATCTGGCTATTTTTCACCATTGCGTGCGCGCTCGAATCACCTTTCACGCCGACGACCACCAAAGGCGGCTTAAAGGAGCATTGAGTCGTCCAATTAACCGTCGCTAAGGTGATTTTGTCTCCCTCCTTAGCACCAAGCACTTGCAGACCGTAAGGAATCATTAACAAAGCGGTCTTCTTCGCTTGTTCGTTCATTACGTGTCTCCTTTCACGAAAGATTGCGCAGACGATAGCCGCCAACCTGGACTCCTGTCAACGGACGTGGCCAACCTTGCGGCGCAACAGGGAATTTGCTTAGATTCGCCTCCATCGACATACACCGAGGAGGACGGCATGGGTAATTTTGTCAAAGTAGCCCAGACGAGCGACATTCCAGCAGGTCAAGGGAAATGCATTGAGGTTGAGGGACAACGGATCGCCATTTTCAATGTGGACGGCTCCTATTACGCGCTTGACGATATCTGTCCTCATCAAGGTGGTCCGCTCGGCGAAGGTGAACTCGATAGCAACGTCGTCACCTGCCCATGGCACGGGTGGGAGTTTGATGTCACGACCGGTGTGAATCGCGACGATCCCGATGTACAGCAGCAACAATTTTCCGTGAAAGTCGAAGGCGACGATATTCTCGTCGAAGTGTGACATGATTATGACTTCTCTCTTTGACAGTATGTTTATAGAAGGTCATGAACAGGTTGTCTTCTCTATCGACCGTGCCGCTGGGCTCAAAGCAATCATTGCTATTCACGACACGACTCTGGGACCATCGCTCGGCGGCATCCGCATGCGCGTCTATCCCTCTGAGGCGGCAGCAGTCACCGATGCCTTGCGTCTGGCCCAAGCAATGACGTTTAAGGCGGCGCTCGCCGGTCTGGATTATGGCGGCGGGAAAGCGGTCGTTATCGGTGATCATACAACTACCCAACGTGAAGTCTTGTTTCGCGCGCTGGGTCGCGCCGTCGAGTCCTTAGCTGGTCGCTATATTCCGACTGAGGATATGGGCACAACCACAGCCGATATCGAGTATGTCCGCAAAGAAAGCCGCTTCGGTGTTGGACGAGATGCAGCTTTTGGCGGTGGTGATGATCCTTCTCCTATGACGGCCTGGGGCGTGTTCTGTGGACTGCGGGCGTGCCTGGAAGAGGTTGACGGCACGGCCGAGTTCCGTGGGCGTACTATCGCTATTCAGGGACTCGGGAAGGTGGGCTACGCTCTGGCTCGTTATCTTCATGAGGCTGGCGCTCAACTCATCGTCGCCGATGTCGATACAACACGGACCCAAAAGGCGGCTACGGAACTCCAGGCACGGATCGTGACACCAGAAGACATTCTGACCCAGCAGTGTGATATCCTTGCTCCTTGTGCGGCTGGCGGGATTATCAACCAGAACACGATTCCGCATCTCCGCTGTCGGATTATTGGCGGCGGTGCTAATAATCAACTGCTAGTAGATGAAGACGGCGATACCCTTCAGGCACAGGGTATCCTGTATGCCCCAGACTTTGCCATCAATGCCGGCGGTCTGATTAACGTTGCCGACGAACTTGGACCAGGGGGATACCGACGCGAGCGGGCGAAGGCCAAGACAGAGAATATTTATCCGACTCTGAAGACTATTTTCGTCGAATCGAAGCGTTGCGGCGTTGCTTCCCACCGGCTGGCTATTACCCTGGCGCAGGAACGGATTCAGGCAGTGCGGAATTTGCGCCGATTGAATAGCTAAAAGAGGCCCCCACCCGAGCCCTCTCCCGCTATGCGGGAGAGGGAAAAAGAGCGCTTCCCTTGCCTGTTCGTCTTTGCTAGCCTTTCCGACCTATGAAAACACCCCTCGCTTTATGGCATACTGCACACGGAGCTGTTCTCGTTGATGATCGTGGCATTGAGTTACCTGAGTACTTCAATGATCCTTTGATTGAATATCGCACCGTGCGTGAGAAAGCCGGCCTGATCGATCTGTCCTTCCGCGTCCAAGTGCGAGTCACGGGTGAAGATCGCCTCCCCTTCCTCCAGGGCATGTTATCGAATGACGTGCAAGCCCTGAAACCAGGGGAAGGGTGCGCCGCAATGTTGCTGACTGAACAAGGACGTGTGGTCGCGGATCTGCGGGTGTATGCTCAGGAAGCTTGCCTCCTTCTCGACGTTGATATCCGGGCAAAAGAAAAGATGCTAGAGGCGTTGTCCCGTTTTCTCGTTGCCGATGATGTGGAATTGGAAGACTGCAGTGAACAGTCTGTCACACTGGCAGTGCAAGGCCCCCTCACGTCTACAGTGCTCCAAGCGTCTGGAGTGACTCTTGCCGTGACCAAAGCATTCCAACACTGCAAGGCAACACTCGCAGGAGTCGATCTTCGCATCGCCCGGGTGAGTGACACCGGTGAGGAGGGCTACCAAATCTTTGTGCCGCAGGCGCACGCTGAGTCAGTTTGGCAAAGTCTGCTCCGGACTGGAGAACCGCTCGGTCTACAGCCAGTCGGACTCACTGCGCTCAACATCTTACGGATTGAAGCAGGAATTCCTTGGTATGGCCTCGATATAGACGAAAGGCGCCTTGTCCTCGAAGTGGGGATGGAGCACGCGATCAGTTTCACCAAAGGGTGCTACCTTGGGCAAGAAGTCGTTGAACGGGCTACTGCCCGTGGACATGTCAACCGGAAACTGAGCGGCTTACTCGTGCGCGGCGAGATCCCGCCTGTTAGCGGGGATAAGCTCTTCCACGATTCTCAGGAGATCGGATGGATAACCAGCGCTGTCGTTTCCCCTCACTTTGGCCATCCGATTGCCTTGGGCTACGTACGGCGTGAACATCTCGCCCCTGGGACACAGTTGCGGATTGACAGGCAAGGGAAACCCATGATAGCGGAAGTGGTTACGCTACCGTTTGCTCGGTAAGTGTACTTTATATGTATGTATTCAGGAGGGATGTATGCCACAGCTCGGTAAACGTTATTTCTGCGAAGAGTGCGGCACTGAAGTGCTGTGCAACAAACCAGGCAACGGGGATATCAACTGCTGCGATAAAGGGATGCAGTTGAAAGAGGCGAAACCCCTGCCGTCTTCGGACTAGCCATATTTCGCACTTCGCTCTCAGCTTTTCGTAGGGGCACGGCTCGCTGTGCCCCTATCTTTTTGCCACTCTATCCTGTTGCACCCGTGCCTTCCTCATTCCAACATACGGCTGACCTTCTTCTGCACGGCGGTCGTATCCTCACCCTCGACCCGAAGCGGCCTGTCGCCGCAGCGCTTGCCATTGCTGCCGGGCGTATCTTGGCAGTAGGAGAAGAGCAAGAACTACGGCCCCTTGTTTCTTCGCATACTCAGACGATTGCCTGCGCAGGACACACTATTCTTCCGGGTTTTATCGATCCGCATTTGCATCTGTTTGCCTGGGCGAGTCGTTTCTGTGGAGCCGATGTCAGTGGTGCGCGCTCCATTACAGAAATTCAACAGCTTCTAGCAAGCCAAGTTTTTCAGGGGGCACCTGCAGACTGGATACGCGGGTATGGCTATGACGAGTTTTTTCTTGCCGAAAAGAGGCACCCGACAAAGCAGGATTTGGATCAAGTTTCTCTAGACCGCCCGATCCTGCTCCGCCATCGTACTGGCCATGCGGCCGTCTTGAATAGTGCCGCACTGACCCGTGCTGGCATCACGCCGCATTTCGTCCCGCCACACGGAGGGTTGATCGAACGTGACCCTCGCAGCAACGAACCCACCGGGGTTGTCTATGAGGCAGAGCAGTTGCTGCGCACCGTCGTGCCTCCGCTTCCCATTCAAGCATTCACGGCTGGCGTCAAACAAGTGAGCACGGAATTGCTCCGTCATGGGGTCACCTCGTTTCATGACGCCAGCGCGGGAAATACGCTAGAAGACTTTACGCTCTTGCGTCGCTTCAGCGGCGACCGCCTTTTGCTTTCCCGAGCCACTGTCATGATGGGCATGCATGCGCTACCCGAGATCATCGCGGCTGGGCTTGCGCCTTTTCATGGCAATGACCAGGCACGTCTCGGGAGTATAAAAATTCTGCTGCACGAAAGTCGAGGAACGCTGTACCCCTCACCAGAGGATCTTGCTGAGATGGTCTGGCAAGCGCACCGGCACGGCTTCCAGGTTGCGCTCCATGCGGTTGAAGAAGGACCGCTCTGCACTGCGCTGCACGCTATCGCATACGCGCAGCAACGTTTGCCACGCGCAGACCATCGCCACCGCATCGAACACTGCGCGTTGTGTCCGCCGCCGCTCATCACGACACTCGTGCAAACTGGCAGCGTGGTTGTCACCCAGCCGGGGTTTCTCTATTTTTATGGGGAAAAATACGCAACTGAGGTTGATTCCAGCCTTCATGACTGGCTGTACCGCACGCAGAGTTTGCTAAGCCGCGGCGTACCCGTCGTTGGCAGCTCAGACTGCCCCATCGCGCCATTAGAGCCGCTCGCAAGCATTCAGGCAGCGATGACGAGGCGATCACAAACAGGTACCCTGTTGAATCCACAAGAGCAACTGTCTCTTCTCGATGCGCTCGCTCTGTATACCACAGCAGGCGCATGGATAGGATTTGAAGAACAGCGAAAGGGCAGAATTCGGCCTGGTATG
>CAZCWX010000490.1:0-6358 GCA_964502465.1 uncultured Enterobacteriaceae bacterium | reverse complement strand
TGAATTTTATGATTTTACCTATACTGATGACCTGCGACTCCTGGTTAATCAGAAAAACTATGTCGCTGTGAATAACGCCATGGCGGTTGATCTGGGAGGCCAGGCGTGTTCCGAGTCAATCGGTCCTTTCATGTATACCGGGACAGGTGGGCAGACCATTTTTACCGTCGCGGCGGCTTACTGCAATCCGGGACAGGCAGTGATCGTTACACCGTCGAGCGCAGTCGTCAGTGGCCGGCGTATCTCGCGGGTCGTGCCGATGCTGGAGCCAGGAAGTGTGGTCACGGCACAGCGGGCGTTTGTCGATTTTGTGGTGACAGAATACGGCATTGCTTCTTTGAGAGGAAAGAGCCTCAAACAACGAGCCGCAGCGCTTATAGAGATTGCGCACCCAGAATTCCGTGAAGAATTACGAAAGGAAGCGAAGCGGATCTATCACTTGTAAAACGCTGCAGGGCAGGCCCCGTGCCTGCCCATCCACCGGGCGACCACAGGGGGTCGCCCCTACGAGGAAATCCAGGTCTTGGTGTGCCGGGCATATAGTTTTTTCTGTTTTCGCCCTTTTACAATATATAGTCATTGCTGGATAGCAGTAGGTTGATGGTGCTCTTCTCTTGAGAAGACCGCACGAAAGGATCTTTTACATGGAGCAGCAAGCGGGCCATACATTTACGAACCGTCTTATTCATGAAACGAGTCCTTATCTTCTCCAACATGCGCATAACCCGGTGGACTGGTACCCATGGGGAGAAGAAGCGTTTGCGAAGGCAAAGACGGAAAATAAACCAATTCTGTTGAGCGTCGGGTATTCGGCGTGCCATTGGTGCCACGTGATGGAACATGAGTCGTTCGAGAATGAGCCAATTGCGACACTGATGAACGAGCTTTTTGTCAATATCAAAGTCGATCGCGAAGAACGACCGGATGTTGACGACATTTATATGAGCGCAGTGCAGATGCTCACTGGACGTGGTGGGTGGCCGATGACGGTTTTTCTTACGCCAGAAGGAAAACCTTTTTATGGAGGTACCTACTTTCCACCAGTGGATCGTCACAATATCCCAGGGTTTCCACGTATTCTGACTGCGGTGGCTCAGGCATACAAGGAACGACCTCAAGACGTAGAGCGAGCTACTTCGCAGATCCTGAGTAATCTGGAAAAGATGACACACCGGCAGGAGACCTCACGTCCATTGCAGATCGACACTTTGGCGAGTACCACAGCGAGCCTCGCCCAGCACGTTGATCATACCCATGGTGGTCTTGGTGGTGCACCGAAGTTTCCCAACTCCATGGTTTTTGCTCTGTTCTTGCGGCAATACCACACGACGCACAACGAGCTATACCTGCAGATGACCACCCATACGTTGCGCAAAATGGCTGAGGGAGGCGTATACGACCATCTCGGTGGTGGATTCCACCGCTACTCGGTGGACGAGCGCTGGTTGGTGCCGCACTTCGAGAAGATGCTGTATGACAATGCCCTACTTACACGTCTCTATCTTGAAACGTATCAAGTCAGCGAAGAACCATTTTTCCGCCAGGTGGCAGAAGAAATCCTCGCCTATGTCGAACGCGAGATGCGGCATCCTGACGGCGGCTTTTATTCTACGCAAGACGCTGATTCAGAGGGGGAGGAGGGAAAGTTTTTCTTATGGAGCCGAGACGAGGTGATCGGCATTCTTGGTGATGATGTCGGTGAGATTTTTTGTCGCTATTACGATGTCACCGACGTGGGGAATTTCGAGCACCGCAATATTCTCCATCCGACCTTGACGTTTGAGCAACTCAGCAAACTCTTCCGGCGTGACACGGATGAAGCCTCAAGGGTAATCGCTGAGGCGAGACAGAAGCTTTTTACCGCGCGCGAGAAGCGGGTCAAACCGTTCCGTGACGAGAAAATCCTGACGAGTTGGAACGGTCTGATGATCTCAGCGTTTGCCGAGGCCTACAAAGTTTTGGGTATTGCACACTACTTAGAGATTGCAGGTCAGGCGACTGAGTTTCTCTTTGCCCACCTTTATCAAAACGGGCGACTTTTCCGCAGCTTCAAAGATGGACAGGCCAAGTTTAATGCCTACCTGGATGATTACGCGTTCTTTGTGGCGGCGTTAATCGACTTGTACGAGGCAACTTTTGAACGCTCATATCTCGATCGTGCGGTTGAATTGACTGAGGTGCTGCTCGCGCATTTTGAAGATACACACGAAGGAGGCTTTTTCTTCACCAGCAGCGACCACGAAACCCTCATTAGTCGGTCCAAAGCGGCATTTGACGGCGCGATTCCCTCGGGCAACTCGGTCGCGGCCTTTAACTTACTTCGCCTCTCTTATTTGCTAGAAAACCCAGACTATCTGACGAAAGCCGAGCAAGTGCTCAGGCTTTTCTACGATGCTATGGAGCAGAATCCCTTCGGTTTTAGCAATATGCTCGGCGCGCTTGATTTCTTTCTTCGTCGGCCAAAGGAGATCGTGCTGCTTGGTGATAAAAACGCCGCTGCTACGACGGAGATGCTCGGGCGGATCCATCGGCTCTTTGTGCCGAATAAGACGATTCGCTGTCTTGATACGCAGGGGGCGGCTGAAGAAAAAATCCCTTCAGTGCTGGCCGGCAGGACACAAGTGGATGGTACACTCACCGTGTATGTGTGCCATAACTTTACCTGCTCTCTGCCAGTCACTGAGTGGGGGGCATTACAAGAATTGTTGATTTCATAAGGATGGCAGGAAGGAACACGCAGGAGGCGGCCATGCGGATTGTGAGTGGCATCGTGCAGATTTTTTTCTTTCTGGTGTTAATTGGTGCTTCTTTGCTGGCGGCGGGTTTGATCGCTAATCGTCTTCCGCTGACTGATCCTCCAGGATTTTTTACCCGACTCTTCACTTATCTCACTACAAACGTTGCGGAAACCTCAGAACACTCCCCTTTTCCTGAACTACGCACGCGTCGCTATGAAGCTCCGCCAGCGTTACTCTTCGATTACGCACGGCGGGCGGCGCAGAGTTTAGGATGGGAAATTACCGTGCTGGATGCGGATAAGCTCGAAATGCAGGCGGTAGTGAAAACCAGAGTGTGGGGTTTTCAAGATGATGTGACGATCCAGACGCCACCGGCGCAGCCAAGCGGCAGTTGGCTGGTGGTCCGTTCAGCATCACGGGTGGGAAAGGGAGACCTCGGGGCTAACACCCGCCATATTATGAATCTCGTGCAAGCGGTTGATATGACCATACCTGCGCAAGCACTCATCCAACAACCGGCGCAGACAGAACAGGAAGGCGAACAGCAGCAGGAGAAAGAGGTTCCACCGGAAAGCAACGGTTAAACAATACGGTCTAACCTACAGTAAAGGAGGGGGAATGGAAAAGCCGGTACGGTTCTATAGTGAGTCTGTGCCTGTGGCAGGAATGCTCTTTCTGCCTGATGGACTCACGCAGGGGAAACGGCGTCCCGGTATTGTGCTGTGTCACGGCTTCACTGCGGTTAAGGAAGTGTTACTTCCAGAGGTCGCGAAGCGCCTGGCACGGTTGGGATATGTGACACTGACCTTCGATTACCGTTTTCTCGGCGAAAGTGGTGGAGAACCGCGCCGGCAGATCATTCCGATGCGGCAAATCGAGGATATCCGTAATGCGGTGACGTTCTTACAACAACAATCTGAAGTGGATCCTGAACGGATCGGATTGCTGGGAGTCAGCCTTGGTGGGGCGAACGTCAGCTATGCAGCAGGAGTAGAAGAACGAGTGAAGGCAACGGTGAGTGTGTGTGGGATTGGCGATTGTGGTCGGTGGATTCGTGATGCCTGCCACTTCTGGGAATGGAGAGCGCTACTGCAGCGGCTGGCGGAGGATCGGCGCGACCGAGTGCTGACCGGCCACGTCCAGTACGTGCAGGCAAAGGACATTGTGCCTGAACCTGAAAGTACCACGAGACTCTTTGACGAGATTCTTCAGCAATATCCGCAGTGGAGTCGAGAAATTACTTTGGCTTCAGGAGAGGCGCTGATTGCGTACAGACCAGAGTCGGTTGTGCACCAAATCTTTCCACGGGCAATTTTGTGGCTGCATGGGGATGCAGACGAGCGCGTGTCGATGGAGGAGTCGATCTCGATGTACAACAAAGCTGGCGAGCCGAAGAAGTTGGTGATTCTCCCTGGATTGGGTCACAGCGATATCATCGCGGGGCCGGGGCTGGAGAGGAGTATGGAGCATATCCAGGAGTGGTTTGCGAAACATTTGTAAGTAGTCAGGAGTCAGTGGTTAGTGGTCAGACAAATTCCACAAAGAACAATGAAAAAGGGGGATGCATGGGAGAGTTTCGTGAGACATTTGTTGAATTGAGTGGGGCGACGGTCCATATGCTTACAGGCGGGAAGGGTGACCCGCTCTTGTTACTCCATGGAGCAGGGGGGAATTTGGGCTGGTTGCAGGTACACGATCTCTTAGCCACACACTATACGCTGTACTTGCCTACCCATCCGGGATTTGGGCGCTCGACTCGAGCGACGTGGCTCGACAGCATGACCGATATGGTGGATTTCTACATGGACTTCCTTGACCATTTCGGGCTGCAGCGGGTGCCAGTGGTGGGCTTTTCGATGGGAGGGTGGCTGGCGGCGGAATTGGCGGCGACGTGTCCGGAACGGATATCGAAGCTGGTGCTCGTTGATGCGGTTGGATTGAAAGTTGAGGGAGTCGAGATTGCTGATATCTTTCTCCTGACGCCGCAGGAGCTTGCTCCGCTCATTTTCTATGACATCAACCAGGTGGCGGAACGGGACAAACTCTTTCCAGTCAAACCGACTCCAGAGGAGATAGAATTGCGCGATAATAGCCAGATTATGGCGCAGATTCTCGGCTGGAAACCCTACATGCACAATCCGAAGCTGAAGTACCGGCTGCGGCGGGTGAAGATGCCTACGCTGATTGTGTGGGGGAAGCAGGATGGCCTGGTCCCGCCGGCACATGGGGAAGCGTACCGCAAGGCGATTGCGAACGCAGAACTGAGAGTGATTGATCGGTGCGGACATTCACCGCAGTTGGAGCGACCAGCAGAGTTTGCTGCGTTGGTAGAGGAGTTTTTAGCGAGACCGTAAGGAGGGGAGCATGATTGATTATTACTATTTCAGTGAGATGCCGTATCCAGAGACGCCGGAATTGGATCAATATCCCTCGATTCGTCTAACATATCCCAACAAATACTTTAATCCTGAAAAGGGGGCGCAGCTCTACAAGCGCTATCTCGATGAGTATGCTTATGCGGAAACCGTCGGCTTCGATGGGCTGATGGTCAACGAACATCATAATACGCCGACCTGCCTCCATCTGGCCGCGAACATTAGCGCGGCGGCGCTGATTCCGCGCACCAAGACGAGCAAGATTTTGCTGTTAGGGAATGTGATCGCGCTGTGGGAGAATCCCATACGGTTAGCCGAAGAAGTGGCGATGCTCGACTTGCTGTCAGAAGGACGGATCATCTCGGGTTTCGTGCGCGGCATCGGCATCGAACAGTTTTCCATGAACCTGAATCCGGTGCTGAACCGCGAACGGTTTGAAGAATCGCATGACCTGATCATAAAGACGTGGACCCAGCCTGGGCCATTCCGCTGGGAGGGGAAACATTTTCACTTTCGCTATGTGAACCCGTGGGTTTTTCCGTTGCAAAAGCCTCACCCGCCGATTTGGATTCCGGGGATTGGCAGTAAGGAATCGATCATGTGGGCAGCACGCCATGGGTATCCGTATGTCTCGTTCCTGGCGCCTATGGATTTGGCTGAGCAATGGTTTGATCTCTATCGGGAGACTGCTGAAAAGAGCGGCTATACGGCTACACCGCACAATCTTGGCTATATGACTGGCCTGTTTGTGGCGGACACTGACGCTGAGGCGCAAAAATCGTTTGAGCATTACCTGTGGCGTACGCAGACCTCACTCAAAGGGCCGATCCACTACTACATGCCGCTGGGCATGTCCACGCGTGGCACGACCTCGATCCTTTCTGAGGGCTCAGCCACGAAGAAACATAAGCCGGTTTTTCAGATGTCGATCGATGATCTGCGCGAGGCCGGGGGGTTTGTGGTGGGAACGCCTAAAGAAGTGATCCAACGCTTGAAGGAGATCATAAAGCGGCTTGGTATTGGTCACCTGATCTTTGAGGGGCAATACGGGGGGCTTCCGCATGAGCTGACGATGCGCAGTCTTGAGTTGATGGGGAAGGAGGTGCTTCCCGTGTTGAGGAAGGAATTGGCTTAGGATCAAAAATTGAGCAACTTCCCGACTTCATGAATAGATGGAGGACCCTGTCATTGCGAGGAGCCCGAGGCGACGAAGCAATCTCTCTTTTTCAGCAAAGATTGCTTCGC
>CAZCWX010000489.1:0-2870 GCA_964502465.1 uncultured Enterobacteriaceae bacterium | reverse complement strand
AATGCTGCGGATCATGCCGCAGTTCACAGTGGAGGGTTGGAAGCGGATGGCTGGCTCCACCTTCAAAGATCCAGCGGTAACAGAGCGCTTCGCTGCCGCCCTGCGCAAGGCGGGACTCAAATAAATGATGAATAGTGAATGCGGAATGATGAATAAAGACGAGGAATGAGTACTGAGTGAGGCTATAGGCCATAGGCTGGAGGCTACAGGGGAAGGAAATGAAGAAGGAAAAGTGAGGAATGAGGAGGAGGATTGGAAAAACTCAACCGATAGTCGCTCCTTCTCTGCCAGCCTTACTCGCTCAGAGAAGGAGGAAGAAACCGAACTACTTCCAGCTCCTCTATCTGGACAAAATGCCGTGCATTGACCGTCAACAGCGGAAGATTCTTTTCCCACGCAGTCGCAGCAATAAGGGCATCCGCAGGATGTACCCGCAAATACGTATACTTCTCTAGCAGCTCAGAAAACCGGGCAGCAATCTGGTCGTCCGGATTGATAAGACGAAAACGATTGAGGAACGCCTTAATACGAATCACCTCGGACGTGCGAATCGGTTCGCGCAGCAACTCCTTGCGTGTCACTTTTGCGTAATAAATCGTTCGTTCGGGATCACGAAAGAAGCGTTGTGCGTCACGATCGCCACGAAACCAATAGATGAAAATCCCAGTATCCACTAGGACAGAGGTGAGATGTTCCCACGGTTGGTTACTCATCCCACGCTTTCAGCTCAGCCAGATATTCCTCTGGCGTTTTGGGCTCGCCGGTAACCTGTTTTGCCTCTTCTTCACGGATGCGTAGGATGTACAGTTCCGGATCAGCAAGATCAGCGCGCTCCTTCCACATACCAAATCCTTGCGACCGTTCGTGGATCTCGATAATCAAGCGCGCTTGTTCTTCAGGGGTAAGCTGTTCGACAAGCTGAAGCACTTCGGAGTACGAAGGATGAGCTGACATACGGTTTGCTCTCCTATGGCGATAAAAAGACTATGAACAGGGTTCACCCTACAAGCAAGCCAGCTGCAACTACCGCCCTATACAAGGTGGGACTCAAATGCATGAAGAATGAAAAATGAAGAGTGATGAATGAAGAGTCGGGACAAGTCTCAAGCCAGTCTGGGGCAGGTCTCAGGCAATTCTCGAATAAGTCTTCAACTTTGAGTATTTACCATATTCACTACGAACTCCTGCCAGTCGATCATCCCTACAATCGCTGTGATATTCGTCAGTTGCGCTCCCCACTGGATGCGGGCATCCAGCCTGCTGAGCTACTATTTTCGCCGATTTACTGGATTCCCGCTTGCGCGGGAATGACGAAAACGGGGTGTTTCTTTCTTGCCCGCTAGAGCAGATAAGGTAGAGACAGAGAGAGCCCGCTCCACCCCTCTCTGTCTCGCATCTCTATCTCGCCTAAATACGGGGGGTATTTTCCGGCTCGGCAATGACCCGGTTTTCAATCTCCCCCAACTTCTCGATGGCGATCTTCACCACGTCCCCTGCCTTCAACCATTTAGGTGGCTTCATCGCCACGGCCACGCCGCTCGGGGTTCCGGTGGAAATGACGTCTCCTGGCTCCAGGGTAAAGACGGTCGATAAATGCTCGACCAAGTCAAAGCAGTTGAAAAGGAGCTGGCTGGTGTTCGAGTGTTGGCGTAATTCCCCATTGACCCACGTTTTGAGATCGAGCGCGTGAGGGTCTCCCACTTCATCTGCCGTCGTGATCCACGGCCCCAACGGACAGTGCGTATCCCACGATTTGCCCATCGTGAAGGTCGGCACCCGCCGCTGCCAATCTCGCACGCTGACATCATTGGCAATCGTGTACCCGACAATCACCTCACGGGCGCGCTGCTTTGGCACATGCCGACAATAACGCCCAATAACGATGGCAAACTCTCCTTCGTAATCGAGCTGTTCGGACGCGCGCGGCAAGTGGATATCCCCGTACGGACTGTTCACCGCGGTGGATTGTTTATTGAAGATCATCGGCACCTCGGGCGTCTTATTGCCGGTCTCGGCGATGTGATCTTTGTAATTGAGGCCGACAGCGAGAATTTTGGGCGGGCGTAAGATAGGCGCTTCCAGCTTCACGTCTTTGCGCGCCACCCGAGCGGCAGCAGTGCCGACCACATGCTTGGCTGCAGCTAACGCCTCTGCCCCTGCCGCCAGAAAGGCGCACATTTCGCGGGGGAGCTGCGGGGCAGCAACCGAGAGGTCCACGATGGCATCCCCATCCACAACTCCGATGCGAGTTGAACCACCCTGCGTGAACGTGACAAGTTTCATAGGCTCCTCCTTTACTCTGTTTTCATGGTGCAGTTGTATAGCATCTTTATACGGGTTTGGCACAGCAGGCCTGCACAAGGCGCAGGGCTTGTTGAGCGAAGCGAATTAGTCAAAACTTGCACCTGAAAAGGAGGGACATACATATGGCAGACTTCGGACTTGTTACCATACCCACACATTACACCATCCAGCCCGCAGAACTCGCAAAGTGGGCCGAAGAACAGGGGTTTGAATCCGTGTGGTTTGGCGAGCACACGCATATTCCCACGAGCCGGAAGACCCCGTTTCCCCTGGGTGGCGAACTGCCTGAGTATTACAAACAGTTCTTTGACCCTTTCATCGGCCTGGCCGCGGCAGCGGCGGTTACACAAAAACTCAAACTCGGCACCTCGGTGTGCTTGATACCTGAACATCATCCCATCACCCTGGCAAAGACTGTCGCTTGCCTGGATCGGGTCTCCAACGGCCGCTTTCTCTTCGGCATTGGAGCTGGATGGAACGCAGAAGAAATGGCCGACCACGGTGTGGCATTGAAGGATCGCTGGAAAGTGACCCGTGAGCGGGTGCTGGCGATGAAGGAAATCTGG
>CAZCWX010000488.1:0-5980 GCA_964502465.1 uncultured Enterobacteriaceae bacterium | reverse complement strand
AATTGTTGAAAAGGGAACACATCCAAAAAGCATGGGAACGACTGCGAGAGCAAGGTTGGTTGGAGCAGCACTCGAACTCGAACCTACAAGCAGAAGCGAGATAGTGTCAAATGGTGTGTAAAAAGAGTTCGATAGCTGTCTGCCCTTGGGTGAAGATTATTTGTTTCTCTTCCGGTTCTGTCTGCATTCCGTGTTCAGCTCAACTCCTCCAACAGTGCCTTGGCCTCTTGCGAGTCTTTGGGGTCGAAGCCTTCAGGAACTAGAGGGAAGGGCAACGGGTTTTGCTGGTGTCTCTTGTGTGCCTCTTCCGTTCTCGCTGCTGGGTCCTGGAGCTGCGGGCAGCGTGAAGATGAACGTGGCCCCTTTGCCGACCTCCGACTCCACCCAGATTTGTCCGCCGTGTTGCTCAACGATCTTCTTGCAGATCGCTAAACCAATGCCGGTACCGGGATACTCCTGGCGGGTGTGTAAGCGCCGAAATACCTGAAAGAGCCGCCCGGCCTGCGCCGGATCAATGCCAATGCCGTTGTCCCGCACCCTGAATCGCCACTGCTTGCCGTCCCGTTGAGCGGAGACGTGAACCTGCGGTGGAGTAGGGCCCCGAAACTTCAGGGCATTCCCGATCAGATTCTGCATCACCCGCCCTAACCGAGTCGCGTCGCCCCAGACGGTCGGCAAGGGATCCTGCGTAATCGTAGCTCCGCTCTCAGCAATGGCGAGCTGGAGGTCCGTCAGGACGCGTGCGACCAGCACGTTCCCGTCCACCGCAGCGACCTCCTGACCCTCTCCCCCTGCCCGGGTGTAGGCCAACAGGTCGGCGAGTAAGTGGCGCAGACGTTGCGCACCCTCTTCTACAAAGGCGAGGTATTCGGCGGCCTCGGCATCGAGCGTGCCCGACAAGCGACGGGTGAGCAGTTGGAGGAAGCTAATAATGGTGCGCAGCGGCTCATGCAAGTCGTGGGAGACGATGTGAGCGAACTGCTGGAGCTCCTCGTTTGAGCGCTGCACTTCGGCGAGCAACCGGGTGCGGGCATCCTCCATCTGTTTGCGCGCGGTGATGTCTTTGAAGATAACTGCCACGCGACGATGCGTTTTGTCTTCGACTCGAAAAGAGTAGAGGTCTAACACGCGCCCTTGGGTAACGAGTCCGCTTTCAGATCTTATCGGCTCGCCAGTGCGGAGAACGGTGTCGTAAGTAAGGAGCCATTCCTCAGGTTCGCCCGGAAACGCTTGCTGGATGGTTTTCCCGACCACACCGCCCACGCCGGTTTGCGCCTCGAATGCCGGATTCGCTTCCAGATAGCGAAAATCCAACGGCGCTCCCACTTCGCCTTCAACCTTCTCGATAATGCAAAAGCCTTCGTCAATCGCATCGAACAGCGTGCGGTATTTTTCTTCCGACTCACGCAGCGCCTGCTCGGCCCGCTTCTGCTCGGTGATGTCGCGGGCGATCTTCGAGGCCCCGATAATCACCCCCCGGGCGTCCCGCAGCGGCGAGATAGTGACGGACATCTCCAGCCGCCGCCCGTCCTTGGTCCGCCGCACCGTCTCGAAGGGGGCCACGCGCTCCCCTCTCCGGAGGCGCTCCAGAATCATCCGTTCCTCATCCTGGCGATCCTCCGGGAGCAGGCGCAGGATCGGCTGCCCGATCATCTCCTCCGCTGTGTAGCCGAAGATGCGCTCGGCGGCGGCATTCCAACTGATCACGATGCCGTCCAAAGATTTGCTGACGACGGCGTCATTCGACGATGCGACGATGGCGGCCAGCCGTAGACTCGCCGCCTCCGCCTGCCGGCGTTCGCTGATATCCCGGAAGACCACCACGATGCCCTGCAGCCGGCCGGTCGCATCGTGGATGGGGGCGGCACTATCGTCAATGGGAATCTCCGGGCCCTGTTTGGTCCGCAAGACGGTGTGATTGGCGAGCCCGGTCACCGCGCCCGTGCGCAGCACTTTGGCCACCGGACTCTCCATCGGCTGACGGGTCTCTTCATTCACAAGAACAAAGACGTCGGCTAGCACTCTCCCCTGCGCCGCGGCGAGGTTCCACCCCGTGAGGCGCTGCGCGACGGGATTCATCGCCGTCACGGTCCCTTGGACGTCGGTCACGATCACCGCATCCCCGATGCTAGCGAGCGTGGTCTGCCAGTACTCCCGCTGGACGCGTTCGGCCGCCGCCGCCCATTGCTGGCGCGCTTGGAGCGAGCTGACGAGGACTGCGACCAGCAAGAACAGGCCCAGGCGCAGCATATCGGCGGGCGCTGCCACCTGCAGAGAATACAACGGCGGGAGCAGAAAATAGTTGCTCCACGCCGCGGCTAGCAGAATCGTGAGGAGGGCCGGTCCGAGGCCGCCATACCAGGCGCTGAGCATCACGGCGGCAAAGAAGAAAAGAAAGGGAGTTCCTTGGGCGATCGGCGGCAGGAGGAACGTCAGTCCTGCGGCCAGGCAGACCGCCAGAACGGCGACGCCATAGCGCACGACCGATGTCCATAGCGGATGCGGCTTATGTTCTTTACTGATCAGCATAGTCTCTCGTGTTTCTGTTGTGCAGCAATGGGCTCAAGGAATGCGATAGACAGTCAAAGCGATTTTTCTTTGGCCTGTCCATCTTGCACGTGGCAACTCCTCATCCGGCGGTCATGGCTCGCGGGTTTGGCCTTGCTCCTGTGGTGGCAAGGTTGCCACCACAGACGGATAGCCAAAGTACACCAATAGACCGTCTCCGATGTCCTTGGCCAGTTGTTCCTCAAAGCGACGAATGACGGCAGCACAAGTTTCTCGATACGCCCGGACCACCGCACGGCAGTCCTCCGGATCAAGTTGGGCAGAGAGGGCGGTGGAGCCCACTATGTCACAGAACAGCACCGTGAGCTGACGCCTTTCGGCTGCTGAGGGCTGGGTGCTAGAGGCTAGGGGCTGGGGACTACTAACTGACGACTGAGGACTGATAACTTCGGTACCCCCGATCCAGACCAGCATTTTGCCGTCTTCATCGGCCGCTACGCGCTCGGCACTAATGAGCTCGTCGATGACCCCTGTCAGCAACTCATCGTCCAGCTGATAGCGCAGCGTGAGCGACCGATAGGTCACTCGGCCGCGCTGCTGTAGCAGCTCTCGCACCTGAGCCAATACCTCATCGAATGTCATGGCCTGCCCTCTCAGCCTCTTTACGCCTTCGCCTCACTCGATTCAAGGTGAATCCTAGGTCAAGCGGCCAGCCGCTGCCGGGGATGCACGGCTCGCTCTACGCCATCCACATACTGCCTTCCCGCATAGACCCCTGGGAGTAACTCTGCCCCTTTAAGTTTCCGAAAGGTGGACTGGGCCACTTTCAAGAGTTTCCAGATAAGGGCCGTCGCATTCTCAACTGTCTTGAAGCGCTTGGCGGCGGTGGTGCGCAAGCGGACTACCGCAAAGGGAGACTCCACTATGTTCGTGGTTCTGAGATGTACCCAATGTTCCCGAGGAAACTGATAGAAGGTCACCAGTCGCTCCCAATCGTCTGCCAGCCGCTCAACCGCCTTGGGGGTCACCTTATGGTAGCGAGCGGTGAACTGCGCCCGGAGTGTTTCGCACGCCGCCTGTGTCTCGGCATAGGGCATGGCACACAGCAGCGTGCGGGCCTCTGCCTGATACTTCTTGGGTAGCGCATCAAGCACGTTGGTAATGCGGTGATTCCAGCAACGCTGTTCGGCGAGCTGCGGATATTGCTCACCCAGTGCGGCCCACAGACCCAGATGCCCATCGGCAATCGTACACCGCCACGGCTTGAGACCACGCTTACGCAAGTCTCGTAGCATCATCCCCCACGATTCCTTGGACTCGCGCTGTCCGCTCTCTACGGCTAAGATGACTTTCTGCCCATTGGTGAGCACGCCAATCATCACGAGCAGCGCCGCTTTCGTATCTTCCAGCCCGGCTTTCACATACAGCCCATCGGCCCAAAGGGTAAACGACTTCCAGGTCATCGAGTCGCCGTTGCTTCCATGTCTCATACTCTAACTGCCATTGGGTCTTCAGCCGCAACAGCGAGGCGGGGGACAAGGGCGCACCATCGCCCAACAGCCCTCGCAATGCCAACTCAAAATCGCCCAGAGCTAATCCATGCAAGTATAGCTGTGGCAGTAACGCGCCCACCTCTTTGGTCTGTCGCTTAAACAACGGCAACACTCGGCTGACAAACCGCTCGTTTAGATCTCGGACGCGGGGCCGGCGCACGGTGATGGTCCCGCTCGTCAGCGTCAGCCGCCGGGGTTTGCCATAGCCGTTGCGATACCCAGGGGATGCATCGACAGCCTCGCGGCGGGCTGACTTCGTTCTTCCTAATAACTCCGTGACCTCTTCTTCGAGGAGGGCTTGGATGAAACGTTGGACATGTTCCCGGACAAAGTCTTCTAATCGGTCCCAGGTGGTGCTTGCCTTCGGCTCTGGTGGGTTCGACTTCGATGTCTGCATGGCGTGTCCTCCTTCTCTGCCCGGGTTACAGCCCGGTAGGTTATGTCACCCGAGCGGATACGCCGGCTGACTCACATTTACACACTTTCTCAAATTACCTCTCACTTTCGGCGTATTGGTGGAGACATTGGGCGCTATGGGATGAAAGATCGGAATGAGATCATTCCGTTGCTTCATTCGCTCCATTCCCCGACTTTTATCACTCGCGATCACGACTTCTATCATCCCTGGTTACGTCACCCTAACTATTGCCTGGCGTACTTTGAGGTTAAACCTGACGAAGCCGCATTGTTTATCCGTCGCTTTCTGCGTCACCCCTATTTTCGTACACAAGCACAACGCATGGGCAAAGTCGTGTGCATTCATCACGAAGGCATCAACTTCTGGCAGATCAGAGTAGACAAACAACAGGAGATCTTCTGGTAAATCGGTAGCGTTATACTTCACGCGGGCACGAATTGCGCTTTTTTGCATGACCCTCTCGGAGGTGTCATTCTGAACGGAGCGCAGCGGAGTGAAGAATCTCTGGGCTGGGAGCGCGAGGAGTGAGATTCTTCGCTTTGCTGCTCAGAAACACAATCCTCAACCCATGTCAGACACTCGTGGCAACTCGTCATTCCGGGCAAGGCCGGAGGCCGCGGCTCGGAATCCAGGAATAGAAACCTGGATTCCCGCCTGCGCGGGAATGACAGTCAGGGAAGCTCTCTCTGTTTCTGCCCATTTGCTGGGTGCACAGCACTGTAGGGGACTCAGAATGACATAAGAAGCGCAATTGATAACCACGCAACCTATACCTCTAGTGCCTATAAATATTCCGCTCTCATGGCCTGAGCGCCGAGAGCAAGTAACCGGGTATTTGCACTGTTTTCGAGTGTGAACAGTGGTTTCCCCCAACCCCGGATATCCTGACAGAATCGTTCTATTTTGCCGCCAGGGGCAGCGTAGGCAATCAGAAGGATATCAGCAAGCGCAGCGACAAACTCGTTGCGCATGTGTGCACGTTTCGTGGTGGTGCGACGGCACTTTTCTTCAAAGGGCGAAAGGAGGAGCAAACGATCCTGGGCAAGAGCCGCTTTCCAGTCGGCAGGCAGGCGCATGCGCTCGATGCTGCGGGCGGGGCAAACGATCACTGGCTGGGTTCCTCGCAATAAAACGTTCAGACATTCCTTTTCCATCGGCGAGTGGAAGCCGCCGATAACCGTTACTCCGGCGTTACGAAGCGCATGGGCGAGGTCGTAGGTTTGCAAAATGATGGTCTCTGGACACTGCACGGAGCAGAACAGAGCGAGCCTTCTTTGCTGCAAAATACTGAAATTGCCGAGTGCGGTGAGCGTTGCCGGCGCGCGGTCACCAAGATACTTGCGCAAGGCTGGGGGGTAATCAGAATCACCCTGCTGGAACTGGATAACGGTCATGGATTTTTCTATTGGGCTCTTCAGGGAGACGAGGATGTTTGCTCTATTTCCCCTTGCGGCTGCTGGGCTTTGCGCAGAGCTTCTTGGCACTGTCGCAAGATGCGGGA
>CAZCWX010000487.1:0-10402 GCA_964502465.1 uncultured Enterobacteriaceae bacterium | reverse complement strand
GTCTTTTCGTGGACTTCCTGGGTTCCGGCAGTGACCTCGCGGGTAAGCGCTGCCAGAGAGACCGGGTGCACACTCAACAGCACTTCCCCTGCCTCAAGCCGGCTCATATCCAGCGTCGTGTTGACAAGATTGAGCAGTTCTTGGGCACTTCGGTCTATTTTCCTCAACATGTCGGTTTGATCTTCTTTCAGGCTACTGGACTCGTCATCCAGCAGCAGTTCGTTGTAACCCATGATAATTTGCAGCGGAGTCCGGAGTTCGTGCGACATGGTTGCGAGAAAGTCAGACTTCAAGCGGTTTGCCGCTTCAGCCTGCTCAAATAGTCGCGCATTGGCCAGCGTCATTGAGGCAATCTGGGCAATGCCTTGGGCAGCGCGGAGTTGCCGACGAGTAAAAAATTCTCTGGAGCCACGATAGCCGGCACTCTGGATGCCGATAATGTCACCACTATGCTGCAGTGCCAGGTAACACGTGACGCTGTTACCTAACTGCAGGCTCAGCGCTTGTGGCAGAAGATCCGGGGTCGTTGGCAGCACTTGTACCACTTCTTCTTGTTCCAGGCGGGTTCGCAGCTCCGCGAAGGCGTCGCGCGGAATTTTCAACACCCGGAGGGCTTCCCACCGGTCTGAGGTATCACCCCAACACGCCATAGGCACGTACACTTGCTCTTCTGCCTGCCAAAGAAATGTATGGCTACAATCACATTGCAACTCCTGGGCAGTGGCTTGGCAAAGGCGGTTCAGGATCGTTGGGGTGTTCAGCGAGGAACTCATTTCTCGTCCGACGCGGACTAACGCAGATAAAATTGCTGACTCTTCTTCCCGCGCCTCTTCTGCTCGTTTGCGTGCAGTAATGTCGCGGGTGAAACCAAAGGCTCGCACCATTTTGCCATCTTCGATATGCTGGATTTTCGAAACAATAATTTCTCCGACCAGATACTCACTAGATTTTGACCGGACCCGCAATTCAAAGGGGGGTGGTGCTTCGCCTTGCAAGGTCCGTTGGTACATTTCCAGCGCAATCGGTAAATCGTCGGGGTGGATGAAGGCCATGAAAGGCTTTCCCAACCAGTCTTCGCGTGACCACCCGGTGATCTCTTCAAACGCTGGATTCAGAGAGGTAAAGGTGCCATCTATCGGGGAGAGGCTGTAGATAACCTCTGGTGAGGTTTCAACCAGGCTGCGATAAAAGGCTTCACTTGCTCGCAGCGTTTCATGTGTTTTCTCTTCGTTGGCTCTGCTTGCGGTCAGTTGGGCAAGTTGCCTCCGGAAAGCCGTAAGTTCTGCGATGAGCTGTGTTTTGGTTTTCCCCTGATCGTCCATTAGCCGTCCCTAGTGCCACAATTTTACCATCATTTACAAAACTTATCCCCCTCCAAAAAGTAGCCGTGTTCCTGCCCGTTGCAAAATCACAGAGGAAAAATGACGGGGCGCGACTTCAGCGCGATGAAGACACGAGGAAGGCAGTAGATGCTTCCATGCCAACGACAAAAAGTGTCAAAGACCTGACGCTTTTCGTCGTTGATGTAACGGCCCAGCCACCTGGGTATTACTGCCACACACGTAAGTACTGAGTAAACAACAACTTTTTCTCGCCAGAGATTGGCAGTGAGTTTGCATTTACCAGAGGAGCAAGGCAGCAACATATGGAAACACTCACAACTTCCTTCTCCTCTCCTGAAAAAACCCTGTTTCAACTGATGACCGGTTTCTTTGCGTCTAAGCTTCTCGCGGTCGCTGTAGACCTGGATCTGTTTACCTGGCTTTCAGAGAGGCCACGGAGCTTCGAGGAAATCAGTACGCATTTTGGCCTGGCTGAGCGCCCCTGCCGAACGCTTCTTGATGCCCTGTTGAATCTCCAACTTCTCGAAAAAAGGGATAACCATTACCTCAACTCGGCGATGTCAGAAGCCTTGCTCGTCCGAGGCCGACCTGACTACCAAGGGCCTCATGTCCGGCTCCTCGACAACCTCTATGGTGCGTGCGACCAGTTGCGTGCCGCCCTCTTTGAAGATCGACCAATTAGTAGAGATTACTCCTATTTCTTTAGCCCTGAAGGGAATGGCACTAGCGCTACTCACTATAGCACCCTGATGCATGATTCAAGCATCGCACCGGTGATGGTGCTGCCCCAGTACTGGGATTTTTCTGACAGTCAAACCGTCATGGACGTTGGCGGGGGATACGGGAGACTGTGCCTCACCTTGGTTTCTCAATATCCGCATCTGAAAACGGTCCTGTTTGATCTCCCCGAGGTGTGCCAGAAGGCGAGCGAATTACTGGAAACCTATCCTCGCGGTCTTGCCGGGCGCGTTCAGCTTCAGCCTGGCAACTTCTTTCACGACCCTCTGCCTAGTGGAGCCGACACCATTGTCATGATGCGCATCACTCACGACTGGCCACGCGAGCGTGTGGAAATGTTATTCCGCAAGGCCTTTGACGCGCTGCCGAGTGGTGGCCGGCTGCTGATTTACGAAACCCTCAAAGACCAGGGGCCTTTTCCCGGTGAGGCGGCATTTATTTCTCTCTTGCTGCTGCTCATTAGCCCTGCTGGCGAGTGTCGAACTTTTGCCGAATTGCGCTATTTACTGGAAAAGAGCGGGTTTGCCAACGTTGAACTCATTCCCACCATCTATTTTTATGGCTTAGTTGTGGCAGAAAAACCGTGAAGGAGTACGTTATGCGAGGAAGAACAGCTTTCGTCACAGGTGCGACCGGATTTCTTGGCTCATCTCTCGTGACGTTTCTTTTAGAAAAAGGGTACCGAGTCATTGCGCTGGTACGCGGCCCTCACCCTCGTGCGAGGTTGCTGGAAGTATTACACGAGGTGAGCAACGGAAAAGTAGGGACGTCCTGTGAAGAACGCCTACAGGTGGTCGAAGGCGACGTACGGAACCCTGGCTGTGGGCTGACAGAGGACGTACGACACGCGCTTGCCTGTGAGGTGGACGAAATCTGGCACTGTGCTGCGAGCTTCAAATTCCAAGAGCGAGACCGCGAAGACGTATATGCCCAGAACGTGACTGGAACTCAGCATCTACTCGACTTCGCTCGCGACTGCAATCGTGATAAAGAAACTCCTTTTTTCTATGTTAGTACAGCCTATGCCGCGCCGGTAACGCATGGAGTGGCAGAAGAAGACGTGGCTCCTATAGGAGTCACGTCACACAATCTGTATGAGCGGTCGAAACAGAAAGCCGAGCGCCTGGTTGACCAGTACCGCAGAGATTGTGGTCTTCCGGTTGCTATCTTTCGCCCCTCGATCATCATCGGCCATACGCAAACCGGACAGGCGGTACGTTTCTCCGGTTACTACGATGTCTTACGTGCCCTTGCGCTCTTGGTGCGTAATTTGGAAGTCAACCTCGCTGAGAACTTCGACCGGAACTTACGTATCCGCATTCGTGCTCGGCCAGACGCGCCATTAAACCTGGTGCCGGTTGATTTTGTCGTGGAGGCGATGTGGCGATTGTCGTGTATCGACCGGCGGGACGCAGTGGTCTTTAACATCGTCAACGAAACCCCGGTTCTGGTCTCCGACCTGTTTCACTATGCCTGCGAAGAATTGCGGGTGACCGGCATTGATCTCGTAGAAGAGGCCAGTTTCCGGCAACGGCCCATGACCACCTTCGAGCGGCTGTTCGATCGACGGACGCGGTTTCAAGCGCCGTATCTTTTGGATACCCCCACCTTTCGCACGACGCACTTTCGCTCGCTTATCCCGCAACATGCTCTGCCGTGCGCCCAAGTTGATCAGTCATTAATGAGCAAAATGAACCAGTACCACCTGGGGATCCTCGAGCGGCAGTTTGTGCAACCGGGCTCGACCGCGGTTCTGCCCTCTGCGGTTGCTCCCGCTCCTGCCTCCGAGTCTGGGGTCCCAGTGGACAGATCACTATCTCAGCGACTCAAGGCAATGATTCCCTTATGGAAGGATCGGGGTCTCAACACCCCGCTTGGCTCTTTTGCAGACTGTGCTGTTGCTGCGTAATCAGACAAAAGGGGAGAGGTCATGAAGATATCCGACCCGCGTTTGTGGGGAATACGCAGGCCTTGGGTCGCATTCGTGGTGTTTGTCTGTTTCGTGCTCCTTTTTAGCTGGGGCAATATGCGTGTCCAGAAGGGAGGAATCCTCGACCACGATGTGATCCTCCAAGAGGATGATCCTATCCGGCAGATGGATCTCTATGTACGTGGCAAGGTGCATGAAGGGTTCGACGGCCGGGAATTTATCCCGGTTGTTCTTAAGGGAAGAGGGGGACGGGCAATCACAGACTTGCAGAAAATTCTGTCCGTGACTGAAGCAGCCGAGCAGACCTTTGGGAATACGGTGATGAGCCTTTCTGTCGCTCCTGCCTATCAGGACACTGGTGACACGTTGCGTGATGAACCGTATATCACTCCCGGAGAGCTGCCCAAGAATGGCTTTGCGCTGGCGGCGTGGCAAAAGAAAGTTGCGGCTGATCCTGGGGTGTTTGGCCTGCTTGTAGGAAAGGATTTTTCTTGGTCTTCGATCATTCGTTATCTACCTCCTGGCTACGATGAAATCGCAGAATTTCGTAAAACTGTGGAATTTCTTGAAGGTCGTACTATTCCCTGGTGGGAGTGGCTGTGGAAGAAAGATATCACCCCGCAGGATCCCGCTCTCGGCGTCGGTGGCTGGACTATGGGGCGGGGACTCATCGATCAGGGGTTAAACGTCGATACCTTTACCTTGATCCTGGTCGGGGTCGTGCTCACCTGGCCGATATTCTGGAGTGCTCTGGGTTCCCATCGCGCGGCGTGTCTCTGTGTCGGCGTCATGGTCCTGGGCGGATTCTGGGCGACCAGGGGGCTCATGGGATTGTTCGGCATTCCCGAACGCGTGTTTTCTCTCCTGGCCTATGCCAGCGTGATTGTGCAGGGGACGAGTTTTGCCCTGCATAAATTTCAAGCGTTAAAAGAGCATGGTGAGCACGATCTGGCTGTGGGATGGCAAAAGGCTCGCTCGGTGGACACCTTGATCGCGACCACGGCGGGGATATCGGTCTTTGGGTTTCTTTCATTGTGGACGTTTGGTCTCACACCGATTCGCGAGTTCGGCATGGCAGCGGCTCTTGGAGTGCTATGGATTCTGCTGGTCGCCGTCTTTTTCTTACCTGCTCTCCATCTCGTCGGCAGAAAGAGTCTGACGATGCATCGTGCCACGGAGCACAGATCATGGACGCGGCTCTTTGACCGCGTGCTGTCGTGGCAGGTACAAGGTTGCCTCCACACCGTTCGTGCCCTTTCTCAGGGAAAGCGACCCTGGGGAATCGTGGGTAGCGTAGGCGGGGTATTCATCCTGGTGGTGTTCTTATTTTTGCAGGGCCAAGTCGAGAGTCGCACGCGAGCCTTGGAATTCATTCGCGGCACCCTGGTGGAGAGAACCGCGCAGATACTGAACCAACCTGGCAATGTTGGATTTGAATTTCTCGACCTTCTCGTTGAGCCCACCCGTGGAGAGACACTGTACGATCCGCACTTTCTGCACAGAGCTTGGGAACTCCAGACGGCTCTGGGGCAGGTTCCTGGCAGTCGTGAGACGACTTCTATTCTGTCCACTGTGCAGCAGATTGCCCAAGCGTCCTTTCACAAGGAGTTCCCAGAGACCGCAGAAGAAGTGGAAGCTGCTTTCTTCTTGGTGGAGAATCGGCTTGCGGATGCGGTGCAACGCCAGCTCTATTTTCGCGGTGGTGTACGCCTGGCGATTTCCTATGGGACCGATGATAGTGTCGAGTTAGGACACTTGCGCGACCGGGTGCTTGCCCTTGCCAGCCGCGATTTTCCCGATCTCCGGGTCAGCGCGTTCAACAAAGCTGCGCTTTACCCACAGGTGGATCATTATGTGCGACAGGGCAAAATGACCAATATCTTTGTCTCACAAATAGGGATCGCGTTGATCTGTGGGCTGCTGATTGCCTGGCGCAATCGGCGGCTCACTCAGCAGTGGCTCTCACCGCTGTGGGGTGGGCTGGCGATGGCGCTGCCGCTGTTTTTTGCCACCGCCGTGCTCGGGGTCGTGATGTGGATATTGGAGATCCCGCTCGATATGGCCACTGCTTCTATTGGTGCCCTCACCATTAATGCCGCAACCGACTTCAGCCTCTACTTGGCCATGAGCTATCAGCGGGCGCTGCAATCCTCCACTGCTGAAGCTGCGCTCGCTGATGCGCTTGGACAACAAGGAGAGGTGATCATCGCTGACTGCCTCCTCAATACCGTCTGTTTTCTTCCTCTTCTCGCCTCCTCCTTTCTTCCAGTGCGAGAGCTCGGATGGATGATGGGGGTGATGTTGGTGGCGTGTGCGGTAGGGGCCCTGATCGGTATGGCAATCCTGCTGCCGCGCTGCGTGGTGAAAGGAGCGACAACCGAAGACTTTGTTGCAGGGCCAGCGGGCGTGGTCAGTTGGGCGCGAACAATGTGACCTGCACTGTTATGAAACAGGATTGCACAATGAACAGATCAAAAAGGACGCCTTGGGGGATACGATGAGATCAGCGGTCTTGACGCTTGTGATGCTCTGCCAGATGTGTATGCTGCCGCAACCGGGGAGTGCTACCCTGTCCGCTGAAGCGATCGTCTCCCGCGCACAGCAGCAGTTGATCGTACCTGCAGAATTTGTCCTGGGAGAAATGAAAGTGTACCGTCAGGACCGATTGAATCGTTCCTATTCGTTCATTATGGGCAGACTGTGGGATGAGGGTGCACAGACTGAGTACGTGCGTATTGACTTTAAAACCGCTATCGGCACGGCGGTGCACTCGGACCATCGCTATTTGCTCAAACGTGCTTCTCAGACTCCTGCATCCCAGTGGCTCTACTTGCCGGCGCTGCGCCGGGTGCGGATTGTTCCGTACCAACCCGACGATCCGTTGCTCCAGAGTGATTATTTATTTTATGATCTGACGGCAATTCAGAACTGTAACGATTATGTCTATCGATTTATCGACGATAACGCACAAACACCGATTATCGAAGGAACGCCGCGCGAGAAGAGTGTCTCTGTTCCTTATGAGCGTGTGATCCTACATCTCGAAAAACGAGGAGAAACCTATCTGTTGACCGAAATCCAGGGAAATATGCGGGGGACAGAAAAGCACGCGCGCTTCTCTGAGTTCACTGAAATGACCCCTGGCCGCTATCGCCCGCAGAAGCTGACTGTGCACGGAGGGGAAGGAGCGCGGACAGAGTTCACCTTTCACGGTTGGACTTTCAGCCCCCCCGTTCCCCAACTCTTGACCCCCACCCATCTGGAAACGCAGGCGCTCGCGATTCCCGCTACCTTTCGGTAAACTTGGGCTTCCGTTTCTCGACGAACGCCCGCGCGGCCTCTTTGGCATCTTCGCTGCCGCTGAGTTCGTGGGTCATGTTCTGCTCGAAGCGATAGCCGTCACGCAGCGTCATGAACTCAATCGCATTCATGGCGTGCTTCGCCAGGCGAATGGCCAGTGGGCTTTTCTCGGCGATTACCTGCGCTAAAGCCCGAGCTTCATCCATCAGTTTCTCTGGCGCGACAACCTGCTCGACAATGCCGAGACGAAACAATTCTGTCGCACCGATCCGTTCGCCGGTGTACATGAGCTTGCGTGCCTTGTAGACGCCGAAGAGGCGCTGGGTGTGACGGCCTCCACCGAGGAGGCCAACGTCGATTTCTGGGAGACCCAGGACGGCGTTCTCAGAAGCAATCAGCATATCGCATGAGGCAACCAGGGCTAACCCACCGCCCAAAGCCGGGCCATTAATCGCACCAATGACCGGGACCGAGCACTCAAGAATAGCATTGAACGCTTCGCGCGCCGCCCGCGAGTGTGCCCACATGCTACCAGGGCGGGGTGCTTGTTGGCCTTCCAATGAGGCTGAGCGCGCTTTCATGTCAGCGCCAGCACAAAAACACTTGCCTGCGCCAGTAAAAATCGCCACTCGCACATCTGGTCGGTTATTCAGCGCATCAAACGCCGCCTGAATTTCGTCAAACATCTGCCGGTTCATGGCGTTGACCGGCGGTCGATCGATCGTCACGGTGGCGATGGAATCGTTGATCTCGGTCTTAATGATCTGGGCGTCCATGATGAGTTCCTCCTTCTTTGATATACTGAGCAATCAACCCTCAGAGGGTGTTGAAAAACCCTGCGTTCACCCTTCGACAAGCTCAGGGCGAACGGGTTAGGGATTGAATTCGTTGAAGATTCTCCGTTCGTGCTGAGCCTGTCGAAGCACGAAGACCGACTTTTTAGACATGCTCTTAGCTCGACTTTATCCATTTGAAACAGGCCAAAGGTGCAAAAATCCTGGCAATTTAAGCATTCAATGTGTTTTCAAGTTTTCCTCTCTGGAACTGCGACATACTGAAAACCCCAAGTATGGGCATAAAGCCTGTGAAATCAATGATTTTTTACCCACTGCCAATGGATAAAGTCGAGCTTATGTCCTTCCTTTCACTAATCAGCCTTGCCACGGCAGCCGTGCCACAACAAAAGCCAGCGCGATCAGGAAGAGAACGGTCAGGCTGAAGCGGGAACGCCAGCGAGAGCCGCGGCGAGTTCTCCGACGAGGACGACGAGGCATACCCCTATGAGTAGCGGATTTCGTCCGTGACCGGAAGCTGCCAGGGGGCGTGAAGAGACACAACCGCTTGTACGTACGACGTGGTGTATCAGCGTATCTACACGCTCGTGCTGTACTGAAGGCGAAAAAAAAACGTGAAGGAAGGCGGAAAGGGAGACCGTGGGCTGCACGCTATTCGTGGTCTCCCTCAGGGAAAAGTGAGATGCACTGTCTACGCTAGTCCAGGCAGTTCCTTATGCAAGAGACTACAGTGTGTTGAAGACAGGACATCGTGCAAGAGGAAGCAAGGGAGAAGCTGTAACCCTTTTTCCCATTAAACTTATGCTATAAAGGTTGATAAAAGGCTTGACAATTCTTTCGGAACACATTAGGTACAACACGCACAAACTCATGGGTACACAACACAACGAAACAAAAGCCCAAACGAGTTATACTCATCCGACGCTGCCAGACTTTTCCAAACCACCTGTTATAGAAGTGGCTCTTGCTGTTCAGTTTGACCTTTTATCCAGCTTACAGACTCCTCATATAGGAATTCTGTGGAGCAATTTTCGACCTACGTTTCCAAGGGTAGAGCAACATCCACCTCGCAATTCAGTGATAGAGAAGTTTGGCGTGAGGAAGCCAGATAAGGCAACTGTAACCTTCGGAATGGGGATTCCAGTACCACGCTGCTGGTTCCTCAATGAAACAGGAACTGAACTCATCCAAGTGCAACAGGATTGCTTTGTGCACAATTGGCGCAAAGGTAGCGAAGTAGACGAATATCCTCACTACAGATATATCCGCGAAAAGTTTGAGCTGGAATTAAATACGTTCCGTCAGTTTATCAGGAATGAAAATCTTGGTGAGTTCATTCCGAATCAATGTGAAGTGACTTATGTCAACCACATCGTCTTGGGAGAAGGGTGGGAAAACCACGGACAGCTTGATGAGGTAATAACAGTATGGTCGCCACATTACAGTGATGATTTTCTCTCTAAGCCGGAAGGTGTTCGTTTTGCCGTACGGTACGTGATTCCAGATAAAACCGGGGCTCCTTTAGGACGACTGCACGTGAGTATTGAACCCGGCTATAGAACCATCGATGAGAAGCCGATATTTATTCTGCGGCTTACTGCTCGAGGCAGACCAGACGGTGAGGGAAGTGAAGGAGTTTTTCGGTTTCTTGATAGAGGACACGAATGGATAGTCCGTGGGTTTGCTTCCATTACTACACAACGCATGCATAAGATTTGGGGGCGCCTCGATGTACCCTAGCCTACTGAAGCACAGCGATATTTCTATGAACTTAAGCTATGCTGACTGGTTATCCAGTGAAGTCGATCCAACTCAGGATGAGATGTATACACTATCAGAACGGACATATTTTGAGCAGGCGCGGGTTTCTGTCCCTAGGATAAACTTGATTATTGAAGGAGAGGACGAAGAACTCACGTGGTTCAGGCCTACAGTCCAGGCTCTCGCGGAGTTGCTGAGCTTGTCTGAGAACTGGGACTCTTATGGAGCTCGACCAATTGATCTAGAAATGGTCCGCTCCGCCTTACAACTCTTGGCTGAGACGATGCGGGCTAATACTCCTCCTCCGATAGTAGTTCCAACACACCGTGGAGGGATTCAACTAGAGTGGCATACACGTGGGGTAGATCTAGAAGTTGATATCCTATCTCCGGGACGGATCTGTCTGTCTTATGAAGATCATCAAACTGGAGATGAATGGGAAGGCGAGCTGACCTCAGATTTAACCCGTTTGTCCAATGCCTTATTAAAACTTGCGCGTCGGGGATAACACCCAAGGAAAACTTGGCCTAACGTTA
>CAZCWX010000486.1:0-10212 GCA_964502465.1 uncultured Enterobacteriaceae bacterium | reverse complement strand
GATTGGATTGGGCTTCTCCACGTTCTTCAACAGTACGACTCAGTTTGATCAGTCCTTTCCCACCCAATGGACCGCGGTGCTGGGAGCGGGTGGGATAGGCGAAACAAACTTACTTACTGGGGCTGTGAATTTTGCTCCCTGGGTTTTGCCCGATGGAGAGCTGATCATGCCAGGGGATAACAGCAGTGGAGGGCTTCCTTTTACTCATGCACCTGAACCGTAACGAACTTCGTGTGTTCCCATCTGAGGCCCTCCGAGAATTCCTGACCTTCGTCTATGACTGGATAATTGCTTCTTGAACCTACGTCCCGACGAATTCGTTCTGCAAACGGGATTTCCTTCCCGTGCCCTTTTTGCCAGAATGGCTGCGTTTTGTTGGAGAGCAGAAACGCATGCCGCATATCATTGGCACAGCCGGACACATCGACCACGGAAAGACCTCGCTGATTAAAGCGCTGACCGGCTTAGAAACCGATCGGCTCAAGGAAGAAAAGGAGCGTGGGATCTCGATCGACCTGGGGTTTGCCTACCTGGACCTCCCTGATGGCGAACGAGCAGGAATCATTGATGTTCCTGGCCATGAGCGCTTTATTCGCAATATGCTGGCTGGTGCGCATGGGATCGATTTAGTGCTGTTTACTGTGGCTGCGGACGATGGCGTGATGCCCCAGAGTGAGGAACACCTCGATTTCCTACACCTGCTTGGGGTCAAAAAGGGCATCTTTGCCATTACCAAAGCCGACCTTGTTGATCCGGCACGCCTGGCCGAGGTGCAAGAAGAGATCGAGATTCTCACGCTCGATACGACCCTTGAAGGTGTACCAATCATTCCCGTTTCTGCGGTGACCGGCTTGGGGCTCGACCAACTGCGGCAGGAGATCGCTACACAACTGCTCGCCTACGAACGCCCCTCGCTCCCTGGGTATTTCCGCCTGCCAGTGGATCGGGCGTTTGTGATGAAAGGGCACGGGGTCGTGGTCACCGGGACTGCTATCGCCGGTACGCTGACCGAAGGCGAGACAATCCGGCTACTCCCTGGCGGCGAAGAGACCCGCGTCCGGTCCATTCAGGTGCATGGTCAGTCTGTTCCAAGTGCCAACTGGGGGCAACGGGTGGCGTTAAACCTGGCAGGCTTAGAGAAAAGTACCATCGCTCGGGGGCAGGTGGTCTGCCATCCCAAAGTGACGCTGACGACCCAGCGTTTTGACGCCTTTATCGAAATTCGGCCGGGAGCCGGACGGGAGATCGAAAACCACGAACGCGTGCGTGTGCATGTTGGCACCGCCGAAGTCATCGGCAAAGTGATTATTCTTGATGGCCGCGAGGTCTTGCCGCCGCGTTCCTCAGCTTTCTGTCAAATTGTCTTGGAAGAGCCGGTGGTAACACTGCGTGGGGATCGCTTCATCCTACGGAACCAAACTGCGCAGGGCACGCTGGGTGGAGGAGAAGTTGTGTATCCTTTCGCCCAACGCCACCGCCGCTCAGAAGCTGGACTGCACGAACGGCTCGCTGAGTTGCGCGCAGCCGATGAGCTGCAAGCGTGCCGTGTCTATCTGGAAATGCACGGAGACTTTGCGGTACCGTTAGAAGAGATGTATCAAGGAATTAACGGGCGCGAAGAAGAAGTTGCGGCTCTCCTCGCCCACAATGCCGACATTCTCTCATTTCCTGACAGAACTCATCCCGAAGCGTATTCGGTGGCGGCAAAATGGCAGCGCCTGACGGCCGCCGTGCGCAAGATCCTCACTGTGTTTCATCAGAACATGCCGCTCGCACGGGGTATGGAGATGGAGTCGTTACGCAGCCAGTTGCCCTTCACGTTCTCTCCAAAGATTTTTCGGGCTGTGACGGAACGGTTGATGACAGAAGGAGTGGTCATTCGCGAGGAAAGCACCCTGCGGCTGCCTACCCACAGCGTGAAACTCACAGAGGATGAGCAAGGAGCGGCAGCCCGACTGGAACGGTTGCTGCAAGAAGGGGGGTGTGCTCCGCCTGAAGTAAAAGAGCTGGAAGAAAAACTGCGCACGCCACGAAAACACCTGCTTGATCTCCTGAATGTCCTGGAAACGCGCGGGAAGGTGGTGAAAGTGACAACTGATCTCTATTGCAGCAGCGCAGCTCTCGAAAAAGCAAAAACTGCCCTGACCGACTACCTTGTGGCCCATGGTGAGGTGAGCGCTGCCGTTTTTCGCGATTTGTTGGGTATCAGTCGGAAGACCGCTATCCCCTTGTTGGAGTATTTCGACCGAGCCGGACTGACGCTGCGGGTTGGGGATGTGCGCAAGCTGAGAAAGAAATAAAGTCTAGAGTCTAGTGTCTGCAGTCTAGAGTCAGAAATAGGAAACAGGACTCTCCTTTTTGCACTTGGAACTTGAAACTTTTCATGAGGAATCACATGAATCAATCCGACCACGTCCCCCAGGACCAGCGTCCACGCATTCGCCTGACCGAAAAGGTCAAGGCGGCCGGGTGAGCGGGTAAGCTGGGTCCGGCGGACCTGGCACTCGTTCTGGGGTCACTTCCTCGTTCATCGCATCCTGATCTGATTGTCGGTGTTGAAACGTCCGACGATGCGGGAGTATTTCGTCTGCGTGAGGACTTGGCGATTGTGAATACTGTGGATTTCTTTACGCCGGTTGTCGATGATCCGTATACCTACGGGCTGATCTCGGCAACGAATTCGCTCAGTGATGTGTATGCCATGGGAGGAGAGCCCAAAACTGCCCTGAATATCGCCTGCTTTCCTCAGAGTGGCCTCGACAAAGAGATCTTAGCGGAGGTCCTCCGCGGAGGAGCAGCAAAAGCGGCTGAGGCAGGAGTGGTCGTTGTCGGCGGGCATTCGGTAGCGGATGACGAAATTAAGTACGGGATGGCGGTGACCGGAGTGATTGACCCCCGCAAAGTGATCCGCAACGTTGGTGCGCAGGTGGGCGATGTGCTTATCCTCACCAAGCCACTCGGTACGGGCATTGTGACGACTGCGCTCAAGAGAGAGCATCTCGGTGACGAGGAGTACGCTGCCGCAGTTGCCTCAATGGCGATGCTCAACGCGACCGCTTCGCGCGTTATGCAGTGGTACCCTGTGCATGCCTGTACCGATATCACTGGCTTTAGTTTGATGGGGCATAGCTGTGAGATGGCGATGGGCAGTGGGGTGACGTTACGCTTACATGCTGCCGCCCTCCCCATCCTGCCCGGAGCGTTGCGTCTGGCCCTGGAGGGATACATTACCGGCGGCTGCAAGCGCAATCGGACTTATTTGGCTGACAAAGTCCACGTTGAACCTGAAGTTCCACAGGAGCTGAACGAGGTCGCCTTTGATCCGCAGACTTCTGGAGGCCTACTGATTGCCGTGCCTGCGCCCGATGCAGAGAAGCTTGCACGGGACCTGCTGAACGAAGGGACACTGGCTGCCGCGATTGTTGGTGAGGCGATACCTCACAAAGAGGTCTGGGTCGAGCTGTTGTAACGGACCGAGAGCGATGCGACCTAAAACATATTCATAAAACCACTCTAAAAAATTTCGCGCTACTGCCGATCTTTCCTCTAAAAGGATCGCTCACTTAATCTATCAGAAGTGGGGGGCAGCACTATGACGCAGACCGAATCGGCAGTATTACTCCAGCAGTCGGCTTCGCTGGCAGAGGGTTTTTCTCAATTAGCCGCGCGGCTGACCCTGGTAGCGCAAGCACTCCAAGATCCTGGAGCACCACCGGCTGAGAGACTTATTGAAGAATTGACCAGCTCTCAAAGGAATTTCCGGAACTTACGAACTTGTGCGCTGACGCTGGCACAATCGCTGCCGATTTCTCCGCTGCCAGAGGCAGAGGCCATTGCTTCCCTGGTCGATCTCAAAGCATTGCTGTGGACGGTGAAACAGGGAGAAGAGCAAAAAGCGCACCTTGAAGCCCACCAGCAACAGGCACTCCAGGTGCTCGACCGTGTGTTGACAATTGTTCATCGAGACCAGATCGTCTTTCCGCCATTGTTGGAGTGCAAAGAACGCGCGAACGAACTGCGCCTCGCCGTCTCTACGGTGCGATGGCCTGACTCACACCCGATTATTGACGTGCTGGTCGAAGGCAAACATCCTTTCTTAGATCTGTTGACCCTGATAGAAGGCCAGGAGGAACTGGACGACGACCGCTGGGCGGTTTTGCAGGACACTATAGAGCAGGAATTCGGCCGGCCCCTCGCAGTCGCCGCGTCCCGCGGAAAACTCACTATGTCTCTGGCCTCATCGCCGGAGCAGCCATCAGTCACACCTGGCACAAGCGAGATAGTCCTTGCTCCTTCCGACCAGCCAGCCGTTGTGGTCGAACAGCTCTCTGATTCCCTCGACTCCCTTGCAACGACTGAGCAGGAGACTGATATACAGGCTGAAACGGCCCTCCTGACAACGCCACAAGACGGTGCGACCGCCGAAGAGTGGGAGGTCGAAGAAACGGTGGCGGTCCTGCCTGAGGTTGAGAGCGAAGAGGAGACCGTAAACGAATTGCCACATGGAGCAGAACCGGAAACTGAGATTGCTTCTCCACTTATCGTTGCTGCGCCGCTGCTTGAGACACACGAGCAGCCTGAGAGCCAGACGCAACCAGAGGCACACCTCGAAGAACCGAGCGACGAACGGTTGTCCTTGCTGCGCAACCTGATGTGGCAGTTGATCGCTGAGGATAAGAGTAACCTTGCCCTACATATTGCTGGCTACCTGGAAACTCAACACCCAGAATTACAGCCAGGTATGCCCGCGTGGCTTATCCGTTCAGTCGCGTTGGGCCGGCTCATCCGCCATGCAAATGGAGAGATCGCGCGGTTGCTAAAAGAGGACTTTACTCGTTTCACTCCTGAGTGTTTTGCGACGCCCAACAGCGACTGGAATCAAGCGGTCCAATTGCTGATGGTAGCGGCGACACTCCAGCCGGCCTTACTGGCTCCGCAAACCGGTGCTTCGACCGTGCTCCATGCCTTACAATTGCCGGAAGAGGTTTCTCAGCTCTCACAAATCTGCCGCTTGATCGCTGACTATGGCGACAATGGCGAGCCGCTCGATCCCAAAGTCTTAAGAAAAGGAAAAGAACAGGCCGTGTGGCAGACCACGATGGACGAACTCAAGAAGTCGGCGGAGGCGTGGTCGACGCGCACGCTGACTGTGTCGCTGCCGCATCCTCCGGCAACGAAGGTGTGGAAGAAGTGGCAAGAACCGAAGGGAGTGCTCAACGTTATTCTTTCCACCATTCGGCAGAATGATTTGAGTAAACTCACCCAGGTGAAACGGACAATCGAGCAACTCGCAGATGACGCCCAGATCAAGCGCGAGGTTGAGCGTACCGACCGGGAAGTCTTGGGCCGCCGGCTTGGGGATGATATTACTGGCAGGACGCTGGAACTGATTCGCCGGCACACCCGCGAGGCGGTGGTCTTCGCGCGTCGCTGGGTCGAGCTGCAGGAGACCCGAGCTGGTCAACATAAGGGTTCGACCAATGATCAGGCGGAACGGTTGCGGCAGGAGGTTTGGAGCCGGCACTCATTCGTATTCGAGGAATTGAATAACTGCAAACGACGCCATCCGTCGTTGTTGATGGTCGGGAGCATTGCCTGCTGTCAGCGGGCCTTTGACAACGTGAAAACTCTGTTTGACCCGCAAGCCTCATTCCCGACTGAGGAGCCGTTGCCGCGCCCGTTGCTGTACGCAGACCTGCTGCGCATTCCTGCGGTGGCGTTGAACGATCAATGGGAGTTGGAGAATACCGATCCCGAAGTCTTGATTGACGGGATTCTTGAACTGGTGGCGAACCAACTGCCGAAGAATGGGGGGCGTTAATCTCACAAATTGAGAGTATTCTAAAAGGCTATCTGAAAAGTCTTCATTCCCCCTTTTTGTAAAGGAAGGTAGCGCGCAGCGCCGAGGGATTTTGCTGGCTCACCGAAGAAGTCCCCCCTCAATCCCCCTTTGCCAAAGGAGGGAAGAGGAGTCTCAGACAGCTGCTCAGGGCAAAGACCCGGTCGTGACGGTTGACGTTATTACCACTGCTGGTCCAATCGTTCCCTGCATTGGCTTCGCGTCTATCACATTCACGAACGGAAACGCGGCACACTGCCCGGCGTCATTCCGCTGTCCTCGGACCAGAGACCCGGTGGCGAGTGTCAGCGTTATTCCCACTGTCGGTGGAGCAAGGAAGGCAGACAGGCAGTTGTCAAAATCAAGCATATTGATGGGGTGAGGAGGAATCCAAAGTATATCGTCTCCGAAAGGCCCCCTCATAGAAGTTGCGAGAACAGCGGAGTTCGTATTCGGCGTATCAGCGACAATCCCCCGGACACCGTTGGTATATGTTATCACACGGGTGAAGAGATAATTGTGAGTCTCCACGCTCCCGTCAGGATTAGTGAAATTGAGTGTGAAGTCCTTGTTCAGGAACCAATCGTTAAGCTCGTCTCCGGTCGGATCCGGGTCGTCGGCTGTGCGGACGGCGACGACTTGATACCCTTGGGCAGAGACGGAAGGACGCATCTCGGTCGTCATGCCATCCATGGGTTGATTCTGCATGATCATAGCGACAGGGTTGAACGTGGTCTTATACTCCTCACCAAAGTTCACAACATTAATGGTTTGAGAAGTCACAATATTGTTCTCAGCATCGCGGAAATGTACGGTATGTTCTCCTGGAGGTACCAGCCCCCAGTTGAAGAGGCTCGCCCCGCCCACATTCGTGTTGCCATTACAGAACGTGGTGGCATCACCGCGGGAGATCTCTGTGGCGAACTGGAGTGTATTGGGCGAGTCGTCGAAAGAAAAAGAGTCAATAGTGCCATTGCAGTCGATAAAGCGAATCACGTAGACGCCACTGACGGTTTCACCTGGCTGTGGAGACTCGATGATCACCCCAGGTTGCGCTTTGACAACACACGGAAAAGCCAGCAGTGCGGCGAGTACATAAAGCGAGAGACGCCTCATACCATGCCCTCCTTCTTGAAAAACCTGCCCAATGGACCGTGAGGCACGGTCGGACAGTAGCATAAAGTGGGAAGTCATGACACCCCTACCGTGAGGAAGGCGTGGTATCACCTGAGCTCTGTCGATGCTGGCGCAACTGCGCAATCAACGTCTCAAGGGACTGCCGTTCGTATGATGGCACCGTCTTGAGTGCCTGTTGGGCGTGGGTGAGTGCCCGGTCGAACTGACCCGAGGCGTAATAGAGCTGTGCCAGCGTTTTGTGGCTTACCAGGTCGTCAGGAGCCAGCTCAAGCACACGCTGCAATTGCCGTTCTGCCTCTGCCAGCCGCCCCATCATGCCATAGACAACTGCGAGATCTCGGTGACCCTGGATTGACGTGGCATTGCGGGTCACTGCCGCCTCGTAAGCCCGGGCGGCCTCTTGCCACTTGCCCTGTGCCGTATAGAGGGCTCCCAGGTGGAAATAGGTCTGATCAAATGTGTCGTCCAGAGCGAGGGAATGGGTGTACTTTTCCAGGGCCTCTGCGGCATTGCCCATCAGAAGGTACGTCGTTCCCCACTCGTTCCAGATCGGCGGGTAATGCGGACTGAGTGCGGTAGCCTGCCGGTAGAAAACCAGCGATTGCTGGAGATGGTCGGTCCGCTCGGTGGGGGTGGTGGTATATCGCGCCCAGATCTGGTGGAGCCGTGCGAGGCCAGCCGTGTGATCGAGTTTCAGTGGGTTCAGGTCACGAGCCTGAAGAAGCGCTTGTTCTGCTTGCCGAAAGAACTGCGCGCGTTCCTCAGGACGACTGGAGCGCTTGGCTTTTTCTATGAACACGTCGCCCAGGAAAAAGTGGTAGAAATCTTGCTCTGTCTGCAGGGCCAGGGCACGGCGACCCAGTGCAAGCGCCAGATCGGTTTGGCCTCGCAAACGGTGGGCAAGCCAGGCCTGTTTGTAGTAGATGTCAGCCCGCACAACATTGATGTTGGTCTTGACGATCACAAACAAGGTGACTGCGACCAGCACGGGATAGACCAATCCTCTTCCTCCAACCAGAGTGGGTGAGGGAAGTCGTTCGCCGAGCAGCAACACGCTGCCGATTGCCAGCATGGTGAGGAGCACGAACGTGGAGTACGGCACAAGAATGAAAGCCGGATCGCTCCCCAGCAGCAGACTACCCCCGAGGATAGCGGCGAACGTGAGCACGCCCAGCAGAGAGAGGCCGGCATACACCCCGCCAATCTTGAGAGCTTGTAGCAAAGCGGCTGGGCTTGCTGCTGACGTAGAGAAATCCCCCCGCGCGGAGCTTGTGGTGAGTTGCGTCGAACCACGCTTCCCCCCTTGGTGAAAGGGGGGTAAGGGGGGATTTACGTCTACCGAGGCAGAGAGACTCTTCAGGGTCTCCGTGAGAATGACTAGTCCGACAAAGACCCAGGTGGATGCGAACAGCAACACGATACTGGGGAGGGACGTTCTCTTGATCTCAGGAGGCAGGAACGCGTAGACCAGCGTTATCAGAACGAGACTGGCCAGCAGGCTGTTCACCATGAGCGGGCGGCTCCAGAGCGAGGGTCGTCCCATCAATCCCAACCCTGGCTTTCTTCCCGTTACTATAGGTCGTGGGTCCCCTCTCCCCTTGTGGGAGAGGGACAAGGTGAGGGGGCCTGTAGGCTTGCCCTGCACGCGCCCGGCCACAACCAGGAGCGCCGCGTATGTCCAAAAATAGGTGCACGTGGAGGCGAGAGCGATCCCAAAAGTGATTTCAGTGAAATGGGCGGCAAGAGCCGAGAGCAGGGGCACGAGAATAAGGCAAGGGGTCAAACGGTTCTCGTCTTGCTGTTTCCCTGCCTGGAAACGAGAGAAGCCATACCATGCGAGATAGGCAAACAATCCCCCAAGCATGCCCAGCGGCAGAGCAACGCCGCAGAAGCGCCAGGAGTGATCGAGCAACCGAGCGAGCAGTGTTGTCCCTATGCCACCCCCAAGCCACAAGCCCAGAAAGATACGGCGTTCAGCCGGGGAGTGGATCAGTCCCGTTCCCTTCAAACCGTAGGAAAACAGGCTCGTGAAGAGGAGAAAATGGATCGTGAAACCGATCAGGCCGGTTGTCACCAGAACATCGAACGTCTCATTGTGAGCACGGTCAGGGAACGCAGTGCGACGTTCGATCTGGCTCAGCGCCGGCGGATAGTATGGATAGGAGGCCACGAGCATCGTTTCTGGCCCATACCCGATAACAGTGCGCACCGGGTTGGCGGTGATGAGCTGTACCGCTCCCTGCCAAATCAGCATGCGCACCTGTCCCGTGCGTTCGATCACGCGTGCGAAGCGACCCAGGTAGGGTACATCGCGCACGAGCGTCAGCGGTGAGTGAGGCAGGGCGATGACCGCTAGGAGCAAAACCACGGCAAAACCACTGCCTGTGATGAGCATGGCCCAACGCCATCGATGGTGGACGAGGGTCCATAACACGGTGAAGAGTAGCAGCCCGGACAACAGACCCAGCCACGGCCCCCGGCTTTGGGTGAGCAAGATACACATCAGCTGGGAGGCCAAGAGGACACTGTAAGTGACAAGACGAAGAAGGAAGAGTAGGGGGTTGTGCAGAACTAGTTGTGTCCCGCTGCTTTCACGCCTCGGAACACTGCCTCCTGCTTCCAAGAGACGGTACACCGTGAGCGGCACGGTCATGGCCAGGAAGGCGGCGAGGAAGATCGGATTGCCAAAGGTCGAAGTCACCCGTTGTGATTCATCTCTTTCCCAGGGCACCGGATCTATACCGAAATGTTGGATGATCCCGTATAGAGCAACGGGAAAACTAACCATAAGCACAGTGGTAAGCAGACGCTCCAACTGTTCCTGCATACGCAAGATCGCCACGATGGAGAAAAAGATGACCAAGTAAGCGCTCGTGGTGTATAAGCCTTGAAGCCGCTCATACGATCCCCACAGGCTGAGACGCGGCGCAATGGAGGTGGCGGTGGCAAAGGCAGAGTCTGCCAGGAAGAGAAGGGCGAGGAGGAGGAGCAAAGACTGAGAGGATCGCATAACCTGACTTTTTCCTGGATTCCCGCTTGCGCGGGAATGACACGCTTCTGGAGACGCTCGTGTGGAATTTTCCTCGTCACGCCCGCGCCGGCAGGTATCTAGAGCTTTCTCCTGCGACCCTGCTCTCTCCAATCCCTTCACCATCCACGCCAGCGCCATGATCAACGCAATAGAGCGGAGCAGAGCGATCTTGTCGGGCTCGAAGATGCGGCTGGAATGAACGTTA
>CAZCWX010000485.1:0-2713 GCA_964502465.1 uncultured Enterobacteriaceae bacterium | reverse complement strand
GTGAGGTGTGCCAAAGTCGTGTGGTCCGATTTAGCCTACGAGACTGTCTTTCGGAAGCCGCGCACTTCGTCCAAAAGTTGCTCTATCGAAGGATGGACGCTTGCCAGGATTTGTTCACCGCTGTGCTTGTGGTCAGGGTGTGTGGCGATCCCTGGATGATGTGGGGCATTGTCGTAGCGGAATACCAGTGCAGCAGAAGTATCTTGATAGTGGTAACGATAGCTGAGCCAGCAAAGTTGCCCGCCAACGAGGACGAAAGCTTCGCTGATTTTAGTAGAGCATTGTCGGAAAAGCGCAACCGGATACGGAGATTGCCTCTCGTTGCTGTCAGGATGTGTTCTTCGTACCGCTCTGCCTGAGCATCAGGAAGGTTCTGCACAAGCCGACGCACGTGGTCGAAGTATTCTTCGACGGTGTTCATCCCGCCGCTACCAGCTTTTGCTTCAGTTCCTCCTTGAGGTGGAGATACTGCTGGTAATCTCCTGCCCACTCAACAAACTCAGCCGAATCTCCAAGCTCTCCTCTTTCATAGCGAGCATAAAAATCGGCCGAAGCCATGTGGTGCCGCTGCTCGTACTCCACTAACGATCGGACCAGAGCCGCCAGGGCGTCTACCGGTGAGGCGTATACAGTTCGCTGGACCGTCATGAGGCACTCCTCTAATCAACAATAATAGGCGAGACGACGGAGACGTTCCAGTCAGGAGCCAGAATCCAGAAGGAGGAGAAGGCGCTATTGCACCCGGAGCAATTCTTCCTATAGTCGTTCTTTCTATTGTGTTCTGACGTTTGCATTCCTCTTAACAGATCAAGAGCGCTGGCGGGTCATTCAAAACTTCACCTGCGGGACCTGCTGGGCTTCTTTGGGCACCTCGAAATATGTCTCCGGCTGAAAGCCAAACCAGCTGGCATACATAGCCGTCGGCAGGCTCCTGACGTAGGTGTTGTACGCCTGCACGACTTCATTATAGCGTCGCCGCTCGGTGGCAATGCGGTTCTCAGTGCCAGCCAGTTCGTCGGAAAGACGGGCGAACTGCTGGTCTGCTTTGAGTTGAGGGTAGCTTTCCGAGAGGGCGAGCAGACGCGAAAGCGCGGAGGAAACTTCGTTGGCTGCTGCGATCTGCTCGCCTCGCGTGCCAGCACCGATCAATTTTGACCGGGCGTTGGCAATATTCTCAAAGACCCCGCGTTCGTGGGCGGCATAACCTTTGGTGACTTCGACAAGATTGGGAATCAGGTCATTGCGCCGTTGCAGTTGATTCTCAACCTGTGCCCACGTCGCGTCGATCTGCTCTTTCATCGAGACCATAGTGTTGTAACCACAGCCGCTGAGTCCTATCGTGAACAGGAACAAGAAAGAGAGCTGAGAAAAAAAGAAAGGGGTACGAGATGAGGATGTTGTCATGGGTTACCCAGTTTTTCTGTCGATCTGGAATTTTCGAGTGAACTCTTCTCGGAGCTTGAATTTTTGTACCTTCCCCATAGCGTTACGGGGCAAACTATCAACGAAGGATATCTGACGTGGCGCTTTGAAGTGGGCAAGGCGTGCACGACAGTGATCGATCAGTTCACCCGCGTCTACTTCGTGTCGATAGACAACGATCGCAATCGGAATCTCCACCCAACGTGGAGCGGGTATCCCAATAACGGCAACCTCGGCGACTGCTGGATGGTTGTAGAGCACATTTTCCACTTGTGCCGGGTAAATGTTTTCACCACCAGAGATAATCATGTCCTTAATCCGATCATCAAGGACAGCGACACGGTCTCCCGGTTCCACGCTTAAGTGTTTCAGTGCCCCAGCAGCACGTTCGATACGAGAGCAGAACGTTGCGTATGACAATGTCTGTCCCTCAAAGACAAGTGCCGCTTTATTGGGAGTGAAATCTGCGCGGTTGGCGAGAATTGTGGAGAGGTCCATTTTGTTTAGATTCCCCTCACCCTGTCTCGCTCCCGCAAGGGGCCCATAAGGGTAGGTTTTTCTCGGAGGCCGTAGTTTTTGCAGGATTGTCGCACAGTGGAAAGAGGTGGATTCTCTATTCCGTCATGCCCGCGCAGGCGGGCATCCAGTCTGCTGGGGCACTGTTTCCGCCGTTTGCTGGATTCCCGCTTTCGCGGGAATGACGAACTCCGGCAGCCCTCGGCAAAAAATCGACCTCTGAAAGCCCACAAGGGAAGAGGGGACTTTGTATTACTCATCCGTTTCCCCTGGCTCATACAAACACTCTCGGCCGAGACGTTCGATGCAGATCTCCGCCGTCCAGGGCAGCATCAGCGAGCCGCAGCGCGAATCTCGGTACATGCGTTCTAGCGACAAAGGGCGGAGAATGCTCTGCCCTCCACAGGTGCGAATGGCGAGTGTTGCGATGTGATTCACGTTCTCCATGATGGTGTATTGCGCCGCATACGCACGCAGGCGTGCTTCTTTGGACGGGTCCGGCCCTGCTTCCGCAATCACCGAGTGAAACAACGCGCGCGCACTTTCCAGCATGATCTTGAGTTCTGCCACAGCCGCCTGTTTCAGCGGAGAACGACGACGCTTCTCACGCATCGGTGGGACTTCTCCTCGCAGATATGCCACAGTGAAGTCAAAAATGGCCTGACTGAGGCCGAGGTACGTTGGAGTCAAGGTGAAAAACATATACGGCCAGCGGACCGCTAATTGAAAATACGCACCTGGCGGCAGTAACATTAGTTCGTCCGGCACAAAGACG
>CAZCWX010000484.1:0-5886 GCA_964502465.1 uncultured Enterobacteriaceae bacterium | reverse complement strand
CGCCACCCGGCAGATCGTGACGGATTTCTGGACGCTCTGGTGAGCCGATGGTGTCGAGGTCGAAGATGGTAATGTCCGCCGCCAGTCCAGGCCGCAGTACGCCGCGATCAGTGAGACCGAAGAAATGCGCCGGCTCTGAGGTGATTCGCCTTACCGCATGCTCAAGCGAGAGCGCCTGTTTCTCGCGCACGAACGTACCCAGCAGATAGCTCGGGTACCCCGCGTTGCACAGCATATCGACGTGCGCGCCGCCGTCGGAGATGCCGATCAGCGTGCGTGGGTCGCTGAACTTCTTCGCCACGCGCGCCTCGTTGATGTCGAGCAGCGGCATCATGAAGTCAACCGCCAGGTCATCCTCAAGCGCGAGGTTGAAGAAGGCGTCGAGCGGCGCCACACCACGGTCGCGGGCAATCTCAGCAATACTCTGCCACTCGACGGCTTTGAGTGCGGGGTTGGTGACTTCCTTGACCTTGGTGCGTTCCCAGATGTCATGAAAGACCGTGCGCCGTTCGAGTTCCGCCGCAAACGCCTGCCGAAACTCTCTCCCCGCGTAAACCTGCTTCTGGGCCTCGAGGTTTTTGTCGCTAAACACCGGCTTCATTGCGTGCATGCTGGCAAACAGGAACGGATTGCGCAGGTTGAACTCGACGATGAGCGGACGTACGGCAACCTGCGGGCGGCAGCCGCGCTCAAGCAACGGTGCTACCTTCTCCAGCGTTTCAGTCCAGGCCTCGGGTGCGTCATCGCGGTCGCGCAGGTTGAGCCAGGTGACCGGCCGTCCGCTTTCTGACGCGAGCAGCTCAAGCAGGGCGTATTCCTTGTCTGACACCGTGCTCGGCTGTTTGGTGAGCGCGATTTCAATCGTACCACGGCCGAATTCCTGCAGCACACCGGCGTAGGCGCGCAATTCGTCATGACTGGCCAGGCGGCAGGCGAGTGGTTGCGCCTTGTACCCAAGATGTTGCGGCATGACGGTGAGCGAGAACCCCAGCGCGCCCGCCGCGATTGACTCGGATAAGAGGGCTCTGATCTGCTCGGTTTCCATCAGCGTTGCCTCACGCTCCATCGCCTCATCGCCCATGACAAAATGACGGAACGGCGACAGCGCTGCCAGAAAGCCGACGTTGATCCCGACCCCGCGTTTGGCAGTCGCGTTCATATATTGTGGAAAGCTTTCCCAGTCCCACGTAAGGCCCCGAGTGAGGACCTCGTACGGAATCGCCTCGACGTGGACGAGGTTCCAGGTGGCAACGTCACGCTCCGCCGGTTTGCACGGTGCCAAGCCGACGCCGCAGTTGCCGATGATTACGGTGGTCACACCATGCCAGGACGAACAGGTCACGAGGGGGTCCCAACAGATTTGCGCATCATAGTGCGTATGCGGGTCGATGAACCCCGGCGCGACGATCAAGTCTCCAGCGTCGATGATCTTCCTTGCCCCGTCTGTGATTTTACCAATCTTGGCAATCCTGCCGTCGCTCACGGCGACATCTGCATGGTAGCGTGGTGCGCCGGTGCCATCGCTGACCGTGCCATTCCTGATGAGGAGATCGTACATCTGCTGCCCTCCTTGTTCGTTTCATCATGCTCGTTCGGTATTCTCGGCTGCGAGGACGAAAACTGTGTGTATCTATGATTTAGCGGGAAAGCCGGTGTTCTTGCAAGTAAGAACGACTCTGCAGTAGAAAGAACACGCAACCGGACAAAAAAGGAGGATACGACCATGAAAGCCATGCGTGCACACCAGTTTGGCGGCCCTGAACAGCTCCGGCTGGAAGAGTCGCCTGATCCGCAAGTGCAAGCGGGACAGGTGCTGATTCAGGTGCGAGCGGCGGGCATTAACCCGGCTGACTTAGTCCGACTGTCAGGACGCCTCGGGTCGCTGCCGCTTCCCTATATCCCAGGGACGGATGTGTGTGGAGAAGTGGAAGCCATTGGCTCAGGGGTTACCCACGTCACAATCGGCGATCGCGTCTTCGGTCGAGCGCTGACGGGAGGATATGCTGAGAAGACGTGCCTAGCGGCGAGTGAAGCCATTCCGCTCCCGGCGAACCTCTCATTTGCCGAGGGAGCAGCGATTCCCATTCCGTTTTACACTGCGTATCGCGCCTTACACCACAAAGCGAGACTCAAGACCGGCGAGACTGTGCTGATCTCGGCTGGCGGCGGCGGAGTAGGAGTTGCCGCGATCCAACTTGCCAAACTCGCCGGGGCGCGTGTGCTGACGACGGTAGGGTCTGCGGAGAAAGCCGCACGGACACAGGAAGTAGGAGCGGATGTCTCTATCAACTACAAAGCACAAGACTTCGCTGCGGCAGTGCAGCAATGCACGGACGGCAAAGGGGTGGATGTCATCATTGAAAATGTTGCAGCCGACAATCTCGGGAAAGACCTGGCTATTCTGGCACGGGACGGGCGAATCATTCTGATCGGCACGGGCACAGGAAAAGGACCAGAGGGTCAGTTCGCGATCATGCACGCCTTGATGAAGGACGCCAATCTTCTCGGGATGAGTTTGGTGAATGCTGGCCCTGTGATTCCGGAGATGGCGACGGCCCTGACGAGCTTGTTCACGGCGGGCAAGCTCAAAGCTATCGTGAGCAAGACGTATCCGCTGGCTGACGCGCCCCAGGCTTTGGCCGATTTGGTGGCAGGCCGGGTCTTTGGCAAGCTCGCGTTGACTCCGTAAAATAGATCAAACCACAGAAGATTGGCACACTCGCTTTGTCACCCTGAGTGCAACGAAGGGTGGGCATGACGGAAACGAACCCCTCAAAATCATGTGGACACGGTACCAGTAAGGTATCTCGTAAGTTCTTTAGCCGGACAACCGGGCAGGGACTGTCCCCTATGGAATGCGCCGCCCACGGCGGCGCTGTGGCTGACGCCGATCGACGATCGTCCGCTCCGCGCTCCGCGCGCAGGCAAAGCGGCGGCAGAGCCGCCGCAGTCCATAAAAGAACAAACCGCTCACAAGTTTATGAGACACGGTCCTAGGTTAAGCGGCAAGCTCGGCCAAAGCCGTTGGGTTACTCACCGGCTCGGGCGTGCCTCCGCGCAGCAGGTTTGATCCGGGAGGACAGTGGAACGGATCGACTAACCCCAGCGTCTTCCCGTACTCACGCAGGGCGGGAATGACGTCGCGGTTGAGCAATTCCAGACAGCGCAGCCGGTCCTTCGCAGGCACCGGACCGTCCAGCCAGAAGGAGAAAATGCCGGGACGTAAGATGTCCAGCACTTTCTTGAGTTTAGGAATGACGGTATCCGGCGTGCCAGCGATCATGACCATGTCTTTCAGCACGTCGGGGTACCCATCGTAAATCACGCGCTTGACGGCTTCGACGGCTTCGTCGGAGTCTTCGCCGCCCTCGCCATAGAGCGGCTTGGCGGCGGCGTTGACACCGAAATTGGTGCGGGCCAGGCGTTGGGTCGCCTCTTTCGAGTTGTAGCCTGGGGGGAACATCCATTCCGGACGGGCAAAGTGCGCAAAGGCCCCGCCGAAGAGAATCCGCTTGCCTAACTCCTCCGCGCGCTCTTGGGTATCCGCCACCATCACCGGCTGCAGGTAGCCAAAATTCTCCGGTCCGGCCTGGTACCCTTCTCGTGCGGCCGCTTGACTGTAGAGGTCCCACAACTCTAAGGTTGGTTCTAATCGCGTCGCCAGCGCGATGTAGGGATAACGCCGTTGGGCGCACCAGCGGGCCGTGTCGGGACTAATCAGGCCCGGAATCCAGAACGGCGGATGCGGCGTCTGCAGCGGCAGCACCCAGGGATTGACATTACGGAAGTGGAAGTGCTTCCCTTCGTAGCGGAAGGGGCCAGGCGTGGTCCACGCCTTGATGATAAAGTCGATCCCTTCCTCAAACATTTCGCGATTGTAGGCCGGATTGGCATTATTGGCGAGTTGTTCCGAGCCTGCACCGCGCACCCAGCCTGAGACCAGACGCCCGTTCGAGATGAGGTCGATCATCGCCAGTTCTTCTGCCAGCCGCAGCGCATTGGCTACGGTAGGCACGGGGTTGCCAAGCAACACGATTTTGGTGCGTTTGGTCGCCTTGGCCAGCACGGCCGCCTCGACGTCCATGACTGCGCCCAAACAGAAGGGGGTGCCATGATGTTCATTGAGCATCAGGCCGTCAAAATTCAGCAGCTCGGCATCAGTATAGATTTTCTCATCCAAATATTGATTGAGCAGCTGGGCGCCGTGCGTCCGTTCAAAAAACCGGTTCGGCGTGCCGAAGAAGCTGCGCTTGCGCACAATATCGTTTTCCAGCGCCTGGTATTTGGCCGGATCTTCTTCTGGATCGTAGTGATACGCTCGTTCCGTAAACCACATAAAATGCATCGTCGTCACTCCTTTCTCTCTAGGCCACAAGATTCTGACAGGGTTCGTGTCAGTTGAGTAACAGATCTTATCGATTTTGCAACAAAGTCTTCTCCGATACCTCGTCAATGAGTCTCTTCGCTTCTTGCCAATCTTTCGTGTCACATCCTTCGGTGAAACAGTTATAGATATCGGACAACGTGTGATGTCCCACACGGCGAGCAGTCACATGCCCTACTGCTGCGCCTGCGAGGGTAACCGCACGCGGCCTTTTGCCCGCACCGATAATTCTCCATCCTGGTTCACCGCAGTCTGGGTAATGTCGGCATAGTGCGCGCCGTCTTCCTGAAAGATCCGCGTTACCTCGCCGTTGAGATAGAGGGTATCCCCCACGGGATTGTGTCGTCGGATTTGGACGGACAAGTGCCGGAGGAATCCGCTGTCCCCCATCCAGTTGGTGAGCTGGTGCGCCATCCACGAACAACGCTCCGGGCCGTAATCATACGCCGCGGGAGTGCCTACTAGCGTGGCTAAGTCATCCTCCCAATGCACCCGCTCGGGCACATCAGGAATGCCGAACTTGTTGGGAATCCCCACCCCGGGATGCTTCTGAAGCTGTTTCCACGCCAGCTTGTTCGCACGGATATACAGGCCCCCCCAACCTTGCGCAAAGGCGATGAACCCGGTGACCGTCATCGGTCCCTTCACCATCGTGGGCAACGTGTCACCGACTTGCACGTCTTCGATGTAGCGGGGAGTGGCCCCGCGAATTGCCTCGGCCTCATAGAGCGCGAAGATTTTCACCAAGTCGTCACGCGAATAGAACACTGGCTCCTTGGCTTTCTCCTCGGCATACTTCGTTCCCCGTTCGCGCGCGGTGTCGCGCTCGGTGCGAAAGCACCAGCTATCGCCTTCTGCGACCAGCTCGCCGTGCTGATTGTAAAATTCCGCCCGGTAAATCTGTTGAATAGCGCGCCCGGCAAAGCGGGTCTGATGTTCGACCAAATCCTTGAGCCATGCTTTGGTGGTGAACTGGTCGCCAAGCAGTATCGGTTTGTGCCAGGTGGCCTCGATCCCAGCAAACATGGCATGGACACCAGGCAAGCCAGCGACGTACCCACTGAACGAGCGATTGAGCGTGAAGACAAAGGAGGGCGGCGCCACCAGACGGCCATATTGAGCTCGGGCAGCATAAGCGGGATCGCACCACAAGGGGTTGTCATCGCCGATGCCATGCGCCCAATGGCGAATGTTGTCGCGGGTTGCTTCATAGCACCACGGCTCCAGCGTATCCTCAATCGGCACGCCGATCAGTTGCCGGAGATCGGCCAGACTCTTCTCAGTAATGAGCGAAAAACGCGGCTGGTTTTCTGGCATAGTACACTCTCATTCCTCTCTTATGAACAGGGTGGGCATGCCGGGCAGGGGAAAAGCGTACCGTTTTCACCACTCCTGCGCAAGCTCGATACGGTACGTGCCCTTTATGGCCTTTAGACTACCCTCCCAAGCACAAAGCCAAGGACCACGCCTAGGAGTCCAACTGCCAGGCTGCCAAACAGGTT
>CAZCWX010000483.1:0-11580 GCA_964502465.1 uncultured Enterobacteriaceae bacterium | reverse complement strand
GTACGCCAAACGTGGACTCGATCCAAGAGGCCAACGGGTGAAGGCGGAAGTCCTCGTAGCTATAGGGCAGCGGCGCATTATTTTGTATGGCCTCACGAAGTGCTTGGATCACCTTATGGTCTTTGCAATCGGCCTCCGGGGTGGCGCGCTCCAGCGTCTCGCTGATGATCTGCGACGTATCAAAGGGAATGCCGAAGAACACCTCGGCGACCTTGGCCACTTCGCGCTTCTGTTCCTCAGTGGAGCCTTCGCTGGCCATTGTAGCTGAGGTGCCGATGCAGATAATGTCGTGGCCGCCAAAAGCCTGACGACAGCGCCGGATCAGCAGCGCCACGTCCGCTCCCTGGCGTCCCCGGTAAGTGTGCAATTCGTCGAAGACGAGAAAGCGCAGCCCCTGCGCGGCACGTACCAGTTCTCGGTCTTCGTGCCGGGTGAGCAGGAACTCAAGCATCATGTAGTTGGTAAGCAGGATGTCTGGCGGATTCTTGCGGATCTCCTCTTTTTCTGCAACTCTCTCCTGTCCTGTGTAGCGCTTGAAGCGAACGAGAGACTCCCCTTCAGGGTAACCCTTTTCAAGGAACTTCTTGAGTTCTTCATCCTGGCTGTTGGCCAAGGCATTCATCGGATAGACCACGATAGCCTGGATTCCCCGGCCTGAACCATTCCGCAGAATGTGGTCAACGATCGGCACGATGTAGGTCAGGCTTTTGCCTGACCCTGTCCCGCTCGTCAGCACATAAGACTTGCCTTCTTTAGACTTGAGTATGGCCTCCCGCTGATGAGTGTGGAGTAAGAGCTGCTTGCCGGTATAATCAGAATCTGATTTGTCGATGCGGAAGATGCGTGCGCACTCCGCGTGCAGCGCACCCTGGTTTACCAGGTCATCGATCGTACCTCCCGGCAGGAAAGTTGGATTGAGTTGGAGCAGCGGCTCCGGCCAGAATGCCCCTCCATCCAGCGCGGATTCCACCGTGTTCCAAATGCGAGGGTCCGCGATCTTGATGAAACTGTGCGTATAGCGAGAGTAATCATCAACGAGCCGATCGCGAAGCTCAAATACATTCATGGCTGTACCCCGAGCGGGAATGGTGGATTGGCCAGCGCGGGTGTATGCACGGCCAGGAGTAAGAAAGTCTCGGTCGCCGTTAGGGAAGCGCACGCGAGACTGATAAAGTTGGCATAAAATTTCGCCGTGGCTGGAGCACATCCTCCAGCGATGTCCTTGGGGAAGATCAGGCCACAGACGACGTGCTTGTCTTCCACGGCGTGTATGTTGGTCCGCCGGGCCTCGGCCGTCTGCCACAGCGTGGCTTCGGAGCTGACAGTGACAACAGTAGCCTTCGAGGCGATTGGATCTTGCTTCAGTCTAGGCACGCCTTATCTCATTGCCAGTTTCATTATGTCCAGTGGCCGTGGGTGCTCAACAGGTATTAGACCACCTAGGGTAATCGGCAATCACCGCAGCTTCCTATAATCTGACCTAACGCGGTACAGAAGCTGCCGGTTGCCAAAAATATGGCAGACTCTACCACCTTCGTCGCCGAAATTGCAAGCAATTCGTCACTCCTATGAGGCGGAAAAATCACGCAGCCTAAGGTTCCAACGAGGAACGCTTCAGTCTCCCACCAGGAGAGGTTCAGGAACCGCTGTACTTGGCCGCGCGTGAGCGCGCCGGAACGGTAGCCTTCTACCACGATGGCTTCCAACACCCGGCGGGGTATATCCAGCCAGGCAGTCTTGAGTTGCTAGGCGATGTCATCAGGGGGTTCGACGGCGACATGCATCGTTGAGTATTCCTCCATCCTCCAGAGAGTTCTATGGACTTCCAGACTATTACTGCGAGACTCGGGCGAAGAGAAGTTCATCCCGTTCTCTGCTCCACTTCTAGCCTAGTCACTTGGGTCAAAATCGTGACTCCCAATTCGTCTTCGATCGTCAGGCACATACGGATCAACTCATCACTAGCCTCTCGTAATTCACACCTTTCAGGCAGAGCGACCTCGATGGTGAGATCCTCATCCGTGTACGGCACGTCGAGTGTGGTGATGAGGGCCTGCGGATAGCGTGCGAGAACATGCTGGCTCAGTCGTAAGGCTGCCTCTGCTAACGCCCGTCCTTTTGCTTTTAATTTTTGCGCCATTCTATCCTTCTTTCTGCTCAACGATGGAGAGAACCTCTTGGGCGGTTTGTATTGCCCATTCTGCGTCCCTCTGGCTGATATCATCAAGCCGGTAGTCTGCGCCGAGTCGCAGATCATACAATCTACGGAGTGTAAAGCGTTGCGCTTCCAAAGCGCCCGGACCGCGCAGAGCGACCTGTGGGTCTAGCCATCTGCCGCGGACGAAGGTCTGCATGAGACCAAAGTGTTCCCAACGTGGTTTTTTCTCTGGTTCTCCTACCGCAGCCCACATGGCCTGGTACACTGCATAGTAGCAGCGTGAAACGCATCCGTGGAAATCTCCGCTTGCCAAGAGGGCTCTCGCGCCAGCCAATGCCTGCCGGGCTCCTTCAAGCCGTGTCTGTCTATTCACTTCCCCTTCTTTCAGTGTTCATGCGACAAGGTGTTAGCCATAGTACTTGAGGGGTAGAACACTTTGAAGAGCATTGGCGTGTAATCTGGAGGGAGCGCTGTGGAAGCTGGAAGACCCACACCGCACACGTCAATAAAGACCTTCTTCAGTTCCGGCGTGGAGTTTTGATAAAGAGAAAGGGGCGCTGCGCCGACACGGGTTTCCAATAAGGATGGCCTCAAGTTCGTCAGAGGTGAAGCGGCGGACCTGAAAGCTCCCAAAGTCCATTGATTTCTTACTGATTCGCTCTTCCCGTGGAAGTTTCCTGAGAACAGTGACCGTGTTTCTTTGGTCAGGGACTGAAACTCGGCCTTACTTTCTGCTTCTGCGACTGCTGTCTGGAGTTCCAGGACTCTCTTGGAATAGAGTTTCAGCGGCCCTTTCCCTGGCGATTCTCCGCTTTTTCTCCGCAGCTTTGCTTGAACGGATTCGGTGTACGCGCAAAACTTGTCTTTCAGCTTGTCTGCCATACTTGGCTTTGCCTTATGGCTTATATCCAGTCAGTACCCTCTGCTTGTGGGCTTGTCGTATTTGGTGTGAGCCGTCAGGCCGAGCAGGGTTTCCACCTGGCCGGCCGCGCGCATGATCTGGTAAAGGTCAATATCATCAACCGTCGTGTTCTGTTTGACGTAATTCGCCAGGTACGTTTCTGATTTCGATGTCACGCCATTGCGAGCACACACGAGGAATGCAACCGACTCAGCTTCAAGCTCCCGCTGGGCCTGGTTCATCGGCGGCCGCTGGGGTACTTTGAGTGCCCTGTCAGGGCCTAAATCAGACCACACGACTTTGGCACACTCCAGCACTTACTGTGAACTCACCTGCGCCCGGCCATGAACTGGCCGGGCTTCAGAACGACGCCGGCTAAAGCCGGCTTTCAGCCCCCTTCAGGGGGCGCAGCCGTGTAGCCCAGCGATTGATCGCCGGGCGAAATATGGAACAGGGTGTTACGTAGTGTACGAATCTTATGTGGTTTGATTTAGCTTGCCAAATAGAGCGGTGCGATTGCATGAGTTCTCATGGTGGTGCAGGCATCTTGCCTGCATGGTTGGCAATGCGGCCAAGATGACTGCGCCACTAGGGCAGGGAGTGACATGAGTAACAACCGACTCCTCCCGTCTCCTGTTAGCTTCATCAAAGGCAGGTTTTCCTTGTTGCTCATCGCGCTGTTCCTGCTTTTTCTTCTCCATACGTTTTTTGTTGGCCATCCGCTGACGCTTTATTCCCTCTCGGTGTTGCTGCTCGTGATCCTCCTCGCCACCATCCATGCACTTGGGGACAACAGGATGGTGTCCCTCACGGCCAGCATGCTCGGCCTTGCCGCCCTGACCCTCCGATGGGTGACGCATGTCAGCGAAAGCCATGTGCTGCTGCTCATCAGCGAAGGGGTTGGCGCAGTCTTCTTTGCTTTTATTGCTGTGACCATCCTCGCTTTGGTGCTGCGCGCGCAGACCGTAACAGAAGATACTGTTAGTGGAGCGCTGTGTGTGTACTTGCTGATAGGGTTAGTATGGGCGTTCCTGTTTATGCTGCTGGAATCTGTCCACCCTGGTTCTTTCCGATTCGGAGAAGGGGTGAAAATAGCTACAGACACAGCTCAGCCTTTTTCTGCCTCCTTATCGCTCTTCGTCTATTTCAGCTTTGTCACGCTTTCTACGGTGGGATATGGGGATATTCTTCCCTTGACTGGGCCTGCCCGCGGGCTCGCCACCCTCGAAGGCATCATCGGGCAGTTCTATATGGCCGTCTTGGTTGCTCGCTTTGTCGGCTTGTACATTGTCCATAGTCAGCGGTGAAAGGCAAATGGGGATAAGCCACTCCATCTATAAGGTTTGAGATGTACCCCACAGAAGAGGGACAAAGCGGCAAAATTGAACGATCCTGAACGTTGTCGAACGGAAAATCGAACTATTACACGGTGTCCCTGAACAGCGCGACAGCATAGGATGTCAGGCAATCGATCCCTTCGCCAAAGCTCAGGACAGGCTACGCGCAGCAAAGTCGAAGGCAGGTAACCCCGCCACAATCGCGCTCTTCGACTTCGCCGCTGGCGGCGGCGATGAGCCGCACGGTGGCAGCTCTGAGCCGTGACATCGCGACCACGATCGCAACGCTCGCGTCTACTCCTGCCCAGCGTTCGTACTGAGGGCGTAAAGTTTTTTGCTTTTCATCACAGATTGTACGGTTGCAGAGAGGTTGCGGACCGTGTTAGGGTTCACCCAGTTAGAGCAGGGACCCTGGTGCTCAGGTCTGTTCAGTCTCTGTATAGTCTCATAAAAAGGGGGTTGTTCATGAAATTTGGTATGATGTACGAGATTCAGATTCCTGAACCGCATTATCCGGGAATCGTTCAAGATACCTACAAACAAGTGATTGCTCAGGTGATGCTGGCCGAAGAGATGGGATTTGAGTATTTCTGGACGGTCGAACATCATTTTCTGACTGAGTTTTCCTATTGTCCGGCTCCAGAGGTGCTCTATGGCGCAATTTCCCAGCGGACCAGCACCATTCGCATTGGCCATGCGGTCGCGCTCCTCCCACCACAATACAATCACCCTATCCGCGTGGCAGAGCGAGCTGCGGTGCTCGACATCCTCAGCGACGGGCGGGTCGAATTGGGGACCGGACGCTCGACAACTCTCGTCGAAATGGGTGGATTCGAGATTAATCCGGAAGAGACCAAAGCGATGTGGGAAGAAGCCATTTCGATCATTCCGCGCATGTGGCTAGAGGACCCCTTCTCGCACGAGGGCCGGTTCTTTAAGATCCCCCCTCGCTCGGTTATTCCCAAACCTGTCCAACACCCTCACCCGCCGCTCTGGGTTGCCTGCGCGCAGCCAGACAGTTTTACGGTTGCCGGGCAAAAAGGCATTGGTGCGTTGTGTTTCAATATTGGTCAGCCTGAGGAACTCACGAGACGGGTGCAGATGTATCATGATGGGATCCGTCAGGCACAGCCGGTTGGTGCGTGTGTCAACGCACAGGTTGCTGCACTCGGTATCATCCATTGTGCAGAAACCGATGAAAAAGCCCGAGAAGTGGCTGGCCCGGCGGGTCAGTGGTTTTTGAACAAGTCCTTACAACTGTACCGTCCGTGGCAAGAACAAGGGGTGAAGATTCCCGACTCCTATAAATTTGCGGTGAGTGCGGTGCAGGGGGAACGAGCGGGGAAGTCGCTCGAGGATCTCATCGAAGGCGGGATGTTTTGTATGGGGGATCCGGACACCTGTATCCGCATCCTCAAAAAATATGAGGCTGCTGGGGTGGATCAGGTGCTGTGCTTTATGCAGTTTGGTGGCATTCCGCATCAGAACATCATGGATTCGATCCGGCTGTTCGGCCAACATGTGATTCCGTCTTTTCGACCGTAGCACGCCATCACCAGTAGTGTGTCGCGTGGCTTTTCAAGGTCTAGTAGTAGCGCGACTTTAGTCGCGTGTTTCGGCTGCACTGACGACTGCAGTCGTTACTACGGGCTCTGTAGTGGACTACGAGAGACTGCACATTTAAGTGGTACGCCTCTCCTGCAGCGGGAGAGCAAAAAGGAGGAACCGAGTGGACAGGCACAGCAGAGTCATTGCGATTGTTCTCGCCCTGTTTCTGCTCCCTCTTCAGGGATGGGCAGAAAGTGACACTGTACAGGAGCGAATCCGCACCGTCTTTTTTCCCTACCGCCAGGGTCCATCCCATGTGGAGGGGATCACCCTAGGCATGAAGATCGACGCGACTAATTTCCAAGTCGCCAAATCCGTACTCCCGCCGGAAATCCTCACACCGCTTGCAGCAGGAGATTTCACTATCACCGTACAGGAAACCACCGACCTGCCCGTGCGACAAGAGTACGTCGAGGCGACGCTCAAATACTACGGCCAGGTCTCCGTTGGAGAAGGAGAACTGCAGCATTATGGAGCCGGACGTCCCTTTCCCTTGATCGATCCCCAGGACCCTGAAGCTGGTGAGAAGGCGGCCTGGAACATGCGCTATCGAGACCAGGGAGAAACCGCGCAGATGTGGGCCACCAACGAGATGCGCAATGCCGGTGGCGCAACGGAACGTACACAGAGTTTTTACTTTGTGTCCATGTACGGCATGCACAGGCCGGAAGCAGACAAAAATATATCGCAATGGGAACAGCAAGGCGTGTACGCCAAGCAATACTCACGCATGCTCGCGCCGGCGGATATGGAAGGCAACCAGATCCTCAGCCTGGTGTACAATGACAACACCCTCAGTGATGACCAATGGGTGTACGATCCCCGCACGCGGCGCACCCGCAAGATCGTGTACAATCCTTATGACGCTCCCGGAGGTGGAGAAACCCTCATCGAGGATCGGTCGGGATTCCTCGGACATATCCACCACTATGACTGGAAGTATGTGGGAGAACAGGTTGTGCTGGTGCCAGCACCGATTAAAGCCACCGAAGTGACCTGGGGTGGAAAGGGGAACTGGTATCCGCTGGATCCCTGGGAGCTGCGACGGGTGGTCGTCGTCGAATGTACACCGAAGGGATCACATCCGTTGTACAGCCGCCGGGTGCTGTATATCGACGTGCAAACCTCCGTTGTGCTCTATGCACTGACCTACGATCACGCCGGCACCCACAAGCGCAGCTTCCTAATGGTCTACCGGCATCCAGATTTCAACCCCTGGGACAATACAGACTGGTTCGCGCAAGTTGCCGCCCAGTCATCCATTGACTATCAGCGCGACCGTGCCACCATCTTCCAGATCCACAAGATTCTCTATAATCGGCCGATAAGCGAGAGCCGCTTTAGCGTCATGGCGCTGATGCTGTACGGGAAATGAGCAGGAGGTAGTGAGAAAGGGAAATGTGTTGTTAAAAAGGGCGCTTGGAAAGGAGGGGGCACTATCATTGCGAGGAGCCCCTTCGACTAAATCAAACCACACGGCATGAGTACACTTTACGATGAGACTTTTCAGTCGTGTCATTCTGAGCGTAGCGAAGAATCTCTATTTGAGACCCTTCGTTTCACTCAGGGTGACAGACCGGGTATACCAATCTTTTATGATCTGATGTAGGCTCAGGGCAGGCTCCGGCGACGACGCAATCTCTCTTGCGGGCAAAGATTGCTTCGCTCCGTTCGCAATGACTCACCACTCTGGCTTCGCAAACACCCTCTAAAACATCTCCCGCAGTGCCTGACGCGCAGCGTGGTAACCGCACATGCCATGCACGCCGCCGCCGGGAGGGGTTGATGCCGAGCAGAGATACAGCCCTTTCAGGGAGGTTTTATACAGCTTCGCGGTTGGCCGGAAAAAGAGCTGCCGCAGATCGGCGGCGCCTCCATTGATATCACCGCCGACGAGATTGGCATTGTACCGCTCGAACTCGAGCGGAGACCTCACACTGCGCGCGAGCACTAAGTCACGAAACCCTGGCGCAAATCGCTCGATTTGTCTCTCGATCCCCCCCGCCATATCAAAGGTTGACCCATTCGGCACATGACAATAGGCCCACAGCGTATGGTGGGTTTCGGGGGCTCTTGAGGGATCGAACAGCGACGGCTGCGCCAGCAGGACAAACGGTCGGTGGACATGCTCGCCGTACCAGGCTGCGCGCTCAGAGGCGGCAATCTCTTCTATCCCTCCACCGAGGTGGACGGTAGCGGCTCGCGCACATTTCGTCGCTTTCCAGGGCACGGGACCTGATAGCGCCCAATCCAATTTGAACGCTCCCATGCCGTAACGATAACGCTGCAGCTTATCGCGGTACCGAGGAGAAAGTTGCTCTCCGGCAATTTTCAGCAGTTGGCGCGGGGTGACATCGCACAGAACGGCCCGAGAGCGAGGCAGTTCAGCCAGCGTCGCTACGGTCCTGTTGGTCTCGATTGCTCCTCCAAGGGAACGCAAATACGAAGCTAACGCGTCTGTCAGTTTTTGCGCTCCCCCGCGCGGAACTGGCCAGCCAAGCACGTGCGCCGCGATGCCGAGGACCAGACCAACGGCGGCAGAGCCCCAGTGTTCGAGCGGTAACATCGAATGGGCGGCCAAACCGGCGAAGAGGGCACGTGCGCGTTCTCCCTTGAATCTTTTGTTGGCAAGATTACACGCCGGGCGAATCGCCTGCAGGCCAAATCGGGTCAACGAAAGCGGTCGCCGGGGCAGTCGCAGTGGACCTAACAGCTCAACGTCCAATCCATCCCAACTCGCAATCAAAGGCTCCATGAGCCTGGTATAGGCCCTCGCATCAGCACCGAGGGTTGCAGCGGTGCTATCAACAGAACACTCAAGCAGAGCGGCTGTGCCGTCATCGAAAGGATGTGCAAGCGGCGCGTCGGGTTGGATCCATTCGAGCCCATGCTGAGCCAGCGGCAGGGAGCGAAAAAAGGGTGAGCCTATAGCAAGGGGATACACGGCAGAGCAAATATCATGAACAAAGCCTGGCAAGGTCAGCTCTGCCGAACGCACTCCACCGCCAATCGTCCCTTCGGCTTCATACACGATAACGGACAGACCGGCTTGCGCTAGAGTGATAGCAGCGGCCAGGCCGTTGGGGCCGGAGCCGACGATAATCGCATCATAAGAGACGGTCATACAAATGCATACTCCTGACAGCCTTCTATTTCATTCCTGAGGTGCAATGTAACATTCATGCATCTCAGGAGAACCGGGGTAGTATGCTACGAATCTCGTTTATATTGGTCCAATCGAAAGCGCTCCAATCTTTGACATGTTGTTGAATAAAGTCATGCCCTTTCTGGATCAGCAAGTAGCGTGCGCTGCGCGCACGTCTTTGCAGCGCTGCCTGTTTCCCTTCGTGCGCATGGCGCACGCTACAAAGTTCAGGCACGCAGAGGTGCGAATTGTTTGTGGCCTAATTGAAGCTTGCGCGTAATTCCGAAGCCTGTCTTTTCCTGGGTACCCGCCTACGCGGGCACGATGGGGAGGTGGTCATTCCCGCGCAGGCGGGAATCCAGTCTTCGCGCAGGTCAGGAAACCCGCCAGGGCTGTGCAGTGTAATCTCTTACACACGTGGCAGGAGTGAGGTTATTTTGCTCCGACTCGGTATACTTCCAGCACGGCTCCATCCGGGGCATAGGTAATCACCAGGCGATAAGTGTCTTCGCCTTGCGCCAGTTCGTAGGGAGTCGCGACGACTTCCCACAAGCCCAAGGTAAGAATGTCCAGGCCTGCATGCGCCCACGCCCGACCTGAGCTGGCCTCATTGCCTTTTTTAATCGGGTAGGTGTCTGCCATGTTGCCGTTTTCCAGTTGCCGTGAGGTTTCTGGCGGCCCCAGCTTCGAGACGATGACTGCTCGATTTGATCCAGGGAACGCGATCGATGCATCCATCTGCTCGTGACCACTCGCCGCCATCCCCACTGAACACCCCTGAAGCATCACGCTCATTCCTAATGCGATAAGAAGACACATGGTTTCTGGCTTCATGTTCGTGCTCGTGCGTAATATGGATTCTCTTTGATGCTTATCCATTCGCGCTCACCCTTCGACGGGCTCAGGGCGAGCGGGACCTGCTTTGCGAGACAGGACCCACCCGTTCGTGCTGAGCTTGTCGAAGCATGAACGGCCTGCAGAGTAACGGATAGAGATCATCTAGAATCCGTATAAGAGGTGGCAGGGATGGGGTGTGACTCTATCCCTGCCAGACTCTGACTTACCACCCTCGGCGAAAACTGCGGGACGATCAGCTCGGAGTCCTGGGAGACGAATAGCCACGGTAGCTGGGGGATGATTGGCCCGGGTACTGGCGCGTTCCCCATTGCCCAGTGTACGGATTGACGTTGCCGCGGGTGCTCCAATTATTCGAGAAGTTGCCATCTGGGTTTGAACGGTAGTGAGGGGCAACGTAGGTTCCATCCCGGCGAAAATGGCCGTTCACGAATGTGTCGGCTAAGACTGGAGAAGCCAGTGTGAGCAAAAACGCTCCTGCCAACATGACCTTCTGTACTGTGCCTGTCCTCTGCATGATACTGCCTCCTTCTGTGAGGTGATTTGCCCATGTCCGGGCTGCTATTCTATAAAGACCTCAGAGGCGCATTTTTTTTACATTGAAGTTTTTCTATGTAAGCCGGTACTGTGGCGGTGGACATCAAAGAACTCCTGCAGAGGGCAGCGACGGCTGAACACCAGGCGCTGAACACGCTGATTGACCTGGTGTATCCCGTGATGCGCGGCGTGCTACGCAAGTTTGGTGGGGTCAATGCGGCTGAACAGGAAGATCTGTATCAGGAGGTCTTTGTGATTCTCCTAGACAGAGGGATACAGTCTTTTCGTGGCGCGACTGAGCACGAATTTCGCTGGTATGTGAAAACCATCACGGAAAATGAAACCAAAACGTACTTGCACAGGCGAGGTCGCCGCCTCGAAGTGCTTGATCCATTGCTCTCGGACGAAGGGGAAGGGGAAAACCCTTCCTCTGTCACTGCCTTTGCGGCTGATCCCAACCCTGGTCCAGAAGAGCGCGTCGCTGGACAGGAAATCGTTCAGGCGCTGCACCGTTGCGTGCAAGAACTTGCTGCGGCGGACCAGGAAATCTTCTGGATGCGAGGACGCGATTTCCAGTATGATACCATCTCCAAGTTGCTTGGGCTGCCAGCCGGCACAGTCGGGGTGAAGTATCAACGGGCAAAAGCAAAAATAGCAGACTGCTTACGAAAAGCCGGGATTCTTCCATGACAAGGAAAAACTGCGATAGGATAAAAAGTCTCTATAGAGAAGGGCTGAGACAGAAAGAGTGAGCCAATGCCAGAGATAGACAAGACCCTCCTACGACAACTCAGCCAACTTCAGGCTCCAGAATGTCCGTCAATCGCCGAGTTGGGCGATTTCCTCGACGAGAAGATCCCGCCTGAAAAACGGCAATCCTTCGAAGTACATGTGCAGGCGTGTCCGACGTGTATGAACCGCATGATTGACCTGCGGGAACTCGCGCTCTTCGCCCAAGAGGCAGAAGCCCCTTCGCCTGCACTGAGAGAAAAGCTCCAGCGTACAGCCGTGCGCGTGGCGACGGGAAAAAAGGAATCTC
>CAZCWX010000482.1:0-3873 GCA_964502465.1 uncultured Enterobacteriaceae bacterium | reverse complement strand
TGGGATGGTGGAAAAAATGCCAAAGGCCCAATTCTTCCATTTCGCCTTAAAGAGCACACTGTGGGTGCAGTCGTGCATAAACGTCACAATGCTCATCCACAGGTATCCTATCCCTCCATACATAAACCACTGTATCCACTCACTCCGGGTATGCCAGGCGACGTACCCGCACCCTATTAGCATCCCGTAAAAGAGTGGAATTTTCAGGTTGTAGTACCAGGTATGTCGATACAATACTTGTAATACCGCAGGGGAAATCTTGTGAAGTTGTTCAGGTTGGTTCATTTTGCCTCTCAGTCTCAGCCTCCATCCAGGTCGGGCACAGGCGCAGCATGCGTCTTTTTTGAAGAGCGTGTCAAGCAGAGTGGGGAGCGCGTTTTCGGTTTGAGGCTGAGAGCGTTCGCCTTTTTCCTTGTGTCTCAGAGTCTCCCGTGCTATGGCGGGCACGGTACGCAACACTAACGGTCAATCTTGAGGAGGAGGCTCTCATGAAAGAACCCCTTTTTGCCGAGTTTCCGTTCGACGAGTATGAACTCCGCGTTACCCGAGCACGGGTGCTGATGGAGGAAGAAGGGATCGATGCCCTGCGCCTCGTTGGGAGACGGGGATTTCTATCCAAGAAGACATGGTCGCGGTAACGGAAATAGGATGTGAGGTGTTGACCAAGCGTTTGAGTAAGGATCTGTGGGTCGCAGAGGTATAGCCCTCTCGCTCTGTCCCTCTCCCCTGGTGAGACTGCTTCATAAAGTGGTTTTCATGCTTCGACAGGTTCAGCATGAACGGAAAATCATCAATCTTTTGCATACCCGTCCCGTTCGCCCTGAGCTTGTCGAAGGGTGAACGCGGAGTTTTTCAGCACTCTGTCCCTCTCCTTGTAGGAGAGGGACCCTTAAATTTTACGTATGAAGGAGAGAAGAGTGCGATTTGGCACCTATTACTTTCTGCAGTCCCCGCCAGGGATCTCCGCTGCTGAAGTGATTCATCGGGAGTTTGCTCAGATTCTCTTGAGCGAGGAACTTGGGTATGACTCCGTGTGGCTGACCGAACACCACTTCATCGAGTATGGTATTTCCGTCAGCCCTATGGCACTGGCTGCTGCGATCGCCGCCCGGACACAGCGCATCAATATTGCACTCGCAGCGGCTATCCTTCCCTTTCACGATCCCATCCGGCTGGCAGAAGAGATTGCCTTCGTAGATATTCTCAGTCATGGACGTCTCCGTATAGGAGTAGGCCGGGGAAACCGCCCCATAGAGTTTGCCGGGTACCGCGTACCACAAGAAGAAAATCGCGAACGCTTCGGAGAGGTACTGGACATCATGATTCGGGCGTGGACACAGGAGCAGGTGTCCTACCATGGGAAATTTTTTACCATTGAAGGCATTCCGGTAGTGCCGAAGCCATACCAAAGACCGTATCCTCCCCTGATGGTCGTGTGCATGAGTTCGGAAACCATTGCATTTGCTGCCCGCCGTGGCTGGCCAATGCTCAACTCGATTCTTTTTGGTCCGTTCAGTCAGATCGTACAGAGCCGGGATCTCTATGTCGCTGCCATGCAAGAAGCTGGATACAGTGAAACCGAGGTCCAAACGGCGCTCCGCTCATGGGGTGTTTCCCGACACATTTATGTCGCCCCGACAGACAGTGAGGCTATTTATGAGGCCAAAGCTGCAGAACTCTGGTATCAAAAAGCCTTAGCCCGTTTTTTGATCCCGGAAAATATTGAAGCAGCTCCTCTTTCCTTACAGCCACAATTTCGCGCGCTCGCAGCGAGGCTGCAATCCATTACCTGGGAAGGACTTCTGACAGAGACGGTCCTCTTCGGCTCGCCAGAACATCTTGTTGAGAGAATCCAGGAAATGGCAGAGGCAGGCGTGGGGGAACTGCTTTGTTGGATGAACTTTGGTGGTCTTCCCCAAGACAAGGTTGAGCGCTCGATGCGTCTTTTTGCTGAAAAGGTGATACCGCATTTCCGATAGTGAACAAAAAAGAGGAGAGATCATGAGTAGAAGAATAGGGTTTATTGGCCTCGGCAATATGGGCTTACCCATGGCCCAGAATCTCTTGAAGGCTGGGTATTCCCTCCACGTTTTTAATCGCACTCAAGCACGCGCGCAGAGTCTGCTTGAACAGGGTGCAACCTGGGCCTCTTCCCCTCATGCTGCGGCAGCGCAGGCCGAAATCGTCATCAGCATGTTGGCCGATGATAGTGCCCTCAAGGCGACCGCTTTGGGAGAACAGGGCATTTATGCCGGGCTCGCACGCGGCAGTACCCATGTGGATATGAGTACGGTCTTCCCCGAAACTTCCAAACAACTGGACCAATTGTATCGCGAGTCAGGAAAACACTTCATTGCCGCTCCGGTGTTTGGTCGTCCAGAGGCGGCGGCGGCGGCAAAGCTCTGGATCTGTCCGGCTGGCCCAGCCGAGCTGCTCGAGCGCTGTCGGCCATTATTCGAGGTCATGGGACAAGGTGTGATTGTCGTCGGCACCGAACCGCATCTCGCGCACGCGCTCAAATTGGTTGGCAACTTCTTTGTAGTCTCGGCAATCGAGACCCTGAGCGAAGCGTTCACCCTGGCCGAGAAAGCCGGCCTTCAGGTCGAAACCGTGCTAGAGGTCATCCGCGCGCTCTTACCGGTGCCGCTTTTTCAAGGCTACGGCACGCGCATCGCTCGCAACGAATTTTCTCCAGCCGGATTTGGGCTGCGGCTCGGGCTGAAAGATGTCAGCCTGATGCGTCGGCTTGCTGACGATGTCGCTGCACCGTTGCCGCTCGCAGACCTTGCCTATCGTCATTTGCTTGCTGCCCTGGCACGTGGCCGGGGCGAATTGGATTGGGGCGCTCTTGTGACTGTCGTTCGCGAAATGGCGGGGTTAGATCCGCGAACCTCATAAGCAGTATTGCCCTGTTCACTCTTCTCACACCATTCGCGCCCGGGCGAGATCAAAACGAAAATCCTCGTGTTTCAGAGTCAGGTGAGGATTGTAATAGGGGTCTCGGGCAATCAGGGCGCCCCAGTGATCGAGCATGTACTGCACTTCCTTAGGTCGAGGAGGCTGGTACCAGCGACTGCGTGACTCGTGATGGTACAGTCGCGCGTACGGCGTATACACGATCGCGTACCCACGCGCACGCAGTCGCAAACACAAATCCACGTCATTGAATGTCACTGCGAGCTGTTCTGCCATGCCACCAACCTCTTCATACACCGCCTTCCGCATCATCAAGCAAGCCGCAGTCACAGCGCTATAGTTGCGAATGAGGTGAGGAAAACAAAAATATCCTGCATCTTTCACAGGAAGATACTTATGTGCATGGCCAGCCACACCTCGCACCCCAAGCACGACTCCAGCATGTTGAATGGTATTGTCTGCATACAGCAGGAGCCCACCTACTGCGCCAACCTCTGGTCGCTGTGAGTGTTCCAACAGCGCTTCGAGCCAATCCGGAGCTATCACTTCCATATCGTTATTCAAGAACAGCACATGATCGCCACGAGCGCAGGCGGCAGCCTGGTTATTCAGGCGAGCGAAATGAAAAGGACTATCATCACGAATGACTTGATGAGGGAGCGAATGCAGATAGGTTAAGGTTTGCGGCTCCTGGCTTCCATTATCGATGATAAGGATCTCATACTGCCGATATGAACTCCGTGTCTCAATGCTTTGTATACAGCGGCGCAGAAGCTTCAGGTGGTCACGAGTAGGAACGATAATGCTTACCAATGGTGTGTCTCGCAACTGACGCCGCACCCGGAATGTATATGACACTGGCCCATCCTCGACTGTCGCTTGTTCCCTTCTCCGGTTGAGCGCCGTGAGGAGAGCCTGTTTCGCACTGGCGTGTCCGAGTTCCTGTGTCCTGCCCCT
>CAZCWX010000481.1:0-9478 GCA_964502465.1 uncultured Enterobacteriaceae bacterium | reverse complement strand
CTCAACCATTGGGACCTCCCTCCTGAAGTCAAATCTCTTCCGCGCACAGTTCCATGAGTTCGTCGGTGTGACCGTTAAACAGCGTGATCCAATTCCAATGTTATTTCTTTAAAGGACTGGGATGTTAAGGATTCCCTTTTATGTCCAAACACTGGGCCGAAACTTTCTCAGTACGCCCAGTGCGGCAAATCCTTATTGGCTTTTTTTCTCTTCTCTGACTTAAGCAGTGGGTCGTGCATCTCACAGGTTGTAAAACCGCACGGCGTTCTCGCCCAAGACTTTTCGTTGGTCAGCAGGCGGTAACGACGCCAAGCGTTCTTTCATTTCTTTGACGACGCCGAACGAGGCATCAATATGCGGGTAATCCGATGCCCAAATAAAATAGTCGGCGCCAAGGTGGGTGACCACCGGCGCGATCATGGTCTCGTCTGGGTCCGCCGAGACTACACACTGCCGATAAAAATACTCGCTGGGCTTCAGCGTGATCGGGGTAAAGGCCTCGTTCACTTCCCCTTTGTAGTCCAGTCGATCCAACCAGGCGCCAATCCACGTTGCCCCAGCTTCGAGCACAGCGCATTTCATACGGGGGTACTTCTCGAACATGCCTAGAGTAATCATCGAGGTAAACGCCGTCATCACATCAATCGCAAGGAAGGCGTGGCCGAAGAGTCCGAGTGGGCCTGGTTTACCATTGAGCTGGCGAGTCCACTCGTTGAACGTCTGCTGCTCTCGCACGATGACATGAAAGGCAACCGGTATGGCTAGCTCTTGCACGGTTTCCCAGAAACGCACAAATGCTGGGTCGTCGAAACGTTTCCCATTGCGCGCTGGAAGATCGGGCGAGAGATAGACTCCGACACAACCCTCTCTACGAGCGCGTATGGTTTCTTCAACTGCACCGTCAGGATCTAACAGCGAGATATGCGCTATCGGGTAGAGACGCTGGGGATTTTCGCGACAGAAGTCCACGATCCAGCGGTTATAGGCACGCGTGTAGGCAGTGGCCAGTTTCGGATCCTGCACTGATCCTTCCCAAAAGATTCCCAGCGTGGGGTATAGTATGGCAATGTCGATCTCTTCGTCATCCATGACTGCGAGGCGCGCTTTCGGGTCGTAGCCGCCAGCGGGGGACCCTTCGGCGTAGGTCACCATTCCACGGGTGAACAGCTTCCTGCGATCCATGCCGATCCCGCCAATCGCGCCAAGGTTTCCGCGTATTGTAGCACTTTGGTAGGGTTTGTTGTCGATGATGAGATTTTCGTAGCCTTTCTCATCGACATCAATGCGAAGAGCACGGTCGCGGTATTGTGGATCGATATAATTCTGGTACATGTCGCCCGGCTCAAGGACATGCCCATCGGCATCAACGACGGGACTAAATTTTTGCTCACGCATATACATCCTCATTTCGATGAATGTTTGTTCGTCCTGATAGAGACTCCTATCTCGGTCATGGGGGAACTGCCTTGTCAAGTTCTCGGAGTTGCGCGATCAATCGCAGCGAGTCCCTCTAATGTCAAGCCGTAGCCGAGCCCGTCGAGCATCAGGCGTTTGAGCTGTTGGGTGAGTGATACTCGCGCGTAGCGCAACGTGAGCGGCGGCTGCTTGGCCAACTGCTCAGCCAACTCCCAAGCGCGAGCTGACAACCGGTCCCTTGGCATCACTTCGCTGACAACTCCAAGGTTCAGCGCCTCGTGGGCAGAAAGCGTCTGACCAGTGAGGAGGAAATAGCGGCCACGGTTTGTCCCCAGAACCAATGGCCACACCAAGTGTACTCCATCGCCAGGAACGATCCCATTCGGAAAGTGGGGCGCGTCTTGGAATGACGCTGTGTCTGCGGCAATGACGATGTCACAGAGTACGGCGATCTCGGCATGCACGTGCGCCGGTCCATTGACTGCGGCAATCATCGGCACCTCAATGTCGAGCAGGGTCATGAGCAAACGTTTCCCTTCCCAGTAGATCTTGTCCCAGCCGCGCGGAGTTCCGAGCTCACCGCTAAAGCTGGCGAAATCGACCTCAGCGCAAAACGTATCCCCTGTTCCGGTCAGAATGACAACCTTATTATCCGGGTCAGCACTGATATCAGCACAGGCATAGGGCAGCTCACGATGCACACTCTCGTTCCACAGCAACGCGCCGCCTTTGTTATGCAGAGTAACCTCAAGAATGCCGTTGCGCCGCTGCATCTTGATGGTCTGGTATTTGGTTGCGTACTCCTCAAAGCGAGTCATGGAGGTCCTCCTTTTCCGGGTGCCTGGGGTCTTGCCAGTCGTATAACACAAGGTGATGAGAGCGGCAGACCTCCAGGGAAAAAGACTCACGTCAGTTTGTAGAACTGAATGGCACTTTCAGCCAGCACCTGCCGCCGGAATTTTTCCGGAAGTTTTGCCGCAATCATAGCCGGAGCGCCGGGGAAGAAGCCATCGGGGTGAGGATAGTCGGTCGCCCAAAGAATCTTGTGTGGGCCCAGATACTCGGCAAGATATGCGAGACTGCCCTCGACCGGCTCGAATGAAATCCAGCACTGTCGCTGGAAATACTCGCTTGGTTTCATCCGCAGGCCGGAGTCATCAAACACGTCACCGTCTTTGAAATGGCGATCCATGCGATCTAACCACCCGGCAATCCAGCCTCCGCCTGACTCGAGAAAGGCAATCCGCACTTTCGGGAAGCGCTCGCAGACACCACCCCAGATCACACTCAAGCAGCCGATCATCATCTCCATGGTGTGTGACACAATATGTTTTGCGCCGTGACTCTTCACACGATCAACACCCATCGCGGGTGTCGCACCAGGCCCTTCATGAACACCAGTACCCTCGTGCAGACCAATAGCAAAGTCGAGTTCTTGCGCCTCAGCCCAGAACGGTTCGTAGTCTGGATGGTCAAGTGAACGATTGAGATAGGGATCGGGACGGACAAAGCCGCTCCGCATACCGAGTTCCTTGCGAGCATAGCGCATCTCGGCGATGGCAAGTTCTGCTGACTGTAGCGGCAACATCGCCGCGCCAAAGAGGCGATCTGGATACGGCTTGCAGTAATCCGCCAGCCAACGGTTGTAGGCACGACACAACGCGGCAGACAATAGCGGGTCACTCGCTACTCCACAGAACAGGCCGATTGTGGGGTAGAGCACCACCGCATCAATATTATCCAAGTCCATGTCGGGAATCCGGGCGTGCGGATCGAAGCCGCCCTTCCGTCCTTCGATGTAGCGAATGTTGGTGGGAGCCGCTCCCTGTCGAGCACCAATGGCTCCGGCAAATCCAAGTCCTTTGGGCCCACCCAGCACTTTGCCTTCTATGCGTAACCGCTCTTGTCCGTCGGTATCGACGAAGAGCTGCGGCGCACGATCGCGATACGCCGGATCCATATAGTCTTTCCAAAAATCGGGCGGCTCTAGCACGTGCCCGTCAGCGTCAATGATATTGTATGTGCGACTCATTGAAGTCCTCCTTTCTTTTTCGTGTGATATCTAAATCGGACCACAGAACATTCGTACACTTTATACTGTGCCCCCTCGGACGTGTCATTCTGAGCACAGCGAAGAATCTCTCTGAGAGACCCTTCGTTTCACTCAGGGTGACAAACCTGGTGTGCCGATCTCTTACGGTTTGATTTAGACACCCACTTTATGTGTTAAAGAACATCTCCGTCACTTTGTGATGATGACGAATGAGCAACTCCTCATCTCCTACGATGATTTCCTTCTTTGCCCCGGACGCCAACATCGATTGGATTTTCTCAAACGTTCCTCCATCTTCCACGAGTACTCCGTCAACAAAGGTCGCTCGGCTGTACTCCTGGCTAAATTGCTGAGCCAGCGTTTGCGCCTTCGGGAAATAAATCCGGGCTTCCCAGTGAGTGCGGTTTTCTGACAGCGGCCAAAACGTATGCGTGAGAAATCCGCCGTCGGCAACGTAGAGGCACGTGTTTGGGAAACAGATAAAACCCGAGAATGACCAATCCGGAGCGCCCGTCGGATTGACTCCCGCAGGCATCCCTTGCGAAGAGCTGCCCTGTTTTTGTAGTGTCAACATGCCATAGCGTTTCGCCAACGCCTCGACGGGTGTTGGCCGCCAGTCCAGACTCGCAGGCACAGAGATCCGCGCGTGCGCGGCAAAGAGGGCCAGCTCATGCACGTTCAGGTAGGGGTTTGATTTGCCGGCAAATGCGGACCCAGTGCTTTTGTGATGCAGGCTGAAGATATGATAGACCTCCTGAAACGCGTCTTTGCAGACCTTCCAGTTGGCATTCACATCGATCTCCCAGGCAGAGCAGCCGGTGGCGATCTCGGCAAAGGGATACCCCGCAAAACTGCTCCCCGCTTCCCCAAGGTAATCTTCCAACGTTTCTTTTGGGTGCGGGTCTGTATGAATAAAGATAAACCCCTCCCAGGTATCAACGGCAACCGGCGTCAATCCAAGAGCTTCTTTCTTGATGCCACAGAAGTTCTTTTCGTCTGGAACGTAACGCAAAGCACCATCCAGCCCATACGTCCAGCTATGGTACTTACACGTGAACGTCTTGCACTTCCCCTTGGCGTTCCACACGACTGGATTTCCGCGATGGGAACACATGTTGTGAAAGGCGTGCACCTTACCATCTTCGCCACGGACGACCACAATCGAGGTATTACATACGGCAAGCTCTTTCACGAAATAGTCACCGGGATTGGGAATCTGCTCCATCCGGCCCACGTTGAACCACACTTTGCGAAAAATCCGCTCGCGTTCTTTCTCGAAATACTCGCGTGAGATGTAGGGTTCGATAGGGATCGGCCCCGTTCCCAGCTCTGGATACCGACTGTGCCATTTCCCGCCATGTGCTCCATTTGTCTGAGTTGCCATTAGCCTTTTCCTCCTTTTCCCTGTGGGTGTTCAACTCCGTGCCGGATAAATATCAACGTTCACGAGTCGCAACGCATCGAGCCCTTCAGCATTCGGTTCGCCATACATCTCAACGGCAGGAGCGATCTTGGCCAACGAGAGCGTGAGAAAGAACAGTCTCTGCACGTCGGCTGGAACACCCTCCAGCGTATACTGCTCTAAATAGGACAGTATCTCATCCATCCTCGGTAACATCGCCTGATAAAATGCGTTGATCTCGGCCATCGTGCTTGCCTGACGCTTGGCGCTGCGCTCACGCTCCGTGGGTAAGGCCCATGCGAGGTATGGTGCGAGATCCGCAAATGGTTCAGGCAAAAATTGTTCGGACATTGGATCTTTCTCCTTCCACAAATCCCTCCGCTCTCTGCGCGGCCCCCTTTATTACCAAAGGGGGCTTTGAGGTTCCCTCCTTTGACAAAGGAGGGACAAGAAGGATTTCGGCAACAAAGCCTTCTCAGCGTGAAAAAAGCACAATACCTGGCTTGCCGCTACGCGTTAAAGAACATATCCGTCACATAGTGATGCTGACGAATCAGTAGCTCTTCGTCTTGCAGGACGATTTCTTTCTTCGCTCCCGATGCCAACATGGCTTGGGTTCGCTCCAGCGTACTCCCATCCTCTAACAGTGTGTCACGAAATGTGACCTTACCGTATTCCTGGCAGAAGCGCTCGGCCAACGTTTTCGCCTTCGGCGAATAAGTGCGAATTTCCCAGCGCGTTCGGCTCTCCGACAACGGCCAGAAGATGTGCGTCAGATATGTCCCCTGCGAGATATAAATGAGACAGTTGGGAAACAGCGCCAGACCGTCGAACGACCAATGCGGGTAGCGCGTCGGATTCACCCCTTTCGGCATCTTCTCCAACTGGCTGTTATTCTGTTGCAACACCATTGGACCAAATCGTCCTGCCAATGACTCAACCGGTGTGGGCTGCCGGTCAGGATTCGCTGACAATGACACCCGGCCGTGCGGGGGAAAGAGGGTAAAGTCGAGTGCATGCGAATAGGGGTTTGCCTTATTCGCGTACACACTGCCAATGATGCGGCGATGGAGGGTGGAGATGTGATACACCTCTTGAAATGCGTCTTTGACAACCTTCCAGTTGGCGTTGACGTCGGTGTGCCAGGAAAACAAGTTGCTGGAGACCTCCGCAAACGGATACCCTGCGATGCTGGCCCGTAGCTCTTCTCCCAAGTATTCCTGCAATGTTTGCTTAGGATGAGGATCGACATTAATGAAGATAAATCCTTCCCAGGTATCGACAGCGACGGGAGTCATGCCCAGGGTTTCTTTTTTGAGGCCGAAAAAATTGTCCTCGTCGGTAATGTGTCTCAGAGAACCATCCAGCGCATACGCCCAACCGTGAAACTTGCAGGTGAAGATCTGACAAGATCCCTTGGTATCCCACACGAGCTGATTGCCACGGTGCGCACACATGTTATGGAAGGCGCGTATGGCGCCATCCTTGCCGCGTACGACGAGAAGCGAGGTGTGACAGATCGCGAGGTCTTTGACAAAATAATCGCCAGGATGGGGAATCTGTTCCACCCGGCCGATGTTCAGCCACACTTTACGAAAAATCCGCTCGCGCTCTTTCTCGAAATATTCCCGTGAGATGTACCGCTCGATAGGGATTGGACCAGTCCCCAGCTCCGGGTAGCGATCATGCCACTTTTTGCGATGAGGTCCTTTTGCAACAGCAGCCATGAGTTCCCCTCCTCTGTGAGTCTGCCTATTTAGTCGTGGACCGAAATAAACCGGGCAACATCATACCCTTCAATAACACTGGGCTGGCCATAGTTCTCAACCGCGGGAGCGACTTCAGCTAACGCCAGTGCGAGATGAAACAGCCTCTGTACGTCCTCAGGAACATGCTCCAGCGGGAACTGCGCTAAATAGGACAGTATTTCCTCCATCCTTGGCAACATGGCCTGATAAAATGCAGAGATCTCGTCTATCGTACTCGACTGACGTTTGGCGCTGCGCTCGCGCTCCGTGGGCAAGGACCACTTAAGGTACGGTTCGAGATCTTGAAATGGCTGCGCTAATTGACGCTCAACCATTGGGACGTCCCCCCTTCTTCATGCTAGTTACTATGCGTTCAAAAAGGGCGATATTGAAAGGAACAAAAACAATGCCAATAGCGAGAATTTGGTGAAGAAACTCTTAAGTTGCTGAGTGAACAACACAATTTCCTATGCCCCGTCTTTTTACTTTCCTCTTGACAGATTAATAAGTCGCTGTATAGCGATAAGGACCAGATAAGTGAGTGTCGATGCTAGGGGTAAGTTTTGAATCTCCAAGGTGATTTGTTATCCTTGCGTTCTCACGACTTGGTCTCGCACAATTGCAAAACAGGGAAGAAATGAGACTAGTCTCTAAAGAGAGCTACGTGGTCGTTCCGCCGCCTCCGTCCCCTACCGCTCCGGAGATGCGCCGGATTGCCCGGAAGTGGGAACTCTTCGTGACTGGGGCAGACGTAGATCTGAGTGATGTTCCCCCGATCATTCGGGAAGCGTGGATCAGGTCGAAACAGGCCGGGGTTGATCCTGCCCTACCGCGCGCGCCCTGGCAGGAGATCCCCAACGATCCAGAAGTCCTGCGAGAGGAAATCGACTGGTTTTCTTGTGCAGAAAAGGTCCTCTCCCTGCTGTCCAACTACTTTACTGAACCTCACCAGCTCGTCAGCCTGGTTGATCAGCAAGGCCGACTGCTCTCCATCCGTGGCGGCCGCAGGGCGATGGCGAGGGCCGAACAAATCTACGCTATTCCTGGCGGCGAATGGGGTGAACAGAAGGCCGGCTGTAACTCGCTCGGCACCAGTGTGTATACTGGCCTACCCGTACAGATCTGCTGGCAAGAAAACTACATTGCGAACGTGCAGGACTGGACGAGTCAAGCCGCGCCGATTCACGGCCCTACGACAGGGGAGGTTCTCGGTGCTGTCGGTCTCGCCGGGCACGACAAGTTGGCTCACCCTCGAGCCTTTGAACTCGTCATCCAGGCCGCGACGATGATTGAAGGGGCGATCCGGGAGCAAGAGACCACGGCGCGTCTCGCCATACTGGAACGCTTCGCTCAGCTTGTTGCCCATTATCCTGCGGATGGCCTGCTGGCGCTCGATAAGCGGGGGAGAATTCTCAGTGTGAACCCGGCCATGGAGAAAATGCTGTCTCTGTCGCCCTCCCGTCTCATCGGTCAGTCGTTGCAGAAGATTCCCAAACTGCAGCAACTCGGCGCGCTCAACACAGCCGCGTCCATACAACAGCTCCTCTCACACGAGCCCGCGCCTGGAGTCACCTTCTTCCCCGTCCCCCTCGATCGCGCAACCGGAGCGATCCTTCTGCTCTCCCAACCCACCCGAACTGCCGTACCGAAGAGACAGTCTGAGCAATCGTGGACGACGACTTATACGTTTACAGATTTGCTGGGACAGAGTCCTCTCTTTCGCCAGTGTATGGCCCGTGCTCACAAAGCGAGCCAGTATGACTGGCCGGTCTTGCTGTTAGGCGAATCGGGCACGGGGAAAGAATTGGTCGCCCAGTCAATCCATAGCGCCAGCTCACGGCGACATGGTCCGTTTGTTCCTCTCGACTGTGCCGGTGTGAGTGATGATCTCATCGGCATGGAACTCTTCGGCTATGAGGAGGGCGCGTTTACCGGAGCGGCCAAGGGTGGCAAGCCGGGAAAAATTCAGCTTGCTCACGGGGGAACCTTATTTTTGGACGACGTGGATAATCTGCCAGCGAAAGTGCAGGTGAGTTTACTGCGCGTGCTCGAGACCGGTCAGGTCGTTCCCATCGGGGGGAGCAAGCCGCGACCCATTAACATGAGAGTGATTGCCGCCTCGAATGGGAATCTAGAACAACTCGTAGGGGAGGGGAAATTCCGCCATGACCTCTACCATCGCCTCAACGTGCTGTCGTTGCAGGTGCCGCCGTTGCGCGAGTGCCGAGAGGGCATCGAGGCGCTGGCGAGGCACTTCATCGACCGCGCGGCCCGCCAGATCGGCTGCCGTCTGCCGGCGCTCTCGCCGCCGGCCCTGGCGAGGCTCGCCGCCTACCATTGGCCCGGCAATGTCCGCCAGCTCGAGAACGTGCTCTTCCAGGCGGTCTCGCTGTGCGAGGGCGAGACCATCGAGCCCGCCCACCTGCGCCTGCCCGACGTCGGGGATTCGGCAGGTCTTGCGGGTATCGACCTCGAGGGCTCTCTCGCCGGCATCCTCGGCGAGGTGGAGCGCCGGGTGCTCGAGGAGCTCTATCCGCGGCATCCGTCCAGCCGACAGCTGGCCAAGCGTCTCGGGGTCTCCCATACCACCATCGCCAACAAGCTCAGACGCCACGGGATCGGCGGGGAGGGGTGATGCGCGACTCGACCGGATACGCTCTGTCGCATGAGGGGCTGCCCCTGTGGCTCAAGCTGGTGTTTACCGCCTGGATCCTCGGCTGGGCGCCGACCTACTGGGTGATGCTCGGCCCGCAGAACTACTTCTGGCTGTGCAACCTGGCCAATTTCCTGATCCTGGCGGGGCTCTGGCGCGAGAGCCGGCGGCTGCTCTCCATGCAGTGGCTGGCCGTGGCCCTGGTG
>CAZCWX010000480.1:0-5600 GCA_964502465.1 uncultured Enterobacteriaceae bacterium | reverse complement strand
ATTCAAGACTGGTTTAAGGACGGGCAAAGCAAATTGCGCGTGCGGTCCGCAGTGGAAACAGTGTTGCACACGCACTTACCCGAGAGCTACGACCGCGTCGTCTTCACCGAGAAATGCAACAAGGTCTTCGACCTGATGCTCGACTCCGCCAACCAGGGGCTCAAATGGGCGGCATAATGGAAGAACGAGGAAACCAACTCTCCATCGCGAGAATTTCTTCCGCCCTCAGCCCACTGCTCAGCTTCTTCTCTAATTCTTGACTACAAAAGAAGCCTGGGATAGCTTGCCCCCTATTTTCATGTCAGCAGTATTTGCGGGTCGTTGGTGGTTAGAGCCTGAGTCAGAGCAGGCATAGGTCGGTCGAGAAAACCCGCAATTACGCCGCTTAGATACAAAACAGCCCTGGGAAGAAAACGTGCAAGGAGAGATGGCGAGTCTCGCCCTGTCGCGCCACGTATGTATGACGATCTGTGAGTCCGGGGTCCATCGCGCCTTGATAACCCTCACACTCGTGCGGACGCTTGATGAATCTTATGCTCGCCGCGCTCGCTAATGATGATACGTACCGGCATACCGATCACGACGTCGGTGACGTTGGTATCGACAACGTTGGTAGTGATCTCCGGACCTTCTTCTAGGGTAACGACCGCGACGACGTAGGGGGTCCGTTCCTTGAAATACGGATGATACGGCTTGTCGAAAACGACAAAGGTGCGGACCGTTCCCCGGCCTGAGGCAGGCACCCATGTCAGTGCCTGCGCATCGGCACCACATCGCAGACACGCCTGAGAACGAGCGTAGTATGCGCCGCACGGGCATCGAGCCAGCACGAAGTTGCCCGCATCCAGGGCACCCCAGAAAGGCTGATCTTCCACCGGAACGACACGGCTGGGCGGAGAAGGCGTGGGGCGGGTTTCTTGGTCGCTCATTGTTTGCTCCCAGAAGGATTTACGCAACGCCGAGGATCACCGCCGACTGAGCCAGTCCCGCGCCGGTGATCCCGACATTTGTCACCAGTGCAGTCCGAGCACCCGGCACTTGCGTTGGGCCGCCCTCGCCGCGGAGTTGGCGGATTCCCTCGGCAAGGTGCGTAAAACCTTGGACATAGGCCCAGGAATGGAGCGTACCCGACGTATTGCAGGGGTGCTGGGAGTCCCACCGGAAATTCCCGGCGCGGACCCAGTCCGCCGCTTCACCACGCGCGCACAGCCCGTAGGCTTCGAGCTGTAGCGCGGCAATGATGGTGAACGCATCGTAGAATTGAAACACGTCGATGTCTGCAATACCTAAACCTGCTGTTCCAAAGGCTCTGCTGCGCGCCGGCTCAACGTCGAGATCCGCCGGTCCCAGGATGGTGTTGGACCCGCGCGCATAGCCCTGACCGACCTCGTGGCAGGTGCCAAAGCCTAGCAGCTCGATTGGCGTGGTCTTCAGGTCTCGCGCCCGCTCGGCAGTGGTCACGATGAAGGCAATCGCGCCATCGGTCACCAAGCAGTAATCGAGCAGATGCAGCGGCCTGACAATGAATGGCGAGTTCTGATGATCGTCAACGGTGATCGGGCGATTGAACATATAGGCGTCGCTGCGCGGGACCGCATTGGAACGCAGGGCAACAGCGATCTCAGCCAAATCTGCGGAGGACTTGCCATACTTATGCAAGTAGCCTTGGGCCATCAGCGCAGCCTGGGCGCCGGGAGAGAAGAGGCCGAAGATGGAGTTCTGGTCCTGACCGCCAGCGCCAATCGTGATCGTTTGTGAACGCGCATTCGTGGCGTGCAGGCACATCACGTACTCTGCTGTTCCCGCCTCGATCAGACCGATCGCCGCTATGAGCGCGAAAATTCCGGATGCGCCACTGGAGTCGATCTGCAGCGTCGAGCTGGCGCCAAGGGAAGCCCGGCTGGCGGCCATGCCCGACGTGCGCTCGCCGAATCCGGGCTGGTAGATGTAGCCGTTCACTTCACTGCGTTCGAGTCCGGCATCGCTCAAGGCGAGCTCAATCGCGTCCCAAGCCAGCTTCTCTGCGCTGGTCCCCGGAATAACCCCTTGCGGAGTAACGCCCAAACCGGCTATTGCGTATTTATGCATGGCGCGTAACGGCCTTATCCTGATTGAAATCGGCGATGTTCTTTGCCTCATCGACAAAGAAGATGAAGACCACGAAGTGCTTGAAATCGCCCAACTCGCGCCACCGTATATTGCGGTCGTCGAAGCGATAGGATGGTGTTTGGGATGCGACAACAGTTGCCATAGTTTGTTTTCCTAACGTATTGGGATCATGTCTCGCAGCTCGCTGAGTATATCGACAAGTCAATAATTTCTGCAACTGCGCCAATGCCCAAGACAACTAAAGGTCAAGCACCTGTCGCAATGGACGAGATCCGATGTAACCGTTGTATGGCTTGATTTAGCCGCCCACCTGCTCCTGCAAGCGCGCCACCGCGTCGACATAGCCTTCTATCATTTCTCGGACCACGTCTCGGGTAGCGCGGCTGGTGTTTTGCGCGCCGATCCCCTGGCCCACAGGATAGGTATAGAGTTGATACGCGCCGGACTCCGGGGTGACGCCGGGGGCCTTCATCGCACGATCAATGCGCCGCAAGTACTCATACACCAGCACGCTCTGGAGCGGGGTCTTGAGCGGCCCCGGTGTGTCCGGACGCTCCCACGCGTCGGTCCAGGTGGAGCGGAGAAACCGGGTATATTTTCCAGTCATGGCTTTGGTCCGCACGGTATCGTCGGTATCCGCAGCCAGGAGTTTTTCCCGCGCCATCCGGTCTAACTCTGACTCCACGGTAGTGAGCCAGACCGAGCCACACCACACGCCTTGTGCACCCAGCGCCAGGGCTGCCGCCATCTGGCGTCCACTGCCGATGCCGCCCGCTCCAAGCACCGGAACTGGAGCCACGGCATCAACAATCTCAGGGATCAGGACCATGCCGCCGATATCGCCGGTGTGGCCGCCAGCTTCATATGATTGAGCAATAATCACGTCGACTCCAGCAGCTTTATGCCGTTCGGCATGCTTTCTCTTGCCGGCAAGGGCACCCACATACAAACCTCGCTCATGCGCCGCCTGCGTCACCCAATCGGGCGGTGTGCCAAGCGCACTCACCAAGAAGGTGGGTTTATGCGCAAAGGCAATGTCGATAACGCCTTTCGCTTGCTTCTGCGAAAACCGCAGGCCGCGTTCTTTCTTGGCTGAGGTCAGATGTTCCGGCAGCTCCGGCACCCCAGCCTCAGCCAGTAAGGTATCAAGGAACTGCCGATGCTCGTCCGGGATGAGGGCGTTGAGGGACTGGTGATCCAGCCCGCCTTTGTCCGCGCCGACATAATTTGACGGCATCATAAGATCAACGCCGTAAGGAATGTCGCCCAGCTGTTCATCGATCCATTGCAGATCGATTTCCAGTCGTTCATCGGTATGAAGCGCCGCGCCGAGGACGCCGAATCCTCCAGCTTTACTCACCGCCACAACCACATCGCGACAATGGGTAAAGGCAAAAATCGGATACTCAACGCCAAACATTTGTGTGACTTGTGTTCCCATCTTTTTTCCTCGCCTCCCCGACACACTTCAGCCACGTCCAAAGATATGGGAGGAGTGCGTATCAAAACGAGCCTTCTCCTTATGCCTGCATACGGAAGAAATTCTTTTTCGCGATCTTGGAATCGTCTCCTCTGATGAGAAAGGTCTCATAAGGCATGAACGTCTTCACTGCCACAGGAGGGATAAGAACTCACTTGAGATGCGAAGGTTGAACCACAACTCTCTCAACGTTCCCAATGTTGCAAATCCCTGGCGAAGTCGTGAATGGTGATCGCGCGCTTGAGATGCAGATTCGCATCGAGCGACTCGATGTAGTAGACCGGCGCTATATCGCGAAGCCGCGCATAGTACGGGTACGGATCCTGCTGCACCTCAAAAAGGAGGGAATTGAAGGCGATAGTATCCGGGAGCATTGCCTGCTTCCTAGTAGTCTATCTCAATGATTTTGTGGGGCAAAGATTGCTTCGTCACTCCGCTCCTCGCAATGACATTCCATTCTGTCATTGCGAGCGCAGCGAAGCAATCTCTGCCTACAGGTCAGCTTCGTTAACCCATCGAATCTTATGAGATGAAGCACTAGTCTTTCATCATCAGCGCGACCTGTCGAATGACTACGAAAGAAATCAGTTTTCAACATCGACCATGCATCTCACAGATTGTAAAAGCGCACGGCGTTCTCACCTAAGACTTTCCGCAGTCTCCTCACTTAGAGGAACGGCCTCGTACCCTAACATTAGACACCGGCAAACGCCAACGGTAATGTTTTCGGGCCGCGCACAAAGAAGGAATCGATCCAGGTGACCGGCTGTGCCGTGGCTTTAAGCGACGGCAAATGCTGCAACAGCGCCTCTAGTGCAACTTTGGCTTCGAGACGCGCCAGCGGCGCGCCCAGACAAAAATGGACGCCGTGCCCCAAAGCGACGTGACCATCAGTATTACGAGTCAGGTCAAAGCGCTCCGGATCAGAGAACTTGCGCGCGTCGCGATTGGCCGAGGCGAGCAGAGGCATGACTGTCGCCTTGGCGGGAATGGTGGTTCCGGCAATCTCTACAGTTTGGGTCGTCTGTCGAAACAAGACTTGCACCGGGGAATGGTACCGTAACCCCTCTTCGATGAGCTGGGGGATAAGCGACGGGTCGCGTTGCACCTTGGCCAATTCGCCCGGCTGCTCCAAGAGTGTTACCATCAGGCCTCCCAAGAGGTTCGTCGTCGTTTCACTCCCTCCTAGCAGCAACAGGATAGAGAGGCTAAGGACCTCGAGAGCGGTCAGCGCCTGATTCTCCTCTTCGGCGCGCACGAACGCGCTGATAATATCATCTCCAGGTGCTTGGCGACGGCGGGCGATCGTCGCCTCGAAGTACGCGCGCGCGTCGTTCACGCTCTGCCGGATACGCTGGCGATCTTCTTCCGTGGCGGTGGCGCGGTTCGAGGCACTGACGATGTCATCGGCCCAGCGCTTGAAGTCCACGCGCCGCTCCGGCTCAATGCCCAGCATTTCCGCGATCACCAGGACGGGAAACGCCGCGGAAAAGTCGCGCACGAAGTCAAACTCGCGGTTGCTGCGGATGCGCTCAAGCAATCCCGTCGCAATCGCCCCAACGCGCGGCGCGAGATTGCGGATCATGCTCGGCATAAATCCTTTGTTCGCCAACTTGCGCAGTCGGGTATGGGCCGGCGGATCGCTGGTGATCATCCACGGGATTTCCGGTACCGGATTGAATTCTCCCAGCAGGTGCTCAAAGAACGCGGACGAGGAAAACAAGTGCGGATTCTTGAGCACGTAGACAACATCCGCGTAACGACTGACGGCCCAGGCTTGGAGTGATTCGACCCAATAGACCGGCGCATGCTCACGCAGATAGGCGTAGTGCGCGTAGAGGTTTGCTTTGACTTCAGGCAGATGCGGATTGTAGTGCATCGTGTGGTCTCCTTACCGATTTTCACTGCCGTTACACTGACGGACCGTTCGGCGACAACGACTTTCCAGACACTTTCCAAAACTCCACTGTGGGTTTGAGCGCGCCGAGCTGTTGCAGCGCCGTTACCGCAT
>CAZCWX010000479.1:0-4303 GCA_964502465.1 uncultured Enterobacteriaceae bacterium | reverse complement strand
GTTGTGGTCTATCTTGCTTTGATGGGCCTCAGTAATCGGATTGCGCGCTATCACCATGACATTGATCGCTCAGGTCTCTCATAAAGATAAAATCATTGTTGCTACTCTGACATCACACATTATGTAAGCGATACCGTGCAGAGGTTCATTCCGGTGTTGGCTGTGGTTAAGGAAAAGCTGGCTGAGCTGAGGCTTGGGGCCTCGGTGGTAGGAAGTACATCCAACCCTGTCGGTATGAGGCGGTGGAGATTGGGACGGTTCGTCCGCCTTTTCCCGATCTTGTTCTTTATTACCTATCTGAACGCGACCGTTCTCCTATTTGCGTACGGACCGTGGCGGTACCCTGTCGCGGATGGGACGACTCTTTATACATTCCTGGCCTTTGCTCATCTCGCTCTGCTAGGAGGGTATCTCAGTGCGGCTTTTGGTAAACCCCGAGGTTATTATGGGCAGTGGAAGGTAAAGCATGTCATAGTTATTAGCCTCACCGTGAATCTCCTGCTCCTTTTTCCCACGGCAGCCCTGAATACCGGCAATTTTTTTCCTGATGTGCTGGGTGGGATCGCAAATCCAGGCGCTGTGTATAGTACATCGCTTGCTGTTCGCAAAGAGCGCACGTTCCTCACAGCAATAGGTTATGTGCGCATTCTCATTGGGCCATTCCTCTATTGTATGTTGCTGCCACTGACAGTCTTTTACTGGCGGCGCTTAGGTTGGACAGCTCGTGGGCTTGCTATCTTTGCTCTTCTTGGCGTTGTAGCAACGTATGTGGCCATGGGGACGAATAAGGTGGTTGGTGAAACCGCCTTTCTCATACCGTGGCTGCTCCTTGCAGGGCACTGTGCTGGAGTGTCGAGGTTCAGTCGGAGCCGCAAAATCCTGGCCGTCATCGGAAGCGTGGTTGTGTTTTTGTGCTTCTTTGCATTTTTTACCAACACGATGTCCACGCGCAGCTTGGCCATGCGCAGTGGATATTTCCGTGTAACTGACAAGTTGATTCTCGTTGCCGACTATAATCACGTCCTGGTACGTTCGTTGCCGCCGGACGTGCAAGTCGGTGTCGTGGGCCTGACCATGTACCTGACGCATGGCTATTATGCGCTGTACCTGTCTTTGCAAGAGCCGTTTGTGCCGATGTTTGGGCTCGGCAGTTCTCCGTTCTTGGCTCGCCAGGCTGCCAGAATAACAGGCGTGACTGAAATAATGGACTTACCCTATCCTAAGAGGATCGAGAAATACGGCTGGGATGCCACCATGATGTGGTCCTCTATCTATCCCTGGATTGCTTCAGATGTCTCATTTCCAGGTACGATCATCGTCCTGTTTTTCATTGGCAGGCTCTTTGCGCTGTCCTGGCTAGATACTGTGAGGGGGAGGAATCCCTTTGCTGTGGTAATGTTCGCGCAATTCCTGATCATGCTTTTTTATTTTCCGGCCAACAATCAGGTCCTCCTCATAGGAGAGAACATAACCGCTTTCTGGGGGACGATGCTGTTGTGGTTGTTCACCCGCCGGCACTACGCCTGGAGGGCGCGATCATAATGCAAGCCTTTCTCCATGCCCTCCTGCGCGAAAATCTTGGCCAGCACTGTATGCCTCTTCCTGAAGTAGATAATGGGAATCTGCTTGTGCTAGGGAGCCGGTATTGTTATAGTCGTCGCGGCTCTCCAGAACTCCCTCCACGTAACCTGGTTCCTGACGGAGAGAAGGACGCGGCGGTTTACCGAAGCTTCTCTATATGAGTACCCAACAACCGCAAAAGCCCGGCTGGGCCAAGCAAGCGGTCCTGGTCACAGGGGCGGGTGGCTTCATCGGTAGCCACCTGGTGGAAAGGCTGCTGGACCTCGGTGCTTCTGTCCGCGCTTTCGTCCGCTACAACTCGCGCAACGATCTTGGCTTTCTGAGCGACTTGCAGAACAGCCATAACAGGTTGAAGATCGTTGCTGGAGACATCGAGGACCTTGATACGGTACGACGCGTGACCGAGGGAGTAGACGTGGTTTTTCACCTGGCAGCCCTGGTGAGCATTCCTTATTCGTATCAGCACCCTCACCAGGTCGTAGCAGTGAACACAATTGGTACGTTAAACGTCTTGACCGCTGGCAAGGAACATCAGATCAAACGCCTCGTGCATACGTCAACCAGCGAAGTGTATGGAACGGCAAGGACAGTGCCCATCGCAGAAAGTCATCCAAAGCAACCCCAATCGCCCTATGCCGCCAGTAAAATTGCCGCCGACGCCCTTGCTTTCAGCTTTCATCGGTCCTTCGGACTACCGGTGACGCTTTGCCGGCCTTTTAATACCTATGGACCGAGGCAATCGGACCGCGCCGTCATCCCGACATTGATTGCTCAAGCCCTTCATCAGGATGCAATCGTTGTTGGCAATCTGACTTCAACCCGAGATTTTACCTACGTGAGTGATACCGTGGAAGGATTCATCTGCGTGGCCGAATCCGAGGCGTGTGTGGGGGAAGAAATCAACCTCGGCACAGGTCGTGAAATCAGCATCGGTGACCTGCTCATGAAGATTGTGGAACTGGTTGGGCGTGACATTACAATCACGCAGTCCGCAGAGAGAATGCGACCTGCGACCAGTGAAGTGCAGCGGTTGTGTTCGGATAACGCGAAGGCCAAGGCGTTGGCCGGCTGGTCTCCGGTGGTTAGCCTGGAAGAGGGACTGCGCACTACCATTGACTGGGTGCGCAAGTCTGGATACTTCTACGATCCTCATCACTACAGGATCTAAGTTTGGCATTGTATGCTATGAAAGCGGTGGTGTTGGTGGGTGGCTTGGGCACGCGATTAAGACCGCTCACTTTTGCCGTACCAAAGCCCCTCCTGGCTGTTGGTGAAAAACCCATTCTGCAGTTAATCATCGAACAACTGAAAAAAACCGGTTGTCACGAGATCATCCTGGCCACAGGATATCTCGCAGAATTGATTAAGGCCTTTTGTGGAGATGGAAGTAGATTTGGCGTGAAGCTCTCCTACGTCAGGGAGGAGCAACCGCTGGGGACGGCCGGCCCTCTTTCGCTGCTCCGTGACCGTCTTGCCAGGGATGAGTTTTTCATACTCATGAATGGCGATGTGATCACGCAGCTCAATTTCCTGGACTTGCTGAGTTTCGCCCGTCACCGTGATTATGACTTAACAGTCGGTTACGTTCACTATACCTACACATCGCCTTTCGGTGTTTTGACCATCGAGAACAACGAGGTTGTGGAAATCGTCGAGAAACCGGAGGTTCGCCATTGTATCAGCAGTGGTATCTATGTGCTCAAAGGCTCGGTGCTGGATTATATTCCCGATGGCCAATTTTTCACCGTGCCAAATTTGATCCAGAAGCTGCAATTGTGCTATCGTTCGGTAGGCGCCTATCACATCAAGGAATTCTGGCTGGGCGTCGAGGACCTTGGCCATATTGAGAAAGTAAGGAAAAGTCTGAATGAGCACACTCTTCAACCCGATGAGTGCCCATGAAGATCGCCATTAGTGCACTTTCAGCTCGAGTCAGCTCGGGTCTCACCTTTTTTCACAACTTCCTGCCGGCGCTGGCTGCCCAGGATACGGCGAACGAATATTGCGTCATTCTGGGCGCAGGGCAAACTGCCCTCTTGGAGGAGATACCAGAGCGCTTTGAGAAGCGAGTGATCAGCAACCTCACGCAAAGTGTCATAGCCAGGGTTTTCTGGGAGCAGTGTATCCTGCCTGTCTATCTGCGCAAGTGGAAGATTGACGTGCTGTATTCATCAGGAAACCTTACCTCTCTCTTTGCCGGGTGTGCCACGGTCGTGGTTATTACCAATTCCAACCCGTTTTCTTCTCTGCCAATCGAGTGGACCACCCAGCAGAAAGTAAAGCACAGTCTGGTCAGGCTGTTCAGTATCCTGTCTGCCAAAAGAGCGAGCAGGATCATCTTCCTCTCAGAAAATTCACGCGCATTAATTTGCCGGAAATTCTCACTGCCACTGCACAAGACAAAGGTAGTCTATTACGGCTGGACTCCTGTCAATGCAAGGGCGAATGGACAGTTCCCCCCATACTCTGAATATGTGCTTACCGTTTCCGTGCTCCTGCCTCACAAGAATCTTGCAGTATTGATGGAGGCGTTCGACCGCTTGGTCGAAGAATACCAATTCCCGGGCTTTCTCATCGTGGTGGGTGCAATCCTTTCAAAGCCATACTACGAGCGTCTCCTGCATCTACGCAGGACTTTGGCACACGGGGAGCGCATCATTTTTATGGGAACGGTCAGCCAGGAAGAGCTAGTCGCTTTATACAAACGTGCTCGTCTGTTTAT
>CAZCWX010000478.1:0-2808 GCA_964502465.1 uncultured Enterobacteriaceae bacterium | reverse complement strand
AAAGGTCAATACTGTTCGGTACTCGTTTCACCCTCTCCCTGGCCCTCTCCCGTCGAGGGAGAGGGGAGAAGACAGCCGTCGCACCGCCTCAGCCACGAAGGCGGATGGCGCATCATCTGGCGATCAATTACCTGGGGGGAGAAGACAGCCGTCGCACCGCCTCAGCCACGAGAGCGACAGCGCAGCCAATCTCTGCGGCTGTGGTCGTGCGACCTACTGAAAAGCGAACTGTGCCCATCGCCCATTCGGTAGGGACCTGCATTGCCTCCAGCACGGCTGAAACCGAGACTTCATCTGCATGACAGGCTGCTCCTGCCGAGGCGGCTACCTGCTCGCTGATTTCTACAAGGAGTGTGTTTGCCTGAATGCCGCGAAAACTGACGCTCAAGGTATTGGGCAAGCGATTTTCCGCATGCCCGTTTAAGCGCACAGCCTCCTCTCCGAGTGCACGCAGCAAGCCGTTATAGAGCTGGTCACGCAGAGCCTGACAATGGGCTCTGGTCTTTTCTAAGTCGCGGCTTGCCACCTGGCACGCTTGACCCAGCCCCACAATGCCCAAGACATTCTCGGTTCCGGCTCGGCGGTGACTCTCGTGACTCGCGCCATGCATGAATGTGGCGAGTTGAACGGAACTGCTGCAGTACAGCGCTCCAACTCCCTTTGGGGCGTACAGTTTGTGACCAGCGACTGACAGGAGATCGACCCCCAGCTCTTTCACGTTCACGGGAATTTTTCCGACCGATTGGGCCGCATCGGTATGCATCACCGCGCCATGGCGATGAGCAATCTTTGCCAGTTCATCAATCGGTTGGATTGTCCCAACCTCGTTATTGGCGTGCATGATCGTAACGAGGACCGTGTCAGGTGTCATAGTTCGTTCGAGATTGAGCGGATTCACCAGGCCGTTCTCATCTACTGGCAGGACTGTGAGGCGAAACCCTTGGGTTGCCAGCCAGCGGCAGACCTCAGTGACGGCAGGATGCTCAATTGCCGACGTAATAATGTGGTTCCCTCGCTCTCGATATCTGAGAGCAGCGCCTTTAATCGCATAATTGTTGCTTTCAGTGCCACCACTGGTGAAAATGACCTCGCTTGTGTGACAGTCGAGCAAAGCGGCAACCTTGGTGCGCGCGTCTTCTATGGCAACCTTGGTGCGCACGCCATATGGATGGCTGCTGGACGGGTTGCCAAAGTGCTGGTGAAGATACGGCATCATCGCCTCTGCAACCTCAGGGGCAATGGGGGTCGTCGCATTGAAGTCGAGATAGATCGGATTCATGGTTGAAATTCCTCACCTTGCTTTCATAAATGGTGTGAATTGGTAAGTTCTCTCTATGCATACAGGTAAAGTGTACCTTATCGGTGCCGGGCCCGGCGACCCAGGGTTGCTCACCCTCAAAGGCAAGCGCTGTCTCGAAGAGGCCGACGTGGTAATCTACGACTATCTGGTTGATTCCCGCATCCTTGCTTATGTGCGACCCCATGCCGAGTTGATCTATGCTGGAAAGAAGAGGGGAGGCAATACCATCCCTCAGGCGGACATCAATCGCCTGATGATTGCGCAGGCGTCGGCTGGCCGGGTGGTTGCCCGCTTGAAGGGGGGTGATCCCTTTCTTTTTGGTCGAGGAGGGGAAGAAGCTGAAGAATTGGTAACGGCGAAGATTCCGTTCGAGGTTATCCCTGGTGTGACATCGGCCATTGCCGTTCCGGCGTATGCTGGCATTCCCGTTTCTCACAGAGACTACGCTTCAGCCGTAGCGATCGTTTCTGGGCACAAAGAAGTATGGGACAACGCCCCACATCTCAACTGGGCAACATTGGCAGGCGTTGGGGGGACGCTGGTTTTTCTCATGGGCACTCGGCAGTTGCGCAATAATATGCAACGGCTCATGAATTTTGGTCTTCCGGCACCTACACCGGTCGCCCTGATTCGTGTCGGCACCAGACCTGACCAAGAAGTGCTGACGGGGACGGTTGGGACGATTGCTGAGTTGGTAGCAGACCGTCGCTTCGAGCCGCCGACGATCGTCGTCGTCGGTGAGGTGGTGCGCCTGCGTGAAAAGTTGCGTTGGTTCGATACCAAACCGCTCTTTGGCCGACGCATCGTGGTGACTCGACCGCGCGCCCAAGCCAAAGAATTTGTCGACTTACTTGAACAAGAAGGAGCTGAGGTCCTCCAGTTCCCGACTATCGAAACCGTTCCCCTCCCATCGTATGACCAACTCAACCTGGCGCTTGACAGGTTGTCTTCCTATCACTGGTTGATTTTTACCAGCGTGAACGGCGTACAATACTTTTTTGCTCGCCTCCGTTCTCGCCAGCAAGACATCCGCAGCCTTGGCAGCATACAAATTGCTGCTATTGGTCCGGCCACAGCGCGAGCGATAGAGGCGCTCCATCTACGGGTTGAGGTGATGCCCGAGGAATATCGAGCCGAAGCGTTGGTGTCTGTCTTGGGGAATGTCAGTGGACAACGCATCCTGTTACCACGGGCAGCCGAGGCACGTGAAATCTTGCCAAAAGAACTGACTGCTCTTGGGGCTCAGGTGGACGAGATCGCAGTGTATCAAACGGTGAGACCTCAACAGACAAAAAGCGACGAATTGCGAGCTCTTTTGCAGGGTGAACAGATTGATCTTGTCACGTTCACCAGTTCGAGCACAGTACGGAATTTTATGGCACTGTTTGCGGATAAGGAAATTCGCTCGGTGTTGCACAGGACGAAGATTGGCTGTATTGGGCCGATCACCGCAGACACGGCTTGCGCATGTGGCCTCGAAGTCAGTCTCCAGCCCAGCACCTACACGA
>CAZCWX010000477.1:0-2826 GCA_964502465.1 uncultured Enterobacteriaceae bacterium | reverse complement strand
GGACAGATGCTACTCAGCATGGGACGGCATCCGTATCGACCAGCACATATTCACACGATCGTGTCCGCCCCTGGGTTTGAAGCGGTGACGACACACGTGTTCGCTAAAGGAGATCATTATCTTGACTCCGATGCGGTGTTTGGGGTGAAAGACTCGCTGGTCGTTGACTTCGTACCGCACGAACCGGGCATTGCGCCTGACGGGACAAAGATGGACCGACCGTATTGTACCGTGCAGTACGACTTTGGCTTGCAGGCAGCACAATGACCAATCCCGAGGGTGAGGCATAGCGTCTCCCCTCCAATCACTGTCCCGATAAGAAGGAGGAAAGTACCATGGCAGAATATCTCGACATTGAACAGGCGAAGACGATGTCTGGACTCAGACTCATACTCCCTCCAGGTCGACCCAACCCTTGGGGCGAAGCACTCAAAGGTCTCTGCTACGTGAAGAAGATCCCCTACGTACGTGTACGCAAAGCCCAAGGGCATGATCCAGCGCTGCAAGCGTGGACCAGTCAGAGCAGCGCACCGGTGGCGGTGTGGAACGATGAGCGCCCCCGCAGCACCTGGATTGAACAGTTGTATTTGGCGGAACGCCTGGCGCCACAGCCGGCGTTGATTCCAGAGGACATCGAGGATCGTGTTCTGATGTTCGGCTCCTGTAACGAGCTGTGTGGAGAGAATGGCTTCGGCTGGACCAGGCGCGTGATGATGTTCCATCCCACACTTTCGGACCCACAGAGTGAGGAATCCGCGCGCGCGTTTGCGTCCTACATCGGAGGAAAGTACGGGTACAGCCAGGCTGTGGCCGAAGCCGCGCCCCCTCGGGTCGCACAGATCTTACGACTCCTCGGCACGAGATTGGAGCAGCAGCATGCGCAAGGCAGCAAGTTTTTCATCGGTAAACAACTCTCCGCCTTAGACATTTACTGGGCGACCTTCGCCGCCCTCATTCAGCCGCTGCCATCTGAGCTCTGTCCGATTCCCGAGCCGTTGCGGGCATTTTTCACCAATACCGATCCGGTCGTAGCAGCCGCCGTGACTCCCAGCTTGCTGGAGCACCGGGATTTTATCTACCGCGAATATCTGGAATTGCCGATAGATTTGTAACGCCTGTCCTATTGAGAGAGGAAACCACGGGTTCGCATCGCATCTGGCTGTTCTTCAGCGGCTGTTGTGGTCCGCCTCAAACACCAAGCGTCCCGCTCTCTCTTGGGCTTCGATGCGCGCTTGCAACTGAGGCGAGAGCACAATCTGCCGCTCCTGCGGAAACTTCTCCTGATACACCGCCGGCCGCAGAAAAAACGCTTCCGGGTCGGGCACGGTGGCCTGGCTTTTCAGCGGCGCCACAAACCAGACCCGCCGCAGGAAGTCGGGGCTGAAGAACACCGCTTGATCCGCGGCTGACCAGGATTGCGGCCGGTAGGCATCATGGACGTCATAACTCAGCAGATCTTGTGGAATATCCCAGGAGAGAAAGAGGTGGCCTTCATACCCTTGATTCCCTAACTCGGGATCCACGAGTTGCGCGGTCCGTTCCTCGATGTAGGTGAGCACACCATTGGCATCATACTCCTCGATGCGCAACGGGAAGAAGGTCTGGCGGTCCAGCCAATAGAGGATCTTCGGAACATAATAACCGGGAATCCAGTCTTCCCGTGCCCGGGCCTCCACCACATAGCAGGCAACTCCCCCCTCGGGCGTGTAGAAGGGGTAGTCAGGCCCCATCAGTTTCAGCGCTTGCGTAGGAGTATCGTACAGAGAGCCATCGGCAGCGGTGAGGGTGATGGAAGTGCGGGTATGGGGGAAACGCACCGTCTCAAACAGGACATCCGTGCCGATCAGTCGCCAGCGAAACTCCCAGGCATCCCGGTTCAAGAAATTATCAAAAGCTTGGGCAAACCCGGGAGACTTGTCCTGACGACGCGGTTGCGGCTGGCGGCGCACCCGGCGTAGCTCCGGCGCATAGGCAAACAGGTCCAGTTTGGTGCTGAACTGCTGGTCTGTCCGGTACAGGGTATAAAGCGATTGGTGTCCGTGCTGCTCGGCAGGTGCGATAGTCTGGAACAGCCACCGGGTGTACCAATCCCCCGGCTTGGTCGCGAGCTGCCCTACCAGGCCGGCGGGATCACGATACAGGACCAGGCCGATTGCCTGGGAGGTAGTGAGATAGCCGTTGGCCGAGACCGTGCCATAGGCCTCTACCAGAGCACAGTTGCGGCGGGGCATATGAGCAAACTCGGTCGAGAGCAGGCCCATCTCCTCGGCGGTGTAGGGTGGAGAGAAAGGATACGGCTCGGCCGGCAGATAGGGAAATGTTGGGTCTCGCGGGGTCTCGGTCCTTAGATCCAGCGTCTGCAACTCCTCCTCTGAGAGTTCACTCACATACCGCCACGTCCGCTCGTCTGCCGCCCACCCTGAACCAATAGGCTGTGACAATAAAGCGGTAAGGACCCTGACAACTATGAACATACCCACCGCTCGGACCTTGATCACCGCAGCGATGATCATCTTTTTGACAGTGTTATGCGAGATGCTCTGTGTGGCAAAAGCCAATCCCATAGATCCTCCGAGAGAAGAGAGATGTATACCTCGCAGGCCATGTCTTTGCCTCGTCTCCCCTTGCAAGTTTAGCGCGATTTCGCTGGCTAACGCTCTCCAGCGAGACGCGTCGCTACAGTATTTCCACACGCCCCGAGGACAGCGGAAGCCATCTTGTTCTCCTCTCATATGCCCTGTGTTCACCAACGTACGCAAGCGTCCCCCTATCATCCTGCTATCTCACCAACGCAAGTGAGAGAACACTGTCGCATATGCTGGAGCG
>CAZCWX010000476.1:0-5748 GCA_964502465.1 uncultured Enterobacteriaceae bacterium | reverse complement strand
ACAGCTCGCCAAAGGTCATGGTCGCCAATTTAATGGCTAATTCAGCCGCGTTCTGATGGTAAGGGACTTCAACCCGTAAGATCGTATAGCCGAGCGGCGCAAAGACCTCGTCTATTTCCGGCTGGGCAGTGAGAGAACCACCTAAGCCGTGGGTGTAAAAAAGATATGACATGCCCGCGTCTCCTCGCTAGAGGTGGCAGGGAAGAGCAGAGGGAAGACACTCTCATTTCACCAGTCACTTCCCTACAAAACAAAGCAGTAGGGGCGTTCAGCTGAACGCCCCTACACTCACAAACTTTTTATCTTGAGACACCACTATTCACTATCACAGCGCCCTATTGGGTACCAACGTCAGGTTCAACGAAGATCGGCGTCACCAAGTGTCCCTCCGCCCGGCCCAGGTCTCGCTCATTGGCCGCCCGAAACGTACTCACTGGCGCCTCACAACACAGGCACTGGCGAAACGCTCCCTTATACAACCACTGTTCTCCTTCACTGAGCTGATACCGCTCTATTAAATGTTCGAACACCCGATCGTTCGCCGCCTTTTCTTCAGGTGTCATGACGTAGTGCACCCAACCACACTCCGGACACGCGAGAAATCGCCGATCAAGTAAGACGGCCTGGCATACTTTTTCTCGCTCACTCGTACTCACCTTCACCAACCTATCTCTCTTCTTGTTATGTCAGGAACACGCGGTAGTTCTGTTCCTGATTATTGTCCCAGATCGCGAAATCATCCTCAGGTAACGGGGAGTTTGTACGCAGTAATTGATAGACATATTCAACGGTTGCTCCCCGCGGTCCCCAGACTTTCGCCAGGTAACGACGCGGCAGTGGCACGGTCTGGATCAACTCATAGATCGCGTCGTCGGCAATCCCTTCCCCTTCCCGATCATGTCCAGCCCGGGTGGGAATCGTTTGGAGATTCAGCCCTGCCAATTTTGCCTGTGTCCAGTTCTGCGCACTCCAACCATTGACTCCCCACAAAAGCCGCATTTCAGTGATCCGGCCTTCAGGATCAATGTAGGGAACCTCCCGAGCCACAATCTCCTCAGTGAAGATAGGGGAAAACTGCTCTCGCCCTTCCCGGACAAAGACAAAGCGGTGGTGCAGTTGATAGGACTCTTGATCGTTCACATAGCGAGGAATTTCAAGGATGGCCTGACGTATCCGTGGAGTGGTGTTTGCCACCACTGCCATCACTTCAGACTCTTCCTGGCCTTGCCATATAGCAGGCTCTCCCAACGGCGACCAGGTATAGCGAATCTCGACCATCTCTATTCCCGGTTCCTCGTCGATCCACAGTTTTGTCAACTGAAACACTCCCCACCTCCCTAGACAGACCTGGTCGCGGCTTGATCCATCAGATTCAGTTTCACTTCGTAGCTCCGCGCTGTCGGTCTCCCCATGAAGAGAGGGGTAATACGAGCGAACAGTTCACGTGCCAATTCTCCATCAGCATACGCGGCAAGATCTTCTTTGGTTTCCCAGGTCGTAATCCCCACGATCTCGTTGCCGTTTTGCAACACTTGGTTGAGTACACAGCCGTGCTGTTGCTTGACCCGCTGCGCGAATTCATTTAACACCTGCCACGCCTCCTCAGCTTTCCCCTGCTGAATTGTTCCGTAAAACAGACGTGTATACATACGCCCTCCTTCCGTGCAGCCAACCGGCTCAGTGTGGCCGGCGTACCACACGGTCACCCCTACGTCAATTCCAGCAAGTACCCTGCCCCATGCTTTCATCCAAGCAGACAACGCACGGATTCCTGCCAGTTTGAGTCCCTATTTCGACCCCCTGGTGTGCGCTGCAGACATCCCGCTCTTTAGCCCTTTACGTTCAGCTTTTTTCTCTCTTGAGGAAGACCTGAAAAGAGAGTAGGGGTGAACCATATCCCATTGATGCCTGGCGCCTTCAGCTTAAGGTGAACGTACACGATGTTGCTCATCGATGCCCACATTCATTTACGCACGGGGAAGTTTTCAGGGAATCCTACACCGGCCTCGGCAGAGCTAGCTGTGCAGCTCCTCCAAGAGGACATGGAACGGGCCGAGGTCACCACGTCCCTTGTCGTTACCTGGCCCGAGGACGTTCCGCTTCTGGCGCGGGAAGCCGAGCTTCAGCCGCGCAGCCTGTATAGTTTGCTGTGGTTCGACTCGCGCCAGCCAGCGAGCAGCTTGCAAGAGCTTGTTCTTCTCTGTGACCGTTTTCCTGCTCTCCTTATCGGTGTCAAAACGGTCTTTCCCTATCTCTATCAAAACCCGCTTCAACAGGAATTCTTTTCCTTGTACACCTTCTGTCAGGAACGTCAGCTCCCGATCCAATTTCATTTTGGCGGGAACCCGCGGATGGAAGCAGCTTGCCGTCCGTTCTTTTTTGCGACCCTGGCTCGTCTCTTTCCCCAACTTCGTATCGTTTGCCTCCATGCAGGGGGAGGCTGGTACAGCGAGCTGCCCACGCTGCTCGCGGCCCATCCGAATGTCTATCTGGAGGTCGAAGGTCTCCAGTTGCACGAGGCGCAGTTGAATCTTCCACCACAAGTGCTGCCGTACCTTCTCCAGCGCTGTGGATCTGCAAAGATAATGTTTGGCAGCGACCGTATCGTCCGTGAAGAGAAATACTTTCGCCGCGTTGAGTTCATCAAAAGTATTCCTCAGCCCTATCTTGACGACCTCTGCCACCAGACTGCCAGCCAAGTCTACCGTCTTCCAGCAGGTTGATATCTTCATCTGACATTTGTGTTGCCCGTACGCGAGTTGTGGCGAGCATTGTAAGGTATACAAAATGCGGCCTTGCATACAATTAGTGAGGTTAGCGGCGTGCCGTCTGTTGGGGCGGCGCACCCTATGGGACTGCCTATCCCTCAGTATTCGTCTGGGGTCTTGGGCTCGCCGGCCGCACGCTTTGCATCAGCTCTCACAGGGCCGCATGTAGTGTAGATGGTGAATGTTTTCCCATCATACGTCCACGCACGCATCACCCCCGACGGAGGCGTCATCGGCGCTGAAGTGCCATCGCGTCACGCTAGTGATGAGCCTCTCAGAGGTTCTTGGAAAGCTCGATCCGACGCTCCGTAAACCCCATATCGAGGTATAGTTGCTTGGCGATAACATTTTGCGCCAACACCCCGATGCGAATTACCCGTGCCTGCTGCTCACGAGCGTACCCCTCGGCCCTCCCAAGCAGGGCCCTGCCAAGCCCACGCTGCCGAAAAGGAGCAAGAATGACAAGATCAGAAATATAGGCGTACTCCGTCGGTGGCTCGTCGGGCTCCGTCGGTGGCACTCGCGCCCAGACGCATACGAAGCCGACCACCCGACGATCCACTTCGGCGACGAACACTTTTCCGCGGTACTCGCGGCAGCGATCAAGGATGTACGCGAGATAGGCGTCGGCCATCGCTGTGCCGGCGGGGAGCGCCGGCTCGATCGTCCGCTCGAACTCCTGCAACTCCACGATGCAGTCGCGGAGGCTCGGTGTATCTTGCTCTGGTTGATATTCGCGAATCACGTGTGTTACCGAAACTCTGGCATTATCTCTTTAGCGAATCATTCCATCTCTTAGCGAGCGCGGGTGATGTGACGAGCACCGGCGTGGAGGTAGAGAGAGGCGAAGCAACTATCGAGCGGATCACCGCATACTTCGCCTCCTCCTCAAGATGGATCGACCTGTGTGTTCCGGCCTCCTCACGGCTTTACGCGATGTTCATCCCTTGTGCCCGGAACATCGCTGCCAGATCTAATGCCGGATGAATCTCAAACTCCACCTCCTTCCAGTAGTCAATCATTTTGCGGATGTCCTCATGGCTCTCCGCCTCAAACACGTACACATCCGGGGTATCGGTCCCCAAGGCACCATAAAAGCCCACCGTTTTTAATCCTGCCGGACGGTCCCCTTCGTTCCACCATTTCCGTGATTTGGCCATGATATCCACATTGCCCAAAACTGTCCCAGGCTTATTCTTCACAAATGCAACGTACAGCATCGCACCCCTCCTTCTTCTCGTGGCTAGGATCGCCCCATCTGCTTAGCGCCTTTTAGTTTGTCGCGAAACTCTGTAGTAGGAATCGCCGGAAGGGTCGTGATATGGACGGTGCCCCGCGAGCTCAGGTCCACTGACAGATGCGCAATAGTCTCATTGTCTGGCGCTTCGATGATGCTGACAAAATCGTAGGAGCCGAGGGTGGCGTACTGCCCGATCATCTTGCAGCCGAAGTCAGCGATCTCCTTATTGACCTCGTCTAGGCGATCAGGGTTCTTGTGTAACGTTTGGCTGCCCTCAGGGGTGAGAGTGCTCAACAAAATGTACATTGGCATAGCGCTGTCCTCCTTCAGTCTGGTTGTGATTCCCAGAGTCTCCGGCACAGCAGCTCAGAGCCTCCTTATAGTCGCAGGTTCATTCGCCCTGTCAGGTCTCAGGGCGGCCCCCTCGCCTTGTTCCTTCTGCTCCTCATAGCGAACCTCCTCTCGACACAGACCACATTGCCTCGCTAGCGCACGAAGAGAGACCTCGACATCACGGACCGCCGACCACCTGGTAGGCTCTATAGTACAGTCTGTAAGAAAAGCAAAGAGCGAGAGTATTCACCCAGACAGAAAAGAAAAACTGTCACCTAGGAGACAGAAAGGAGTCTTTCACAGGGGGGAAATACCATTTCTGTCGCCAGAGTGACCAACCGTAGAGGCACAAAAGATTGTTCAGGGGAGGGGTGCGTGGTAGAGCAAAGAGCAGCGAAAAAACCTCTCAAAGATGCTGCGCGCGCTCCCGTCGCCGCGGCGCTTTGTTGGGAAGATTCATGGCCCGAAAGGGGCAGAAATACACCAACGCTGGCACGTCGGAGGCATGTGGAGTCCGAACGTCGCCGAGCGGTGGGAAGACTATTGGGGCTATGTGGTCCATACCTTGTGATTGTCAGGTTGGAACCCAGGGTGGGCAATCAGGGCCTATATTTCGCCTGAATTCCGCTCTTTCCTTCCTCGTTACCGGTACCTGATTCCTCACCCCAGCCCTTGGGGTTGCCATTAGTCGTCATCATTAGTGGCTCTCAAATAAGTCATCCCGAAAAGCGAAATCTTTTCAGTCGGAAGAGCAAGAGAGTCATTCTCTGGTCAGCTCAACGCTGACCAGGTCTCGTAGGCGTTGAGGTAGCACGATCAGTCTGCGCCCTTCACGCAGGATCAGGTGTTGGCCTTCTAATTCCCTCATCTGTTTCGTCACGCGTTGCCGCGAAGCTCCCACCAGATCGGCTAAGTCGCTGTGCGTCAGTCGCAACGTCAGGATTGTCCCCCGCGTGTCTTGGGCACCAAATTTTTGTGCCAACTCCAAAAGCGCCATAATCAGCCGCTGCTGCAGGCTGAGCCCCTGAAAGCGGATATAGCGGTAGAGTAACGTAAACCACCGATTGACCGAACTTCCCAACATGCCGCGAAAATCGGCGAGCGAAACGCCGAGCAGACTAGTCACCAGCGCCTCGGCCGGTACAACTCCCACCCAACAATCACTAAAAGCCTCACAGCGAAATGCCCGCTGCGCTTCCGGCATTAAAGCGGTAATGCCGAAGAGTTCGCCTGGGCGGATTAAGCTCACCAGCACATTCTCGTCCTTAACATTACAGAGAGAAAGTTTTACGACACCTGCTAGCAACAGATACAGCAAGTCCGACGGAGATCCCTCCAGAAAAAGGACCGTGCGGCGTCTCACTCGCTGCAGTGAGACATAAGGCAGGAGCTGTTCCAGTTGTTGAT
>CAZCWX010000475.1:0-3553 GCA_964502465.1 uncultured Enterobacteriaceae bacterium | reverse complement strand
AGAGGGTCGAACTCGTCATGGTCTGTGGTGAGAACGGTGCCACTAAGGCGGCGTGCCAGCGCCAAACAAAAAGTATCGGGGAGCGCGATGGCATGGGTGCCTTTGAACGTGGCGGCTTCCTTCCAGAACAAGGCAATCATGGGGCCGGCATCGAGGACGTAATTCACGCTTTCGTTCCCCGGATGCGCCGTTCTTCTCGTTCTTTCTCTGCTTGACGTTCTCGATGAAGTGCTTCGGTTGCCAAGTCCGTAGCCGTGTGCGCAAATTTTCCTCTGAGGCTCTTCACCAAGGCGACAAATGCTGGAGTGCGCTCCGGCGTAGTGGTGCCAGTGGCAGGGGGTTCTCGTGTAACAGCTGGGAGATAGGTTTGCAGCAGATGCTCTGCCACGTCGACCGGGTCGCGACCTTGTTCCTGAGCCACCGCCCGTAGACGGGCTTCTACTTCTGGTGACAAATGCAGGGTGAGCGTCATGGCTTTCCCTCGGATCGTCTTTGCTCCTCAATATACCACGGAATCAAGTCTTCACCAGTTGCGAGGCCCGGAGGCAGCGCGGCTGACCGCGGAGGCAGGGCAGCCGAGGGAAACCGCCACGGTGGCAGCATGATAGTATCGCGTCCATCTTAAAACTGTGCGCTAATGGTTTTTGACAAACGAATTCGGTAATGGCGCCGGCGTTAGTCTTGTATCCATGCACTGTGGTCTTGTAGTGCAACCGTCCCGGTTGCCCAGGAGTGCAGGCGAGACGCCTGCACCACAAAGGGATTACCGGTTTTGATCGTCAAATTTCATTGGGGTCGCCCTTCGACTTCGCTACGCGTAGCCTGCCCTGAGCCCAGTCGAAGGGGGCTCAGGCCGAACGGCGATGGAATCAACTGCCGGTGAGGGAATGTACCAAGCTTCTGTGGTTTGATTTAGCGTTTCGAGGCAAGTCTCAGACAACGCTGCCGGGGTCGCTGGCCAAGTGATCAACTCGGAAGGCGGATTCCGTCGCTTTTGACTGAATGGAATGTTATCGGTGTCGCAGGCCGGGTAAGACCGCCTCTATTCCCTGCTGATCTGCAATGGCTTCCAATTCCTCCACCTGGGCGTTCCATCGGTCACGTTCGGCACTGAGCATCGTCCGGTCGGCTTCAGTGAGACCTCCCATTTTCTCTCGCCGCCACAACTCGTGCTGGGCGTGGCGGTAGTGTGCTCTCGCCAGTAACAGATCGGGGACTTCCACAAACCCAAACTTCTGATGCCAACCCCTGCTCTCCTCATTCCCCAGCACATAGCGACTTTCTAAAGTCTGCATCCCAGCAGCGTACAATTCATTAAGTGCCGCTACGACTACAGCCGTCGCGATCCCTCTACGTTGCCAGTGCGGCATGACAAACAGCAGATCTAAGAGCGGTCGTCTTTCAGTGCTTTCGACCACCAAGGCGGCTCCGATGATCTTTCCCCCATCTGCTTCGGACTGGGAGTCAACAGCTACCCGTGAGGCAGGGAGAGGTTTACCCCGCTTGCCAGCAAAAAAATCCTGAATCGTCTCATTGGCTGCAGTCTCGATTTTGCCTGCCTCCCAGTCGCAATACTCAACGGTGTCACGGAAAGCCACGAAATAGGCTGAAACCAGTTGGCGCTCATTTGCCTCGGCCACTGGCCTCAGCTTGCACGGAGAACGAACGGGGCGAGGTTTCACCTCAATCGTGACGGTGACGACTTGCGGCCTGGGAGAAATATGTGCTCGTCCATCCCAATACTCATACTTCCATCCAAGTTCCATCGGCAGCACCTCAAATTCTTCTCGCGTCATTGGGATATGTTTGCTGCGCATGGCTCAGACCACCTGGCAAGAGAGACAAGACACAACTGTCAGACCGTCACAGCGCCGACCGGCCGTGTGGGACGGAGAAGTCGATCACCGGCCCCTTGGGCACGATCCCTACTGGATTGCGCGACGGATTGAGTGAATAGTATCCTTGCTGGTAAATCTCGAGATCCACCGTCTCAGCAATGCCGTGCATCTGGTACAGCTCCCGCGTGTACGCCCACAGATTGGGATAATCCACCAGTCTGCGTATGTTGCACTTGAAAGCCCCGTGGTAGGCGACGTCGAACCGCACTAGCGTGGGAAACAATCGCCAGTCCGCCTCGGTCAGTGGGTTGCCTAAGAGATAGCGTCGTGTCGCCAGTCGCACTTCTAATTGGTCCAGTGTGGCAAACACTGCATCCACAGCCTCTTCATACGCTTCTTGGGTGGCCGCAAACCCGGCCCTGTACACCCCGTTATTCACAGTCTGATAGATAAGCTTGTTGAACGCATCGATCTCGGCGCGCAGCGGCTCCGGGTAGTAGTCGGTCCGGTCGTCTGTGAAGGCATTGAAGGCGCTATTGAACATGCGGATGATTTCTGGCGACTCATTGTTGACGATGGTCTGACGTTCCTTGTCCCATAGCACCGGTACGGTCACACGGCCGGTGTAATCAGGCTGGGCGAGTGTATACACCTCATGGAGGGACCGCGTGCCGAATACTGTGTCTTGGTACCGTGGATCGGCAGGATCGAACACCCACCCGTGGTCGGTCCGTCGCGGTGCAACAATGGACATGGAGATGATATCTTCCAGGCGCTTCAGCGTGCGAAAAATCCACGTGCGGTGTGCCCAGGGACAGCCGATCGCAATGTACAGATGATATCGCCCTGGTTCGGCAGGAAACCCGGAAGACCCATCAGCCGTTATCCAGTTGCGAAACTGACTCTCAGGACGGAGGTAGTGGCCGCCGGCTCCCGCGGGTGCGGTTTCCTCGCTCTGCCATCGGCCATCGACGAGTAATCCCATAATCGTTCCTCCTCATTAGGACAGCTTCACAGTGTGGCATGCCATCACCTTCTTCGGCGACCAATATTCTGAAAACTTGGCGAGTTTCTCCGCAAAGTCAATGGCTACATACTCTACACGCCCTCCAGAATTTAGTGATGCAGATGACAGCATGGTGTCCTGATCCTTCTTTGTTCGTCAATATCGTTTGTCTCGAAAGGGCTATCTCTGTATATCAGTCTCGGCAAACTGGGGCTAACTCCTTTTCTTCTGCTTTCTCTCGCTGGCGATCACGGGTTTCTCCTTCTTCTCTTGAAAAGTATGCCGGATTTTTCTAAAATATATGCCTGTTTCTCAAATGAGTCTTTTGAGGTCATTATGCGTACAGCAGCCAAACTGAAACGAGCATCTTTCTTTGTCGATGAAACTACTATCCGCCGAGCCCAGAAGGTGTTGGGGGTGAAAAGTCGTGCCGAAGTTATTCGCCTGGCTGTCGAGCGAGTCGTCGAAATGGAAGAGTTCTGGCAGTTCATGGAGAAAAGTCGCGGGACGGTCAAACCTGGCAGTTTCGAAGCACCGTAAATAATAAGCGCAGTGTCCGTCTATGCCTGTCGCTATTCTCGACACTAATGTGTACATCGGTCACTGGGAGCAGGGACTCTACGAAGCGCAACTCGAGGCTGTCCGTCGAGCATTCATCGTCCGCCACTCGGCGGTCGTGTTGTCAGAACTTCGCCGTGGAGCCCGGACC
>CAZCWX010000474.1:0-26339 GCA_964502465.1 uncultured Enterobacteriaceae bacterium | reverse complement strand
GACGGCTGGCAGTGTGATCGCGCTGCGCTTGATGCACTGCGACCGGTGCGCGCCTCGGCGGATGTCGCGCTCGTGCATGCTGTGGTCAAGGCGCTGTACGAGCCGTGGCTCGATGCTTCGGCTCGTCACTTTCAGGACCTCGTCGCTTCGGCAGAGAGCGCCGCACGCACCCTCGTCACCGGCACCACACTTGAAAAGGATGTCTGCGTCGTGTTTGCCGATGGCCTGCGTTTCGACATCGCCGGCATATTAAAGGAGCAGCTTGAAGCCAGGGGTCTGCGCGCTCGACTTGCACATCGACTTGCGCCGCTGCCAACCGTTACGGCCACAGCCAAGCCCTTCGCGACCATCGTTCATGATGCCCTCGAAGGCGGCGATGATGTCATTGATTTCACCCCGCAGCTCCGTGCGGGAAACCAACCTGCCACGGCGCAACGCCTGCGTGACGAGATGGCCAAGCGAGGGATGGACGTACTCGGCGACGAAACTCGACCGCCGAAGAGCGGAATGGTCAGCGCATGGGTGGAGACTGGTCGCTTCGATGAGCTGGGGCATAAACTGGGTATCCGGCTCGCGACGCAGCTTGAGACGGAGATCGAGGCATTGATCGAGCGGATCACCAGTCTGCTTGAATGTGGGTGGCTGCGGGTGCGAGTCGTGACCGACCACGGCTGGCTCCTGCTTCCCGGAGGTCTACCGCGCGTCGAGCTGCCATCGTACCTGGCGGCAACGAAATGGGCTCGTTGCGCCACGGTGAAAGGGGAATCGAAACCTGCCGTGCCGATTCATAGCTGGCACTGGAACCTGCAGGTCCGCATTGCTTCGCCGCCGGGCATCGCCTGCTTCACCCTCAACAACGAGTACGCCCACGGCGGCGTGAGTCCGCAGGAGTGCATCGTTCCTGATCTCATGGTGGAGCGCGGCGGAGCTTCTACTACAGCCAGCATCACGACAGTTACATGGCGCGGCATGCGCTGTCGGGTGAGCGTGACCACGAACGACCCGTCAGTACGCGTCGATCTGCGGCTAAATTGGAAACAGCCGACCACCAGCATTGCGGCATCGGCCAAGGAGGTTGGTCCGGCCGGCGAAGCTAGCCTCGCGGTTGCTGACGATGCGCACGAAGGAGCGGCTGCAACCGTGGTCGTCGTTGATGTCGCCGGCAACGTTCTTGACCGAAAGCCTACGACCGTCGGAGAAACTTCATGAGCATTACCCTTGATCATCTCGACCAGTTGGCAGCAGCGGTCTTCGATGGATACTTGGTGCGCAAGGATCTCGTGCGGAAGTATGCGCGCCAGTACCCGGTGCCGACCTACGTCGTAGAGTTTCTCCTCGGCCGCTACTGCGCCAGCATCGACGAGAAGGAAATTGCCGAGGGTCTGGAGATCGTCGAGAAACAACTGCGGGACCGCACGGTGCGCACTGGCGAGGAAGAATTGTTCAAGGCGCGCGCGCGAGAAAGTGGGACGGTCAAACTGATCGACATCGTGCGCACGCGTCTGGATGCGAAGAACGATTGTTACGTCGCCGAACTGCCCAGCCTGGCGTTGCGCGATGTACGCATCGGCGACCAACTCGTGCGCGACCACGAGCGTATGCTGACCGACGGGTTTTACGCGGAGGTGAGCGTCTCGTATGACGCGGTCACCGCGCAAGAGCTGAGCGGACGTCCGTTCGCCATCGACTCCTTGCGACCTATCCAGATGTCGAAATCGGATGTGCTCGACGTTCTGGCACGCGCGCGCCAGAGCTTCAACACGCAGGAATGGACTGATCTGCTCATCCGGTCCATTGGTCTGGAACCCACGGCCCTGTCCGAGCGGGCGAGACGCGTAGCGCTATTGCGCATGGTGCCTTTCGTCGAACGCAACTATAACCTTGTCGAGCTTGGTCCGCGCGGCACGGGCAAGAGCCATTTGTTCCAGCAAATCTCGCCCTACGCGCATCTCATCTCCGGCGGTAAGGCGACGGTCGCCAAAATGTTCGTCAACAACGCGACCGGCCAGCGCGGCTTGGTGTGCCAGTACGATGTCGTCTGCTTCGACGAGGTATCGGGCGTCTCCTTCGACCAGAAAGACGGCGTCAACATCATGAAAGGCTACATGGCCTCAGGGCAGTTCAGTCGTGGCAAGGAGAACATCCGCGCCGACGGCTGCATTGTCATGGTCGGCAACTTCGAGGTGGACGTCGAGCAGCAGCAGAAGATCGGTCACCTGCTGAGCACGCTGCCGACCGAGATGCGCAATGACACGGCCTTTATGGACCGTCTTCACGCCTTTGTTCCCGGCTGGGACTTTCCAAAACTGAATCCGACCGACCATTTGACCGACCACTTCGGCCTGGTGAGCGACTTCCTCAGCGAGTGCTGGAGCAAACTGCGGTCCGGCAATCGAGTGTCGGTCATGCAGGAGCGTGTCCACCTAGGCGGCGCCCTTTCCGGGCGTGACATCGAGGCGGTGAACAAGTCGGTGAGTGGGCTCACGAAGCTTCTCTTCCCTGATCCCGAAGCGCCGGTTGCCGACGAAGACCTAGAATGGATCGTGCGCGTTGCGCTCGAAGCGCGGCGACGGGTGAAGGAACAGCAGAAGCGTTGCTTCAAGAGCGAGTTCCGCAACACGCACTTCAGCTACATCCTTGGTCCTGAAGGAGTCGAGCAATTCGTCTCCACGCCTGAGCTACACAGCGATGAAGCGATCGAGAGCGACCCACTCCCGCCTGGACAGGTGTGGGCTGTCAGTACCGGGAGTCCTGAATCAGGTCCGGGCTTGTACCGGATCGAAGTCACCAGCGGACCCGGAGCCGGCGTCAAAATCCTGAATCAGCCCACTCCGCCGGCGTTCCGTGAGAGTGTGAAAGTCGGCGAGCAGAACCTCTATACGCGTGCCAGGGAACTGGTTGGCGACCGCAACCCGCGCGAGCATGAGTTCTCGATGCAGATGCGCTCGATGGATGCAGACAAAACCGGGGTAGGGCTTGGATTGCCGGTGCTCGTGGCTTTGTGTGGAGCTTTGCTCGGACGCAACACGCGAGGTGGGACGATTGTTGTCGGCGCGCTCAACCTCGGCGGCTCCATCGAGATGATTCCCAACGCGGTGCGCATTGCCGAGCTTGCCGTCGATAAGCAGGCGCAGACATTGCTGATGCCGGTGGCCTCGCGTCGCCAACTCAACGACTTGCCAGACGATTTGTGGACCAAGATCAACATCGAGTTCTACAAGGACGCATCGGACGCCGTGTTCAAGGCGCTGGTGGAGTGAGCGACTCAGCGGTTCACACGATCCCCTCCCTATCAGGAGGCGTCTTAGCAGAAAGAACCTCTCGACAAAAGATAAAGCAGAGGGTGGTCGCTTCGTTGAGGTTGCTGTGCAAGTGAGCGGAAAAGACTGTGCTGGGGCTCCTTCAGGGGTTTCGCCCTTTTTGTCTACTCTTTTGTCGCTGACGGATCCGCAGCCGATGGTGCTGCGGTGGACTCAGATGTCATCGGAGCAGGCTGAGCCGATTCATGCGCGGGTCGAGCAGGCTCGCCTGCAGGGAGAGGTGCGGTCGCCGGGTTTTGACTACTTTCTTGCGATTGGGTTGTTGGTGCATTTTCTGGTGCAGTTGGGACTGGAGCACTCACCGGTGCATTATCAAAGACGCTCTGCGGGGTTTGCCGCGTCGTGCCGTAGGTGAGGGTAAGGGAAGTCAGCATGAAAATAACTGCAGTGGCGGTAGTCAGCTTGGTTAAAAGATTCCCTGCGCCGGAACTGCCAAAGATGGTTTGGCTAGAGCCACCGAAAACCGCACCAATGTCCGAACCTTTGCCGGTTTGAAGGAGCACGACGGCAACAAGGAAGAAGCACGAAACAATATGAACGATGATGAGAGCTGTATACCACATAAAGAAAATCCTAACGAAAGTTCACGATGCGGGCAAAAGAGTCAGCCTGCAGGCTCGCCCCGCCAACGAGCGCCCCATCAACGTCAGCTTCTGCCATGAGTCCGTCTATATTGTCTGGTTTCACGCTGCCGCCGTAGAGGATACGAATCGCCGACGCGGCCTTATGATCTGCTAGTTCCACGAGAGCACCTCGGATGGTTGCATGGACTTCCTGAGCCTGAGCGGGGGTTGCGGTGCGTCCCGTGCCAATTGCCCATACTGGTTCATACGCGATGACAAGAGAGGCAAGCGCAGCCTTCTCCTGATTGTGAAGAGCACCTTGTAGCTGACGAGTAATCACCGCGAAGGTATTTCCCTGCTCGCGCTCCTGCAACGTCTCCCCGACACACACGATCGGCACAAGTCCATCTCGTTGCGCAGCGCGGACTTTGCGGGCCACCTGTTCATCGGTTTCAGCAAAATACTGCCGCCGCTCAGAGTGACCGAGGATCACATAGGTGCAACCAAGCTCTTTGAGCATAGGGCCAGAAATTTCACCGGTGAATGCCCCCTGTAGTTCCCAGTATACGTTTTGAGCAGCGAGATGGATAGAAGAGCCAGTCAAAACGCGAGCCGCAGTCTCTAACGCAGTGAACGGAGGAGCGACTACGACCTCGCGATCAGTAAGGGCTGTGATCTGGTCTTTCAGCGCGGAGAGGATTTTCTCCGTCTCGGTACGAGTCCCGTGCATTTTCCAGTTGCCAGCAATCAACGGATGGCGTCTCGTCATAGGTTACCCAAGTCTTGCGCTAGTTAGCGCGTACGTCAGCGAGCATGCAGTTCACGACACTTTACTTCACTATAATTTATGTTCACTAAGGGTAAGTATAGTCTGACCTAATTCTATACATTTTTTCCGATTGAGCGAAGGTCGTCAAGCGAGCGAGAGGGCTGAGTCAATTGACTCGCTCTGACTCACCCATATATTACTATTTTATCTCGTGGCTCAGGGATAGCGACGAAAGCCGTGGTAGACAAGCGATCCGGCAAAGCAACGTTGGTACTGATTTTATGGCATTTTCTTTCTGGAGCATTGCAGTCCAGCAGGAAGGTCCCTTCCGGCAGGACAATATCGTCGATATGGTTACCCACTCTGGGCCGGTGGTTCAGAGTGTACTCTATTTGTTGTTGGCCTTCTCGGTGATCAGCTGGGGGATCATTTTTTATAAGTTTCGCCAAATCCGGCAAGCGCGACGCGAGTCTGAACGCTTCACTGAAGTGTTTTGGGACGCGAAGAATCTCTCGGCAATCAGTACGGCAAGCTTGGAGATGAAAGAGAGCCCAGTCGCGCAAGTCTTTCGCGCAGGGTATCAAGAACTGATGCGTATCACGCGTGGCCGTAAACAGGCTCACCCTGCTCATCCTGCTAATCCTGGCGACCACACCTTAGCCAGCGACGAAGGGGGGATCGAGAATGTTGAGCGAGCAATGCGCCGCGCCAGCCGTGAACAGATCACGCGATTGGAACGGGCCTTGACCTTTCTGGCGACGACTGCAAGCACGGCGCCATTCATCGGTCTGTTTGGTACCGTATGGGGAATCATGAACGCTTTCATGGGCTTAAGTCGTACTGGAGCATCGACCATCCAGGCGGTCGCCCCTGGCATCGCTGAAGCATTAATAGCGACAGCGGTCGGCTTGGCAGCAGCCATTCCTTCCGTCATGGCGTATAACTACTTTAGTCGTCAAGTTCGAGTACTTGCTTCAGAAATGGAGAACTTTTCTGCTGAATTTCTTAATATCGCTGAGCGTCATTTTCTCTAGGTCAGCGTGCCGGTGCATGCTATTGGTGTAAAGCTTATGGCCTTTGATCAACAGAATGACTCCACTATCGCGCAGATTAACGTTGTCCCGCTGGTGGACATTATGCTGGTGTTACTCGTGATTTTCATGGTGACCGCGCCAATCCTCCAACTAGGAGTCAATGTCGATCTGCCTCAAGTGACAGCCGGGCCATTAGAAGGAGAAGAAGAACAACTCGTAGTCTCAGTGACCCGTGAAGGCAAGGTGCTGCTGAACGATAGCCCGCTGAAACCGGAGGAATTGAGTCAAAAACTTGCCGCTATTGTTCAAGCACGGCCTGACCGTGCAGTGTATCTCCGTGCAGACAAAAATGTGCCCTATGGAAAAGTTGTAGAAGTAATGGCCGCAGTGCAGAATGCGGGGGTGAGAAAGCTCGGCATGGTGACTGAACCCCTGAAGGATGACCGATGACCGCTCGTCAAATACCTCGTCACAAGGGCCAGCCACAAGAGAATCGACAAGATAATCGGCTGAGTCGCATGGTTGTCATCTCTGCAGTCCTTCACGCAGCCATCTTTATTCTTCTCATCATTTTTGCAACTCGTGGACAATCCGGCCCGTCTGCGCCTAGGGCCTATACAGTGGAGTTAGTCAGTCCTGCTGGCCTCGGGACGAATATTCCATCAGGCGCAGGCAGAGCGACTGTACCCCGTGACGCGACAAGGACGGAAAAGCCCACTTCCCCTCCGCCCCAGCCTAAGCCTGCAGTGAAACCTCCAGTGGCTGTGCAGGAAAAAAAGGTGGCTGAGCCTATCCCGCCTCAGGAGCAGGTAAAACCGGTAGAGATAAAACAGGCCGCAGCCAAAGTAGAGCCGGAAAAAACACCGACGAAGCAGAGTGAGAAAAAACCAGAATCGAAAAAGACAGAAACCGCGCCGGTAGCTGAAAAGGTCGTCGTCAAGTCGGAAGAGAAAAAACCAGAGACAAAAAAGACTGAGGCCAAGCCAGCTCCGGAAAAGACCGCGCCACAAGCGGAACCAAAGAAGGTGGCGACGACCCCTCCCCCTTCGTCAACTCCAAACGTTGCGAACAACCCTTCTAGTGTCTCTGCCGATGAGCGAGACAAAAAAATCCTTGCGGCCTTAGATCGCATCAGAAAGCAAGTACAAGAAAAGGAAGAGCCTAGTGGGAGAGGAAGCGGCTCTGGTCCTCCGACCATAGGAGGTGCCCCAGGTGAGGGCGGAGGTGGCGTGGTGCGTGGTCTTGAGTTCATCATGTATACGGAACAAGTCAAGCGGCGTGTCAAAGAGAGTTGGATTGTAGCGGAAAAGAAGACGGGGTTGAGTGCTGTGGTGCGCTTTGGGGTGCAACCTGACGGACAAATTTTTGCGGTCGAATTGCTCAGACCTTCTGGAGATAGAGCTTTTGATGAGTCAACCTTGCGAGCTGTGAGGAACGCCAGTCCTCTTCCTCCCCCTCCTCAGGCGTATGTGCAAGAGTTTACTATGCAGAAAGTTGAAGTGTCTTTTGGCGGAGAGGAGCGCCCAAATTAGGATTATGACAGAACGGAGTTGGTGGTGGGGCTGGGGAATGTGGTTGAGGTGCTTTGCGGCCTTCGTGTGCGGCAGCGCGGCGTCATTGGCGCATGGGCAGATCAAAATTGAGGTGCCTGAGCCTGGGGGAGCTGGGCTCCCGATAGCAATCTCTCCGCTTGCGAACTTGACCAGGGGAGATGAGCGTAGGTTGGGAGAAACATTTGCCGATGTTGTTGCCCGAGACCTTGATCTTTCTGGACTATTCAGAGTCATCGACCGCGGTGCTTATATCGAAGGGCCATCTGGCTTTTCACTTGAAGAAATCAATTTTCAAAACTGGTCAGTGTTAGGCACGCTTGCCTTGGTCAAGGGAGGATTGTCTCTGTCTGGGGATGATTTAACGGTCGAGGTCCTCCTCTTTGATGTGGCGCAACAGAAACAACTGGGTGGCAAACGTTACCGCGGTCGTCGAGCCGATTTGCGACGCATGGCACACCGTTTTGCTGATCAAATTATGTTATTCTTGACTGGTGAACTCGGCCCTTTTGACTCGAAGATTGCTTTTGTTACAAATCGAGGTGGCGGGCGCGCAAAAGAAATTTACGTTACTGACCTCACCGGTTCAGAGGTGACTCAGGTCACGAAGGATCGGACCCTCAGTCTGGGACCGAGCTGGAACCCTACGGCTACGGTACTGAGTTTTTTTTCTTATAAACGAGGAGGACCGTATCCCTACCTTCTCGACCTGCAGAGCGGACGGGAAAACCGCCTGTATCCGGTAGTTGGATACGGTGGCCGCTGGTCTCCTGATGGGTCGATGATCGCCGTCAGTCTTGAACAAGAGGGAAACTCCGACCTCTTTTTGCTTTCTCCCGAAGGCCGGTTGATCCGGCGTCTCACCGACCATTCTGGTATTGATGTTTCTCCGACTTGGTCCCCAGATGGACGAGAAATCGCCTTTTGTTCAAGTCGTGGTGGCAATCCACAGATTTACATCATCAATGTGAACACTGGCAAGGTGCGACGTTTGACCTTCAGGGGAAACTACAACACATCACCAGTGTGGTCTCCGAAGGGAGATCTGATTGCTTACACGGGCCGAGCTGGTGGCTTCCGTATTATGACGGTCAATGCTAGTGGTGGAGATCCGTGGGAAATAGCTGCCGGTGAGGATGCTTCTTGGTCCCCTGATGGGCGCTACTTGGTCTTTAGTTCGAGAGGGCGGCTGCGCATTGCGAGTAAAGATGGGCGGAGCAATAAACAATTGACTGGGGGGGGGGGAGATGATACTAGTCCGGCGTGGTCTTCACGCTTGGAGTGATTGCGCACTCAGGAAGGAAAAGCAGGAAAAGATGGGGAGTTTCAGAGTGTGGCGTTGGTGGTTTGCTGGTGTAATGTTCATCGCTCTTACCGTGAGCGGTTGTCCGAAGAAAACCCCACCGCCGAGTGAAACCATCACAGGCGGTCTTGGGCCTTCTGGTATGGGGGAGAGCGTCCTTCCGCCCGCTGGGGCTCCTGGTGAAACGACCCAGAAACAGATCGATTATGGTCCTGAGCGGGGCGGTCCTCTACAAGACATTTACTTCGCTTATGATTCCTTTGACCTTTCTGCTGAATCGCGTGAGACCTTGCGCTCTAACGCGAGCTGGTTACAAGGCAACCCTCAGGCACGGGTTGAGGTCGAAGGTCATTGTGATGAGCGGGGTACCACCGAGTACAATCTTGCTCTTGGAGCCAAAAGGGCCAGATCCGCACGCGACTATTTGGTCACTCTCGGCGTGTCACCAGATCGGCTCTCCACGATTAGCTATGGTGAAGAACTGCCCTTGTGTCGTGAGGCAACCGAGAGTTGTTGGCAACAGAATCGGCGAGTCCATTTCCTCGTGCTGAACCGCTAACTCACGTCTTCCTAATTGACAGCAGTGAACTACTTTTCTTTTGTTTTTTCCTTGATTTTCCTTCCCTTGGCATTGAATGGCTGTGCCACTCAGGCTGACATTCAAGAGGTGCAGCGGGAACGCGATACGTTGCGAGCACAGGCGGCTGATAGCAGAGCAACCTTAGATAGTTTACGGCGCGAAGTTGAGAAAGTTCGTGGCGAAGTTGAGGAAATTCGCTACCGTCTTGACCGTGTTGCAAAAGAGCGTGGCGGTGCCTCCCCACAAGTCAAGCTCTTAGAGGACCGCATTGTTGTCCTCGAAAGGCAGATGAGAATGCGTCCGCTGGAGACTCCGCCTCCACTGATTACTGGTGAACCACCTTTGCCCAGACCAGACGAATCTGGGGTTGTCGCCCCTGAGTATCCTGGACAACCCCAACCACTGCCTCCGTCAGGGGTTCTGCCGCCCAGACCCGCACCAAGTCCAGAAGAAACTGCTCTTGCAAGAGAGCCGGTCGATGTGCAGGATGAGTACAGACTCGGCATGCGCGCAATGCAAGAGCGACAGTACGACCGGGCGATTCAGCAGTTTCGTACGTTTCAAAGGAAGTATCCTGATTCCTCTATAGCCGATGATGCGCAGTACTGGATTGGTGAGATTTATTTTATACAGAAGGATTATAATCGCGCTATTCTCGAGTTTAATGATGTCTTGAAGTATCGTAGAGGAGATAGAGTGCCGGCAGCGCTACTCCGGCAAGCGCACGCATTTCTCGAAATTGGCGACAGAACCGATGCGAGGCTGATTTTGCAAAAACTGATTAACGACCATCCAAAATCGGAACAAGCACAAGAGGCTCGTGCTCAACTCCAAACCCTGAGCCGCTAAAAGTTCGTATCTCCACGCCTTCGGCGTGTGAGTAGACATTCTATGGAGATTATCCGTCACCTCATTCACCAGCATCCTTCGTTTCCCCATCCCGTTGTGAGTATCGGTAATTTTGATGGCATTCACCTTGGACATCAAGCGATCTTGGCGCGTGTCGTGCAAGAAGCGCGCGCACGGCAAGGGATGTCACTGGTCTTGACGTTTTATCCACACACGTTAGTGGTCTTACGGCCAGAGCGTGCCCTGTCGTTAATTTTAAGCCTGAGAGAAAAATTGTTTCTCTTTGCCAATCTGGGCATTCAGGGGGTAGTGTTGCAACGTTTTTCTCTCGCTTTCTCGCGCCTTACTCCGGAAGAGTTTGTGCGATGTTACCTGGTTGACACTCTTCGTGTAGAAAAAGTCATCGTTGGTCATAACGTCAGTTTTGGTCACAAAGGTGCTGGGCGGGCTACGACCCTCGAGCAACTCGGCCGAGTATATGGATTTGAAGTGGAGATTGTCGGACCAGTACGGGTCGGTAATCAGGAGGTGAGCAGTACGGCGGTCCGCGCACTCCTCAGTGCCGGAGATATGCCTGAGGTCTCTCGCTGCTTAGGACGCCCATACGCGGTGAGTGGTCGAGTTGAAAAAGGCTTTCAGCGTGGTCGTAGCCTCGGTTTTCCCACCGCTAATCTTCGACCGCGAACAGACCTGCTCCTGCCCAACGGTGTGTATGCTGTGGTTGTTGATGTGGGAGAAGCTCAAGTGCCAGGGGTAGCGAATGTGGGGACGAATCCGACATTCGCTGGCAATAAACGAACGATTGAAGCCCATCTGTTCGACTTTTCTGCCGATCTGTATGGAACGCGCCTACGCGTGGGCTTTATTGAACGCCTGCGTGGGGAGCAAAAATTTCCCTCGATACAAGCGCTCGCGCAACAGATTCAGGAGGATGCCAGCCGTGCTCGAGCACTCCTGTCAAACCGTGCTCAGCACTAGCCTTGAGCAGGCTGCACAGTGGTTTGTGATCACCCCCGCTCAGGCAGGCCAGCGGTTAGATCGCGTGCTTGTGAGTCTGACCTCATTGACTCGCTCACACGTCAAGTCTCTTATCGAGCAGCGGTGCGTTTGGGTCGAAGGGGAGTGGAAAAAAGCTGGCTATCTGGTGCGAGCACAGGAACGAATCGCCCTCTGTGCTTCTCCGGGAGCGCCGACTACGGCTGTGCCGCAAGAAATTCCTCTGGAGATTTTATACGAAGATGCGTTTCTGGCGGCAATCAACAAACCGGCCGGAATGGTTGTGCATCCAGCTCCTGGACAATGGGACAGGACTGTTGTGAACGCCTTGCTGTTTCGCTGGGGACAACAAGAATCGGGAGGCTCTCTCCGTCCCGGCATTGTGCACCGCCTTGATAAGGATACGTCGGGGGTCTTGTTAGTTGCGAGAGACCAACACACACTCGAGTCCCTCTCGCAACAATTTAAAGAACGCTGTGTACATAAGGGATACATTGCGGTGACGCTTGGACGATTCTCTTTACCGAGCGGGGAGATTAATCTGCCAATCGGTCGTCATCCAGTCGATCGGAAAAAGATGTCGGTGCAAATGAAACATGGTCGGCCAGCGGTGAGTCGCTACACAGTCATCGCCGAATCTCACGGCACCTCACTCGTGCGCCTGTTTCCAGAAACAGGACGAACCCATCAGCTCCGGGTGCATCTGGCTGCGATTGGGCATCCCATAGTCGGAGATAGCGTCTACGGTTCGCGGCGGGGAGTGAGTGGCGGTGCCTCTATCATGTCAGAGTTTCCTCGTCAGGCGTTGCATGCCGAGTCCATCCGTTTTTGTCATCCTGTTTCTCGGACAATCGTGAGCCTCAATGCTCCCTATCCTGCAGATTTGACTCAGCTCCTGCGTGTGTTGAATCTTGACGAAAAAAAAGGAGCCAGATAATTCGTGGTTGACAGTAGGGGAAAGGCGAATTATAGTAAAATATAACTTTGTAAACACCAAGCTGAGGACTTCCCCCCCGCGGCTCTGCCCCCTGTAGTGAACGATATTTTGCCTGCAAGTTCTTCTTAATTATTGCCTTACGTTTTGCTTGCTCAACTTCAGGCTTCTTGGATGAAATTGATGGCGGAAGGCCAATCTCCAGTCAAGTTGTCTATAGACGGGCAGGGAGGAACTGACATGGGTCGAACGTCTGCAAAAAGTAACGATGTCGTAGTAGAATCTCGCGAGCACCACATTGAGGTCATAGAAGAAGAGGGTGGCCTCAATCTCAAGGCGCTGAAAGAAAAGAAGATTAGCGAGCTGACGCAGATTGCCCGCAATTTTAACGTGGACGGGGCATCGAGCTTACGTAAGCAAGATCTGATCTTTGCGATTTTACAAGCGCAAGCTGAACAAAGCGGTCTTATTTATGGTGAGGGGGTGCTTGAGATTCTTTCGGATGGATTCGGGTTCTTACGATCACCAGATTATAATTATCTCCCCGGACCAGACGATATTTATGTTTCTCCTAGTCAAATCAGACGGTTTAGCCTCCGTACCGGAGACGTGGTGGCCGGACAAATCCGCCCACCGAAAGAGGGAGAGCGCTATTTCGCGCTGCTAAAGGTCGAAGCGATCAACTATGAAGAACCCGAGCGAGCCCGCGAGAAAATTCTCTTCGATAATCTTACGCCTCTTTATCCCCAAGAGCAGCTCAAGCTAGAACATGCTCCACAAGAATATACCACTCGGATCATCGACCTCCTCGCGCCCATTGGCAAAGGTCAACGTGGCCTCGTTGTGGCTGCCCCTCGCACGGGCAAAACCATGATGCTGCAAAATATTGCTCACGGCATTGTGCAAAACCAAAAAGAAGTCATTCTGATTGTTCTGCTCATCGACGAGCGTCCTGAAGAAGTCACTGATATGCAACGTTCGGTGCGGGCTGAGGTTGTGAGTTCAACGTTCGACGAACCAGCCAGTCGCCATGTGCAAGTTGCTGAGATGGTCATTGAGAAGGCGAAACGCTTAGTCGAACATGGGAAGGACGTGGTGATCCTCTTGGATAGCATCACCCGGTTAGCACGGGCGTATAATGCGGTCGTACCACCGAGTGGAAAGTTGCTCTCTGGCGGCGTTGATGCGAACGCCCTGCGGGGGCCCAAGAAGTTCTTTGGCGCTGCACGGAATATTGAGGATGGAGGCAGTTTGACTATTATTGGCACGGCATTGGTAGACACGGGGAGCCGAATGGATGAAGTGATCTTTGAGGAGTTTAAGGGGACTGGTAACATGGAAGTCCATCTTGACCGTCGGCTGATGGATAAGCGGATTTTCCCGGCGCTCGACATTAACCGATCTGGTACACGCAAAGAAGAACTGCTGTTACCGCGCGACGTGCTCAATCGAGTGTGGATTCTGCGCAAGTTGCTTTCCCAGTTGAATACGGTTGAGGCAATGGAATTCCTGATGGACAAAATGCAAAGCACGAAAAACAATCAAGAATTTCTTGAATCCATGAACCAGTAAGCGTACGCGTGCGTTGCAAAGCCCCCCCCCTTTTGCTACAAACTTCGCGGAATTACTGCAAATCAGTCGCGTCTCTACAAGAAAGGCACAGGTCATGATCGAAATTACGATCAAGCAATTGCTTGAGGCTGGGGTCCACTTTGGTCATCAGACGAGTCGGTGGAACCCGAAGATGAAGTCGTATATTTTCGGCGCACGGAACGGCATCCACATCATTGATCTCCAACAGACCGTGGTCATGCTCCGCGAAGTGTGCCAGTTCGTCAGTGAGGTAGCGGCCCAAGGAGGGCAAATTTTATTTGTGGGCACGAAAAAGCAGGCACAGGAAGTGATACGCGAAGAGGCGGAGCGTTGTGGTATGTTCTATGTGAACAACCGCTGGCCTGGGGGAATGCTCACCAATTTTCAGACTATTCGCAAGTCGATCGAAAGATTAAAGAAGCTTGATGAGATGATCGAAGCTCCATCAGTGACCGAGGCGCTGACCAAGAAGGAGCTGTTAGGGTTGCGGCGTGAGCATGAAAAGCTCATGGCGGCGATAGGCGGGATCCGCAACATGCGCAAGGTCCCCGATGCGTTATTCGTAATCGACACCAAGAAAGAAGAGATCGCGGTCCGTGAGGCGAACAAGCTTGGAATTCCAGTCACGGCGCCGGTTGATACCAATTGTGACCCCGATGTCATTTCTCACAAAGTTCCAGGCAATGATGACGCCATTCGTGCGATCCGCCTCTTCACGAATGTCATTGCCGAAGCCGTCCTGGAGGGGAAAGCTCTGTATGAAGAACGTCAACAGGGAGAGATGAAAGACCAGGTCGCAATTGTACCTCCTCAGGAGGAGGTATCCGTAAACCTTGAAGGGGGGGCTGCATGACGACTAAAAGTGTCGCTCTGACCCAAGTAAAGGAACTCCGCGAACGGACAGGCGCCGGCATTGTCGATTGCCAAAAAGCCCTGGCCGAGAGTGGCGGCGATGTCGAAAAAGCGATTACAGTACTACGCGAAAAAGGCCTCGCTGCAGCTGCGAAGAAAGCTGGACGTGCCGCTGCACAGGGACTGGTGGGAGCATACATCCATGGAGGAGGGAAAATCGGCGTTCTTCTTGAGGTGAACTGCGAGACTGATTTTGTTGCCCGTACCGAGGAATTCCAACGTTTAGTCAAAGATCTTGCCATGCAAGTCGCTGCGGCAAACCCCCGCTATGTGCGACGTGAGGAAGTGCCTGAGTCAGAGGTAGAAAAAGAGCGGACAATTTACCGTTCACAAATTGCTCAATCTGGCAAGCCAGCCGTAGTGATCGAGCGAATTGTTGAAGGGAAATTAGAGAAATTCTACAGTGAGAGCTGCCTTCTTGAACAGCCCTTTATTCGTGAGCCGGGGAGAACGGTTGAGCAGCTCGTGAAAGACCTCATGTCTCGTACAGGGGAAAATATTATCGTGAATCGATTTGCTCGTTTCCAGATCGGCGAAGCGAGTGGTACTGCAGAAAAGGCCGAGTAAACGATATGGCCTCGCATCTCCCCCGGTACAGGCGTGTTCTTGTCAAAATTGGAGGCGAGCTGCTGGCCGGCGATCAGGGGTTTGGTATCGAGGAGGCGATTCTGGCTCGCGTGGCGTCTGAGGTCAAAGAAGTTCATGAACTGGGTTGTGAAATCGCTTTAGTGCTCGGGGGAGGGAATTTTATTCGAGGGCTGAATGCGAGCGCGAAGGGAATGGATCGGGCAACTGCTGATTATATGGGGATGCTCGCGACGGTTATCAATAGCCTTGCTATGCAGGGAGAGCTCGAGAAAATCGGAGTGGCGACGCGAGTCATGTCCGCACTGACCGTGGCACAAGTTGCTGAGCCCTATATTCGTCGCCGCGCAACACGCCACCTCGAAAAAGGTCGAGTGGTCATTTTTGCTGCAGGCACAGGGAATCCCTATTTTACCACTGATACGGCAGCCAGCCTGCGGGCAATGGAGATTGGTGCGCAAATCATCTGTAAAGCTACGAAAGTTGATGCGGTATATGACGCTGATCCCTTCCTTGTGGCGAACGCAAAGCGCTATCGTGAACTCACTTATATTGAGGTGCTGCAACAGAATCTAAAAGTGATGGACTCCACAGCCATCTCCCTGTGTATGGATAACCGCCTGCCTATTCTCATCTTCAGCTTGCTGGAGTTTGGGAACATTAAAAGAGCGGTCCTGGGGGAGTCAGTGGGGACCCTGGTGCATGGAGGTCATGTATGAACGCTCAAGTGTTGGACACATTGAAAAAAGATATGGAGCAAACCCTTGAGGCGCTGAGAAAGGAATTGGCAAAGGTTCGCACTGGCAGAGCATCAACCGCACTGATCGAAGGGGTTATGGTCGACTATTATGGGACCCGCACCCCATTGAACCAACTCGCTGCACTGTCAGCACCTGAACCTCGTTTATTACTGATCCAACCATATGACCGGAATGCAATGGGTAGTATTGAAAAGGCCATCTACCAGTCTGATTTGGGTCTGACTCCTGTCAATGATGGCAAAGTGATCCGTGTCCCGATCCCGGAGCTTACTGAGGAGCGGCGGAAAGAATTGGTACGACACATTCGCAAAGTGGCAGAAGAGTACCGCGTGTCGCTGCGCAACCACCGACGTGAGGCAAATGAACGCATTAAAAAGACGCAGAAGGACAAGCAAATTGCCGAAGATGAAGCGCGGAGTACGCAGGATCGGGTACAAAAACTGACGGACGAGTCTCTCGAGAAACTTGAAAAAATATTGAAAACCAAAGAAGACGAACTCATGGTCGTCTAGCTGCCGCCTGTATCATGTCAACCGGTTTTCACTTCTCCGTACGCAGGGAAATGATGGCTCCGGCAACGTGTTCTGATGAAGAACCCCCCAGCTTCATTTCCTGACGCATTGGATGTTGTGTCTTTGTCTATTGTGAGATCGTGTGAATATCGCTCTCGATAAAGATCGTCTTCCCCGGCACGTTGCTATCATCATGGATGGGAATGGGCGCTGGGCGCAGCGTCGAGGACTGAGGCGCACCGACGGGCACCGACGGGCAAAAGAGGCAGTACGAGCAGTCGTAGAGACCGGTCGAGATCTTGGACTCGAGTATCTTACGCTGTACGCGTTTTCTACTGAAAACTGGCAGCGGCCAAGAGGTGAAGTGCGGGCGCTGATGAGTTTATTCCGTCGCTACCTGCGGACAGAGTTGAACCGGATGATGGACTATAATGTCCGCTTGCGACCCCTGGGAGACCTTACCCGCCTTCCTGAGTCCGTACAACAGGCATTCGAAGAAGCAATTCTTGCCACTGCTCACAACACTGGGCTCACTGTGATCCTGGCAGTCAGCTACGGCGCGCGTGAAGAAATCGTCACGGCCGCTCGCACCCTAGCGAAGGCGGTGCAAACAGGACAGTTGAACCCTCAAGACATTACTGAGCACGATTTTGCACGCCATTTACAGACGGCTGATATCCCTGATCCCGATCTACTCATTCGTACTGGCAAAGAGTTTCGCCTGAGCAATTTTTTGCTCTGGCAGGTTGCATATACTGAACTGTATGTTACTGACACCTTGTGGCCTGACTTTGGCCGAGAAGAGTTCCTCCGTGCCTTAACGGACTATCAGAGCAGACAGCGCCGATTTGGCCGAACGGCTGAACAACAGCTCCATCCTGAGCTTACACGTGCTGCGCGATAGACTGCTTACCGCTGCGCTCGGTCTTCCTCTTCTTGTTTTCCTGGTCTGTTGCGCGCCGCAGTGGCTCTTCGGAGTGGCCGTGCTCACGTTGACCGGCATTGGTCTCTACGAATACTTCTCCCTGGTGGGATCGTACACCCGCTTTTCGCCAGGTGTTGAACTCTTGTGGGGGCTCGCTGTTGCCGCCTCTATGCTCTCATTGAATATTGCATTCACCATGGCGATATTAGTTTTCGGGCTCTTCGTGGCGTTCTTTATGAGTTTGCCCGAGCCTCAGCCTACGCAGAGTCTACATGGTGTGAGTCTGTCACTTCTTGGCATCGTCTACATTGGTTTTCTTCTGCCTCATCTCGTTTGGGTGCGTAGCGGACCTGATGGGGTAGCCTGGGTTTTTTTCATCTTCCTTGTGGCGATGGTTGGAGACACAGCGGGATATGTGGTGGGGAGAATCTGGGGAAGGCACAAGCTCATCCCGCACCTTAGTCCAGGGAAAACCGTGGAGGGAAGTGTCGGAGCAGTGATCGGTCAGTTGTGCGCTGCTGGTATAGCCTGGGTGTGGTTCTTCCCTCAGCGCCCGCCACTCGAGATCTTCTGCTTGGCACTGGTTCTCGGATTCGTCGCGCAAGTAGGTGACCTCTGCGAGTCTGCAGTCAAACGGGCATTCGGAGCCAAGGACTCTGGCACGTTATTCCCAGGGCACGGGGGAGTACTGGATCGTGTTGATAGTTTACTTTTCCCCGGCGCCTTTATTTACTACTATGTAGTATTATGGTCGTAACGTTCCAGCTGAATTGAATTGAGGAGAGTCGTATGGATTTTTCTACCTTTGATGTGATTCTCAAGGTGGTCCTCGTCTTTGGGCTCATCGTATTTGTGCACGAGCTTGGCCATTTTCTTGCCGCCAAGTGGGTTGGCGTTGGTGTTGAGCGGTTTTCCTTTGGCTTTGGTCCAAAGATTCTTGGTAAGCGTATTGGAGAGACGGAATACATGCTGAGTGCGATTCCGCTCGGTGGATATGTGAAGATGATTGGTGAAGAAGTGGGCGAGGAGGTTGCTGGGATAGACGTCAAGAGATCCTTTGCTCATCAACCACTGCCTGGTCGTTTTCTTATTGTGCTGGCAGGGCCATTTGCTAATTTGCTCACCGCGTTCGTTGTTTTTAGTGTGACCTTTCTGAGTTTCGGGGTGAACGTTCCGGTTGATGAGGCCAAGGTGGGTGGTGTGGTACCAGGCCTTCCCGCACAGCAAGCTGGTTTAGAGAGTGGGGATGAGGTGTTGGGTGTAGGCGGAGTGCCGGTACAGACGTGGGATGAGTTAGCACAGCGCATTCAACAAAGCGAAGGGCAGGCCATTCCCTTGACGGTCAAAAAGCAGGATGGGCGGGTGGTCGAGGTGACGCTCACCCCTGAACTCCGCAGTGACCCTGTAGGCGGAACGGGAAAGTCGAACTATGTGATCGGGATCGAACGAATCTTCAGGTTAGAAGAAGTGTCGATTGGGCGGTCGATCCAATTAGGGGCTGAGCAAACCTGGCTGTGGACTGTGCTGATTGTGAAAAGTGTAGCGATGTTGTTGAGCGGCGCGGTTTCTACAAAAGAGCTCGGTGGCCCTATTCTGATTGCGCAAGTGGCGGGCCAGCAGGCGCGCCTTGGGCTCGATTATTTACTCCGTTTTACTGCGATCATCAATGTCAACTTAGCGATCTTTAACCTCTTGCCGATCCCTGTTCTCGATGGTGGTCATCTTCTGCTTTTCTCGATTGAACTGGTTCGTGGCCGCCCACTGAGTTTGCGCTCGCGAGAAATGGCGTGGCGCGTCGGGTTCCTCGTCATTGTGACACTGATTGTGTTGGTTTTCTACAACGACATTGCTCGCTTAGTAGGGTAACGAAACGGAATGGCTGATGCACAGCTTCCCATGGTTGTACTCGGCATTGATACGGCTACTGCGGTCGCGAGTGTAGGGCTGGTTCGCGGTGGGAAGCTGTTGGCAGAAGAGTCGCGCCGAGCGGTTTCTGGCCATACGGAAATTCTTCTCCCGCTCATTGCTGATCTCCTGGCTCAGTCGAGCATGTCATTGGCCGAACTGAGCGGAATTGGTGTCTCGATAGGTCCAGGGTCCTTTACCGGCTTGCGCGTCGCACTGAGCACGGTCAAAGGTTTCGCCTACGCTTTGGGACATCGAGTTGTAGGGGTCTCGACTTTGGAAGCTCTTGCCCATACGGTCAAGGACTGGGAGGGACTCGTCTGTCCTCTGCTCGATGCTCGCAAACACGAGGTGTATGCTGCCCTCTTCCACCGAGACTGGCACGGACGGCTGGAGCGGCTTACTCCGGATCTCGTACTCACCCCACACGCACTCCTAGAGCGCATTACTGCTCCCTGCCTGTTTCTTGGCGATGGCGTCGACCCCTACGGGCAGCTGATCCGCGAGCAGTGCCAACCTGCGGTGTCGATTCTACCTTTTGTCTCGTATCACCCGCGCGGGGCGGTCGTAGCTCACATCGCCTGTGAACGGTTGTGCCTAGGGGAGCAGGAGGACCTGCATAGTTTGACGCCTCGCTATGTGCGACTCCCAAAAGCTGAGCTGAAGCGTACAGATTTTCATACCCTGTAACTGCTTGCCTTCATGGCAGAGGGAAGCTAACTTCGTGTTGCTGTTACTCGTGCCATGTGTCCTTTGACCTCCCCTAGACAGGTTCTGTGGATTTTGGCATTTTGCCTTCGGGTCTCGATACGGCAGGAAGGTGGTATATTATGGTCTCCTTTTCAGCCGTTGGGCGCCTGATTCCTCCTTCTCTTATCTATTAGCGGCTCGGAGAAAAAGACATGGCAAGAAAGAAAATTGCACTCATCGGCGCTGGTAACATTGGAGGTACCCTCGCCCATCTGTGCGCTCTCAAAGGGCTGGGCGATGTCGTCTTGTATGACGTGATTGATGGCCTGCCGCAAGGCAAGGCGCTGGACCTGCTCGAAGCTGGACCGATCGAGGGGTATGACGTGAACCTCATGGGGACCACAAGCTACCGCGACATCCAGGAGGCGGATGTGTGCATCGTCACCGCTGGTGTGGCACGCAAGCCCGGAATGAGCCGCGACGATCTGCTTGGCATCAACTGTAAGATTATGCGCGAGGTGTCCGAGAACATCGCGAAATACGCACCCAACGCCTTTGTCATCGTCATCACCAACCCACTCGATGCCATGGTTACGTTGACGAAGCGAGTCACCGGTTTTCCCAAGGGTCGGGTTGTTGGTCAAGCCGGCGTGCTCGACTCCTCCCGTTACCGCACGTTTATCGCCCAGGAACTGAAGGTCTCGGTGCGTAACGTTACGGCTATGGTCTTGGGCGGGCATGGCGACGACATGGTGCCAGTCCGCAGCTACTGCCAGGTGGCCGGCATCCCGATAGAACGTCTTATTCCGGCACAGCGTCTTGAAGAGATCGAAAACCGCACGCGTCAAGCTGGCGGTGAGATCGTTGCGTTGCTTAAGACCGGCTCAGCCTTCTATTCTCCGGCCTCCGCGGCTATTCAGATGACGGAAGCGTATCTGTATGATAAGAAGCATATTCTCCCATGTGCGGCCTATCTTGAAGGAGAGTACGGCATCAACGGTGTCTACTTCGGTGTGCCCGTGCAGATCGGTGCTGGTGGAGTCGAGCGGGTTATTGAACTTGAGCTGAGCGCAAAGGAAAAAAAAGAAATGCAGGTGTCGGTCAGCCATGTCCAAGAACTGGTCGCAGCGATGGACAAAGTTCTGGCAGGGGGCGACTAACGCCAATTGTCGATACTGCATGGCTTCGGATGTATTACCCGCGCTAATGAAAATTCTGCTGCGATTTTACCAGAACCTCGCTTGAGCAAATCTCGCTGGGCTGATTAGCTAAGGATAGAAACTGTAGGGCATAAAACGTACCACCTGGGGGGAGCCTGTTTTCTGACTCATTACGTTTTATGGAATCGAGGGAAAGCCCATGCGTACGATCGAAGCGCAAACGATCACTAACACGATTGCCCGATTGTGCATGGAAGCAAACTATAATCTGGGCGAAGACATGCTGGCCGCGTTTGACAAAGCCCAAGGTAAGGAGCGGTCGGCAGTTGGCCGCAGTGTATTGAAGATGCTCACTGAGAATGCCCAGATCGCTCGCATCCAGCATCTGCCCTATTGTCAAGATACTGGCTTCGTCATTTGCTTTGTCGATATTGGCCAGGATGTCCACATCGATGGTGGTCTTTTGGAAGACGCGATTAACCAAGGAGTGCGCCACGGGTACAAAAAAGGTTACTTGCGCGCCTCAATCGTCAGCGATCCTTTCACAAGGAAAAATACGGGCGATAACACCCCGGCGGTCATCCACACGCAGATCGTTCCGGGCGACACGCTAACATTCAAGGTCATGACAAAGGGCGGTGGGTGTGAGAACCGTAGTAAGTACACCATGTGTACCCCTGCTGAAGGCGTTGAGGGAGTCAAAAACTTCGTCATCGAATGTATCAAGACTGCCGGGCCCGATGCCTGCCCGCCATTGATCGCGGGCGTTGGCATTGGCGGTACCTTCGAGAAGGCGGCGCTGCTGTCCAAGCGCGCATTGTTCCGCTGGGTTGGTGAGCCGAACCCTAATCCGGAATTACACGCCCTTGAGCAAGAGCTGCTCGAGAAGGCGAACAAACTAGGCATCGGTCCACAAGGGTATGGTGGTGACACGACGGCATTCGCTATCCATATTGATATCTATCCCTGCCATATCGCTAGCCTGCCGGTAGCGGTGACGATTGAGTGCCATGCTCACCGGCACAAAGAAGCTGTTCTCTAGCAGCAGTGGGGAAACGAGCATGGCAGGAGAAGAAATTCGACGGTTCACTACTCCCCTCTCGGACGCCGATGTCGGGGGTCTCCGCGTTGGTGACCGTGTCCGCCTTTCCGGCATACTCCTCACTGGACGCGATGCTGCTCACCAACGGTTAATCGAACTCCTCGATGCCGGTCAGCCTCTGCCTATCGATGCTCGCGGACAGATCATCTACTACGTCGGTCCTTCACCACCGCGACCTGGAATGGTTATCGGCTCTGCCGGCCCCACTACCGGCGGACGCATGGACTCCTACGCTCCCAAACTCATGGCGCTAGGTGTGAAAGGGATGATTGGCAAGGGCGCCCGTTCGCTACCTGTGCGCGAGGCTATGCAACAATACAAAAGTGTGTACTTCGGCGCAGTTGGCGGAGCTGGGGCGCTGCTCTCCCAGTACATCAAGGGTGCTGAAATCATTGCCTACGAAGAGCTAGGCACTGAGGCGATCCGCCGTCTGGTCGTTGAGGATTTTCCAGTGATTGTTGTCAACGATGCCTACGGCAATGATCTCTACGAAGAAGGGCGAGAGCAGTACGCACAAAGATAGTCAGTATAGATCAAGAGAGGAAGTGTCGTCATGAGTGATCAGGTGGCTACGTTAGAAACGTCAAGGGCAAAGAGTTTCTACCAACAGGTCGCAACTTTGCGCAAAGATAACTGGTGGGTCGAACCTGCGCTCACTGTGACGATGCTAACAACCTTCGTTGTCTATACCACGTGGGCAGCACTGGTAAACGTCCACTACTTTTTCGACCCTTACCTGTCTCCGTTCTATTCTCCTTGTCTGAGTACGCACTGTGCACATCCTACAATCGCGCTCTTCAACTGGCCACTCTCTCCTGCCATTTTGATTCTCTGGGCGCCGGCGGGGTTTCGACTCACCTGCTACTATTATCGCAAGGCCTATTATCGTTCATTTTGGCTTTCCCCGCCGGCTTGCGCGGTGCGCGATGGGCACAAACGCTATACGGGGGAGACCCGTTTCCCTCTCCTTATTCAGAACCTCCACCGGTACTTTTTTTATTTTGCTACTCTTGTCGTCGCGTTCCTCTGGTGGGATGCGTTGTTGGCTTTCCGTTTTCCGGCAGGGGAAGGGTACTATGAATTTGGTATGGGTGTCGGCACGCTCGTATTGCTGGCCAATGCCGCTCTCTTGTCACTCTATTCCTTTTCTTGCCATTCTTGCCGCCATCTATGCGGCGGAGGTCTCGATGTGCTTTCTCGGTCGCCGACCAGATACAAACTGTGGCGGATTGTGAGCCGCCTCAACGAGGACCATATGCTGTATGCCTGGATTAGTCTCGTTATGGTCATGCTTGCAGACCTCTATGTGCGCTTATTGTCGATGGGGTACATTTCAGACTTGAGGATTTTCTAATATGGTTGCTGAGAAGTACGAAACGCATGAGTACGATGTCCTCGTTGTTGGTGCAGGAGGCGCAGGTCTCCGCGCAGCAATCGAAGCATCGGCCCAAGGGGTAAAAACTGCTCTGATATGCAAATCTCTCCTCGGCAAAGCGCACACTGTTATGGCTGAAGGTGGCATCGCTGCAGCCCTGGGGAATGTGTATTCAGAAGATAACTGGAAAGTCCACTTCCGCGATACTATGCGCGGTGGCAAAATGCTGAACAATTGGCGGATGGCGCAAATCCATGCCCAGGAAGCGCCGGACCGGGTGCTTGAATTGGAGGAATGGGGCGCGCTTTTTGACCGTACTCAGGATGGTCTCATTCTACAACGCGATTTTGGTGGGCACCGCTACGCGCGCCTGGCCCATGTGGGTGACCGCACAGGACTGGAGATGATCCGTACGCTCCAGCAGCACGCGGTGCACAAAGGCATCGATGTCTACATGGAATGCAACATCCAGCGCCTGCTGATGGATGGCGGGCGGATTGCTGGGGCTTTTGGTTATTGGCGCGAGAGTGGGAAGTTCGTGCTGTTTAAAACCAAGGCGACAGTATTAGCGACCGGTGGGATCGGCAAGGCCTGGAAGATTACCTCCAACTCTTGGGAATACACGGGCGATGGTATCACCCTGGGGGCAGACACCGGTGCTGACCTCATTGACATGGAAATGGTCCAGTTCCATCCTACCGGCATGGTCTGGCCCCCCAGCGTGCGTGGCATCTTGGTGACCGAGGGGGTGCGCGGCGATGGTGGCACTCTCAAGAACTCCGAGGGGAAGCGCTTCATGTTCAGCTACATCCCTGAGTTCTTCAAAGCGGAGACCGCAGATAACGAAGCAGAAGCTGACCGTTGGTACGAGGACAAGAAGAACCGGCGCACGCCAGATCTGCTGCCGCGCGACGAGGTGGCGCGCGCCATCAACGCCGAGGTGAAAGCTGGCCGCGGCAGCCCACATGGTGGCGTGTTCTTGGATATTGCGTCTCGCCGCAACGCCGAGTACATCAAGAAACGCCTGCCTTCCATGTACCACCAGTTCAAAGAATTGGCAGATGTAGACATTACGAAAGAACCGATGGAAGTGGGTCCCACCTGCCACTACATGATGGGTGGTTTGCGTGTGGACGCTGATACGACTGCGACGACCGTGCCTGGTCTCTTTGCTGCGGGTGAGGTCGCGGCTGGGCTGCACGGCGCGAACCGCTTAGGCGGGAATTCACTCTCGGACCTGATCGTCTTCGGCCGCCGCGCCGGGCTGTATGCTGCCGCATACGCCAAAGCCTTTGAAGGACAACTGACGGTAGACGCTGGACAGGTGGAAGAGGTCGCCAACGCGCAGCTGGCACCGTTTAATGGCAATGGCGGGGAAAACCCCTACGCTATCCATGCCGACCTGCAGAACTGCATGCAAAACCTCGTGGGTATCATTCGTACGGAAAAAGAGCTGAGGCAGGCTCTAGACGAGATTCAAATGTTGAAACAGCGGCTAAAGAAGGTCAGCGTGGAAGGTCATCGCCAATACAACCCTGGATGGCATCTGGCGCTGGATCTTCATTCTTTGCTCTCGATATCCGAAGCAGTGACGCTCGGAGCGCTCGAGCGTAAGGAGAGTCGAGGAGGACACACCCGCGACGACTATCCCAACGCCGACCCCAAGTTTGGCAAGATTAACATCGTCATCAGAAAAAAAGACGGTGAGTGGAGTCTCTCGCAGGAGCCCATCCTGCAGATGCCTGACGATATGAATGCGCTTTTTGAGGAGAAGAAATAATGGCCGACACCGAAGTCACGATGCGAGTCTGGCGTGGTGATGCCTCAGGCGGGGAGTTCAAAGAGTACCGTGTGCCTATGGGAGAAGGGATGGTGGTGCTGGATGTCGTGCATACTATTCAAGCTACCCACGCCCCTGATCTGGCTGTACGCTGGAATTGCAAGGCTGGTAAGTGCGGCTCGTGCAGTGCAGAGATCAATGGGAAACCGAGGCTGATGTGCATGACCCGCATGAACACCTTTCCGCCTGGCGAGTCCATCTCCGTTTCCCCGATTAAGACGTTCCCGCTCATCAAAGATCTCGTGACGGACGTCTCATTCAACTACGAGAAAGCCAAAACTGTGCCACCATTCACACCCAAGCCCAAGGAAGCGGACGGTACGCGGCGCATGTTCCAGGAAGACATCGACCGGGTGCAGGAGTTCCATAAATGCATCGAGTGCTTTCTGTGCCAGAACGTCTGTCATGTCATCCGCGACCACGAAGAGAATAAGGAATGGTTCGACGGCCCCCGTCTCTTCGTGCGGCTCGCAGCGCTGGAGATGCATCCCCTCGACACCGGTGACCGCAAAGAACTGATCAAAACGAAGGCCGGCCTCGGGTTCTGCAATATCACTAAGTGTTGCACCGAGGTCTGTCCCGAGAACATTCATATTACCGATAACGCTATCATCCCGCTGAAGGAGCGGGTGGTAGATGAGTACTATGATCCGGTGGCGTGGATCTGGCGTAAGATAACTGGCAAAGAATAGGCTATAGGCTGCAGGCCGTGGGGAAGCCACCTTTAGCCTTCGGCCTGCAGCCTTGTTGTAGCTGAAAGCTAACCGCTGAGAGCTGAGAGCACAGGTATGAACATCCACGAATATCAGGCGAAAGAGATCTTGCGGAAATATGGCGTCGCTGTCCTGAAAGGCAAAGTCGCTACCACCCCCGAGGAGGCTGAGGCCGCGGCCAAAGATTTGGGCAGCAGACTGTGCGTGGTCAAAGCGCAAATCCACGCTGGCGGTCGTGGCAAGGCCGGCGGAGTGAAGCTGGCCAAGGACCCCCAGGCTGTCCGTGAGATTGCGGCCTCTCTGCTAGGCAAAAAACTGGTCACCCACCAAACCGGCCCTGAGGGCAAAGAGGTGCAAAAAGTCTTTGT
>CAZCWX010000473.1:0-5262 GCA_964502465.1 uncultured Enterobacteriaceae bacterium | reverse complement strand
AGACTCGTCCCAGCACTTGCAAAAGCGCGGCGGAGTAAGCTTTCCAGCCATCACTCAGCCACACTGGCAAGCCACACAGACGCGCGACGACCTGGGCAATCAGGAGGGCAGCCCTCGCTTGGGTTCTGGGGCCCCAGTGCCCCCACATCAAAAATCGACTGCCCATAGCAAGAGCCGTATGCAGCCACTCCACCTGAGGGCCACGTCGCTTGGAATGCATCTCATCGAGTTGTACGCCTTCCACCTCCAGCTCCCGCGTCACCTGCTCGTGATGTTCTTGGGCTCTGTGGGTAGCGACTTGCTGGAAGTGGTGGACCGTTTTAATATCTACCCCACAGCTGTCTGCGCTGCCTGCATCACAGACCCCCCACCGCTGACACTTCAGCAACCGCTTCCCCATCTCTTCCGACAGCTTACGCCCTTGCCTCAACGTACCCCGGCGCTCGGAAAATTCTTGCCCACACTCCGTGCAGCGCAACCGCTCAATGTTCCTGTTCTTGCCCGTCCACGAGCGGTGCGCGATGTTGCCTGCGGCCCTCTGCCCGCGCAAGGAACAGTCCGGATTAGGACACGAGCATATGCTAGAGTATGAAGCTTCTGGCGGGAGAATTGGGGTTTGCATGGAATCGGCTTTCTTTGGGTAAGAAGAACCGATTCTGCCAACTCCCCGTCAGATTTCAACTTTCCTGTCGTTATTTTCCTCCTGGACTACCGAAAACAGATTAGGGAAAGGATACCTGACCATTCTTGACTGTATATATTCATATGTACTATTTGTGCGCACTTAAGATAGGAATTTATATGCGAACCACATTCGACCTGGACGACGAATTGATCAGAGAGGTGATGCAGGTCTCCAGGGCTAAGACAAAAAAAGGGGCCATCGTAGTTGCTTTGCAGGAATATCTTCGGGCCAGGCGCAGACAAGAACTGAAAGATCTCATTGGTGCCTACGATGAGTTTGACCTTACCCTTGAGGAGTTGGAGAAGATGAGGCGTGAAGAATAGCAAGGTGCTGGTCGATACCTCAGCTTGGATTATGAGTTTCTGGAGAACCGGATCCGAGGACCTCAAGGCGTTCCTGAAAGAGAGCCTGGAAAGAGATCAGGTCATGACTACCCCAGTCATCGTTCTGGAACTCCTCCAGGGCTGTAAGACAGAGAAAGAATTTGCTGCCTTGAAAACTCGGTTGGAGAGCCTGGAGAGCTGCTTCCTGGAAGATTCCACCTGGGAACGGGCTTATCATTGCGGTTTTATGCTGAGGAGAAAAGGCTTGACCCTTCCCACGATAGACATTCTTATTGCTTCTCTATCAATAGAAAAAAGCTATACCCTCCTCCACCACGACCACCATTTCCGCATGATTGCAGAGCATTTAGAACTGGACGCCATAGATTTTCTTGGCTAAGTCTCTACCCCCTCTTGTTGATTCCTAACTTCTCTATCAACTCATACAGCGTCGGTCGGCTAATACCCAGATTTGCCGCAGCTTGCGTCAGGTTCCCTTTTGTACTCTCAAGCGCTCGCTGAACGAGTTCTCTCTCTAAAGTCTCGCGCGCCTCTTTGAGGCTCTTGTTGGCATGTCTGTTTGAGGGGGTAGACAGTTCGAGATTGGCAGACGTTACCCTCGAGCCATCCGCCATAATCACGGCTCGCTTGATACGATTCTCTGTGTCTTTCCGGCAGGCACGCTTGACTTTCCTCCCTGCAGGCCACGCCACTCCTATTGCACCTCTCACATGCCAAGTGATAGCGGTTTTTCTCTGTGCGGTTTCGTTCGTCGTTGCACGGGTGATGGTGTCGTCCGGTGAGCCTGCGTGACAGCACGGCACGCCGGCGTCTATAGTCGCTCCCACACTTTGTTCGACGAGGGAGCTTGGTATGCAGCCACTATCACCCGCCCAGGCCGAAGAGGCCCTCACACACGTAACCCACCACTTTGCTCAGTGGCGGCAAAGCCGACGCACCTCCCGGGGCCGCCTTCCGCCGGAGTTGTGGGCGCGCGCTGTGGCGCTCACGACCACCTTGTCGGGTACGCGGGTCGCCCGCCAATTAGGGCTGACTTCCCAGGCGCTCAAACGACGCTGCCACGCACTGCACGGCACCCCCACGCCCACTGTGCTCCCGCCGCTCCCCCACTTTGTGGAAGTCACGGCGCCCTGGCGGACGCCCGCGCCGGAAGTGGAAGTCCACCGGCCCGATGGCACCCGGCTGCGCATCTCGTACAGGGATTCCGCTCCGGCCCTGGTCCCCTTGCTCCACACTTTCCTGGAAGCGCGCTGATGCGCCAGCTCACGCCGCAGAGTCGCATCTTGCTGGCCGTGCAGCCCGTCGATTTTCGCAAAGGAATAGACGGGCTCGCGGCGCTGTGTCGCCACGTGCTGCACGAGAATCCGTTGGGCGGCGCCGTCTATGTCTTTCGCAATCGCACGGGCACGACGCTCAAGCTCTTGGCCTACGATGGCCAAGGGTTTTGGCTGTGTACCACACGCCTTTCCCAAGGCCGCTTTCAGTGGTGGCCGCCTGCTGCTAGCCCCAGCGTCACGCTCGCGTCCTGGGAACTCACCATTCTCTTAGGCAACGGGCATCCTGACCGCGCGCATCTCGCCCCCGACTGGCGGCCCGTCCGTTACGCCGACACAAGGGCCGCCTCATCATTCCCCGGCAGCCAGGCACTCGGAGTGGCCCGCACCTCCTGGCGATGCTCCTGCACGGCGACCAGAGAGTCCAAGGCATGGACACCGGCCGGCACACAGGTCGCAATGACACTGGTGAGGATACTCGCGATGTCCGCACTATGCTCCGTGGCATAGAACACGGAGTTCTTGCGTTGGCGAATACACAATTTGAGTGCCCTCTCCGCCCCATTATTGTCGAGCGGCGCGCCCGGTTCCTTGAGAAACCGCGTTAACGAGGGCCAATGTTCCCACATATACGCGAGGGCTTTGCCCACACTGCTATGGGGTTCGACCAGCCCCTGCGCGGTGTGTTGCTCCAGCCACGTCTGGAGCGTCGTCAGCACCGGCGCACTATACGGTTGGTGATAGACCAACCGCTCCTGCGCACTCAGCTGCTGGTCGTGAGCCTGCTGGTCATGGTCGTACCCCAGCTTGAGCGCTTGCACGACGACCGCACTCTCAGCGGGGAAATCATCGGCCAACTCGCTCAACTGCCGCCGGCCATGCACCAGACCATGACAGCGAATGAGATTCGCTTCCTCCGCGTTGTTGTGGCTCAAGGCATCCGACCTCACCAAGGGTTTACCGCGCCCCGGTTCCCGTTTGGTTAAGAGCCCGTCCAGATTCTCGCCCGCCTGCCGCCGCCCCGTATAGTACAAGCAAATCCGCCGCTCGCCCACCTGTACAATCAATGCCGTCGTGTCCATGCCTGTTCGTGTGTCTGGCTGCGCCTTGCCCTGCGCCTGCGCCCGTGCTCGCGCCTGCTGGTTCTCCTCAATCAACGCCAACACTCGCCCTGGCCTATCATCTGGAAAGATGACTGCGCCCTGCGCGGCGAACTTCTCTAACCCCTTAAAGAGGGGATGCGTACCATCCCCTACGCTCTCGCCTTGCTCCCCGTGCGTGGCAGCGGGCACGGGCACCCCGACCAGCGCTTGAAACCCTTCCAGCCGATGCCATGGCAGACCCAAATCATAGCGTGCCAGCGCTAACCCCGCGCGAGCGCGCGTCGTGTACTTCTCCGGGCCTACTGCCGCTGGCACCGACGCCGTAAAGATTTGCCCCCACGCCGAGCAGCGTCACTTCTCCACCTCATAACGTACTGCCGAAAGTAGGGCATTGCCGTCGAGTCGCATCTCCACGCCGGGTGGTAATCGGTACAAGCTCCCGCGCCCACAGACCGGACAGCGCTCGCCCACGGCTAACGCCTCATGCCGACACGCGACCGTCTGTGCCGCCCGATACACGTCAGCCCCATGCCGTCCCTGCCCCGGTGGGGGCGGTTTCTTCTCCGGAGGCGATGGAGAAGCGGAGGCTGGCATTGCCTGTGAAGCGCTGGGCTGCCCTTTGCTCCCGCCACCAGCAGTCCCACCCGCCGCAGGAGGTTTGGGTGGCTTGGGCGGCTCGCCAACCACCAGGGCCTTGAGCCGTTTCAAACTCAGCTTCGCTTCCCGCAGCGCACACAGCAGCCAAAAGTAGAAGGTCAAAAGCTTCACCAGGAGCTGCCGATCCTCGGCGCTCAAGGCATTCCGCTCGATCCGCTCCATGAGCGCTTCCCCTTCTGCGCGACTCAGACGTACGTCTTCCGGTTGTTTCATGGCTACTCCTCGCCGGATTGCCACCCTGCCGAACAGGGAGTGTGCTGCTGCTGTCTGCACGCTGTATAGCAGAAGCCGTGCGAGATCGTGAAGACCCACCCGCCACCTCGGCGACTCAGCACGCCCCTCGTGGCGAGTGCTGCGAAAAGAGGAGCAAGACGAAAGTCAACCGCGCTCACCGGAAGGACACGTTGTTTCTGAGCAGCGTAGCGAAGAATCTGACCGTCAGGTCTTTCTTTTCACTGAGAGTGACAAACCGGCTCGCACAGTGCCGTAGCCCGGATGAAATCCGGGATCTCGGACAAGCCGCTATGTTTCTATGGTAGTTTTCACCTGAATCTGTGCAGCCACCGGAGTATAAATGAAAAGGTAATCCCCCGGCTTTGCCGGGGGACTCGCAAAGTTTGACAGTTACGGGAGTCGGGAACAGCCTCCGATCCGTGAACCGCCCAAAGTTCAACGGAAAGGAGACCGTTCATGAACGACTACCAAAGTCTAAGCCATACCAAATGGGAATGCAAATAGCACGTGGTGTTTATTCCGAAATATCGGCGCAAAGTGGTGTACGGCCAGTTGCGCCAGTATTTGGGCGAGGTGTTCCGGGAGTTAGCCCGGCAGAAAGAGAGCGCGATCGAGGAAGGCCATCTGCAAGCCGATCATGTGCATATGTTGCTCTCGATTCCGCCCAAGTATGCGGTGGCGCAGGTGGTGGGATATCTGAAAGGGAAGAGCGCCATTCACATTGCCCGCACGTATGGGGGACGGAGCCGGAATTTTCTCGGAGAACACTTCTGGGCGCGGGGGTACTTTGTGTCGACCGTCGGCCGGGACGAAGAGGCGGTGCGTCGCTACATTCAGGCACAGGAGGCCGAGGAGAGACGGTTAGAGCAACTAGAGTTGTTCAAGAAAAAGAAATAAGCGCCCTCTTGGAGGGCTCCGGGTTTGACCGTCGCCGCCACCTTGGGTGGCTCATAAAAGAGTAACAG
>CAZCWX010000472.1:0-8103 GCA_964502465.1 uncultured Enterobacteriaceae bacterium | reverse complement strand
GAAGGGCAGGGATCTGAACACTCCAGTGCGCGACTCGAACGCTTTCTCCAACTGTGCGCTGAGGACAATATCCAGGTTGCCAACTGTACGACACCAGCCCAGTTCTTTCACCTCTTGCGACGGCAAATGAAACGGAGTTTTCGCAAGCCCCTGGTGATTATGACCCCAAAGAGTCTTCTGCGTCATCGCCTGGCTGTTTCATCGGTGACTGACCTGGTGGAAGGGTCGTTTCACCAGGTGTTGGATGACAGCACCATCGCAGATCCACAGCAGGTTGCCCATGTGCTCCTCTGCAGTGGCAAGGTCTATTCTGATCTCCTCGCCGAGCGAGAACAGCACCAGCGTAGCGATGTTGCCATCGTGCGGGTCGAACAGCTCTATCCATTTCCGGATGAACAGCTGATTGAGATCCTCACCCGTTATGAGCAGGCAACTGATATCGTGTGGGTTCAGGAAGAACCGCGCAACATGGGAGCATGGAGTTTCATGTACGAACGGTTACCGACGCTTCTGCGTCCTCACCAGGCTTTTCGCTATGCGGGGCGAAAACCTCAGGCCAGCCCTGCGACAGGATCACAGCGGCTCCACCACCAAGAACAGGCCGCGTTAGTCGAACAGGCACTGGCGACATAAGATTGTCAATTTCGGATTGTGGTCAGGTGGATTTGAGCTTTTTTATTCTCCATTCCGCATTCTCCATTCCACACTCTGAGGAGTTCCATGACCATTGATATTGTTGTCCCTGCCTTAGGGGAATCCATTACCGAGGCAACGGTCCTGCGCTGGCTCAAGACTGCTGGTGAGAGCGTTGAGCGCGATGAAGTGATCGTCGAGCTTGAGACGGATAAAGCAACGGTGGAGCTTGTTGCTCCTGAGTCCGGCGTGTTAAGCGAGATTCTCAAAGGTGAAGGGGAAAAGGTCGAGATTGGTGAGATCATTGGGCGTGTCGCTTCTGGGAGTGCAGCACGCCCAACGGTGACGGCGCAGCCTGAGGCAACTCCCTCCTCGCCTGCGCGTCCTGTAGCTGAGCCGGGAGGTGGCATGCCTGCGCCCCTCAGTCCTGCGGTGCGGCGACTGGTTGAGGAACATGGCCTCCCCCCTGCTGCTGTCGCCGCCACAGGCCGGGGTGGGCGCTTGACGAAGGAAGATGTCCTGCAACACCTTGAAGCAAAGGCCTCAGAAGGGCTTGCTCCTGCAGCGGTTCAGCCGCAATCCCAGCCAATAGCGTCCAGTGGCGTGCCTGCAACGGCTGTGCGTCCGTCTGCGAAACCCCACCCAGTCGATGGCTCAGGACTCCGCGAGCGGCGTGAGCCGATGAGCCGCATCCGTAAACGGATCGCCGAACGCCTTGTGCAAGCACAGCATACCGCAGCAATTTTGACGACGTTCAATGAGATCGACATGACCGCAGTGATGGCGATGCGGGCGAAATATAATGAGTCCTTTAAGGAGCGCTTTGGCGTCTCACTGGGATTACTCTCGTTTTTTGCCAAGGCTAGCGTTGAAGCGTTGCGTGCTTTCCCCGCCATCAATGCCGAAATCCGTGGGGACGACATCGTCTACAAGGACTACTATGCCTTAGGGATTGCCGTCGCAACGGAACAAGGGCTGCTTGTTCCAGTGATCCGTGATGTCGATCGCAAAAGCCTCGCCGAGATTGAAACTGAGTTAGCCGATCTGGGTCAACGTGCGCGTACTGGCAAGATCAACGTTGAAGCGCTGACTGGCGGGACTTTCACTATTAGTAATGGTGGGGTCTTTGGCTCCTTGTTATCCACACCGATCCTGAATCCGCCGCAAAGTGGTATTCTGGGTCTGCACAAGATTGAAAAACGTCCAATGGTCGCTGCGCATGACGAAATCGTTGTGCGCTCGATGATGTATGTCGCGCTGTCGTATGACCACCGGATCGTCGATGGACGAGAAGCGGTGTTGTTCCTCCGGCGGGTGAAGGATTGTATCGAAGATCCGAATCGGCTGTTACTGGGCATGTAAGAACAATAACGGATTGCGGAATATAAAGAATGGCTGACACGCAACGCTTTGATGTTGTTATCATCGGTGCAGGACCCGGCGGATACGTTGGCGCGATCCGCGCTGCGCAGTTGGGTTTTCGGGTCGCCTGTCTAGAAAAGACCCCCAGTCTTGGTGGCACGTGTCTGAACATCGGCTGCATTCCCAGCAAAGCGCTGCTCGACTCCAGCGAATGGTTTGCTCAAGCGCAGACGAAGTTTGCCCACCACGGTATCGTCTGTGAGGGGCTCAGGCTGGAACTACCGACCATGCTGGCGCGCAAGGATACGGTAGTGAAGGGGCTGACCCAGGGGATCGCCGGGTTGTTCAAAAAGAACAAGATCGTGAGTGTACACGGGCAGGCACGCTTTCGCGATACAAAAACTGTCGAAGTCACTGCTGCTGATGGTACCCAGCAATTCGTGCAAGCGGACGCAATTGTCATCGCCACGGGCAGCGAGCCGATTGCGCTTCCCACGCTGCCTTTTGATGGTGAGCGGATCATGAGCTCGACCGAAGCGCTCAGTTTACCCGAAGTACCGCAGCATTTCGTGGTTATTGGTGGGGGAGCGATTGGCCTCGAATTAGGCTCGGTTTGGCTCCGTTTGGGTGCAAAAGTCACGGTGGTCGAGCTCATGCCGCGCTTGGTCCCTGGGACCGATACCCAGATTTCGTCCGCGTTGCAGCGTGCGCTCACCAAGCAAGGGTTTACCTTCCTGTTAAATACGCGGGTCACTCAGGGAGCCATACAGAATGGGTCGGTCACGCTGGCGGTGGAGAACGACAAAGGAAAACGGGGTGAATTGACAGCAGACCGCGTCCTCGTCGCGGTAGGACGGAAACCTTATACCAATGGGCTCGGTGCTGCAGAGATAGGCATTGCCTTCGACGATCGTGGACGCATCCTGGTAGATCAGCATTATCAAACCAATATCCCAGGGGTATACGCGATTGGCGATGTCATCGCTGGTCCGATGCTTGCCCATAAAGCAGAAGAAGAAGGTGTGGCGCTTGCTGAACGTCTGGCAGGCCAGGCAGGACACGTGAATTACGACGTGATCCCGAATGTGGTCTACACCTGGCCAGAAGTCGCTTCGGTTGGCCTATCCGAAGAAGCAGCAAAGGCGACAGAAATCCCCTATCGAACCGGGACCTTCTCGTTTCTCGCCAGTGGTCGTGCTCGATGTATGGACGAAGCCGAAGGGATGGTTAAGGTCATCGCCGAGGCGAAGAGCGATCGCGTGATCGGCGTGCACATCATTGGACCACGCGCCTCGGACCTGATTGCTGAAGCGGTACTGGCGATGGAGTTCGGTGCCGCTGCCGAAGATATTGCCCGTGCAGTTCATGCCCATCCGACGCTGCCCGAAGCCCTACGTGAAGCCGCGTTAAACGTGGATCGCCGCTCGCGGCAAAGCTGAGATTTCTCAAGGCTGTTGGCTGAGTTGTAAGTATAGTTACCCTTAAGGGGTTCCCCTAAGGGATGACAGCTACGGCGACCTTTCTCCCAATACACACACGCAAGGGAGGGAGGGACACCGATGAGCCCCATGCGATACTATCCAACGGAGTTGACCGAGGCGTAAATAGTCGAGATGCTGAAGTCTTACCTGCCAAGAGCGAAGCGCTGCTCCAGCTGGGCATGATCCGCTTGTTGCTCAATCGGCTGGCATGAGGAATGCAAGCTCTCGAACCGAAACCCCGAGAGCTGTTTTCGTTAGTGCTTGCGCGAGCTGGCGAGCAGTTCCGCGATACGTTCGTCAGACTGTTTGACTGTACGTAAGGTCTCGGCCACCAACGTGCCGAGATCGGCCGTCTGCTGCGAGATCTCGCGCGTGGCGTGTGAGATCTCGCGCGTAGCCTGCGAGACATCGTGAGACATTTTGGAGACTTCCGCCAGCATCTGGGTCATCAGACGGATTTGGGCGTCGCTGCGACGTTGCATCGTGCTCTGCTGTGCTTCCATCTTGCTCATGCGCTGCAGCAGGCGGTCGAGTTTGCTATGCACGTTCGTGAGATTTTTTGCCATCGCATCCTTCTTTTTCACGGTCGGACTGCTGCTCTTGTCTATTTACTTGCACCTCACCTGGACTCTGCGGTGGGTGGAAGGGGCAGCCGTCATGGCCCGTCAATTCTGGAGCATCCGTCAGCCCATCCCGCCGATTAGTCCACGATGAGCACGCCGATCGCGTGACGCGCTGCTGCAAGATACGCGGGCGACGGATGCAGGTCGTATTCGCGAAGGCATGCTTCGGTAAACTTGATGGCGTGTTCGTCACCGTTTGCAATCGCCATGTCGATCAGGGTGTCGCAGGATTCGCGCGGTGGCTCGATCTCGCCAGCCGGTACTGGTGACCTGCCAAACGCCGCGTACAGCCCGCAGCTCGCCTGCCAGGCGTAACGCAGTGCGTCGTGCGCGGTCGCGTCCGGTAGATACGGTAATATCGTCCGCAGCGCCGCCACACTGGTGACGGCGTGAATGAACACGACTGCGCTCAGGAGATCATGCGCGTTCGCCAGGTACACCTGAGCAAAGGTCTCGGTCATGTCCGTAATGACGCTTCCGGGCTCGCGCGTCACGTCAAGCAGTCCAATGACGGACGCGAACTCGGGAAAGTCGTCGAGCGCCGCAAGCGATGAGGCAATTGTCCCGCTGAACTTCCGCTGCGCGGGTGGCACAACAGGCACCTTTGCGATTGCCTCAGGCGCACGCAACGTGCCCGCCGCGTCCAGAACGGTCGGCAGGGTCTGGTAGCACGCAGCCCAGTAGGCAAGTCCGTCAGCGAGTTCGCGGATTCGCGCAGGAGACTCTGACTCGCTGAGGCTGCGCACCGCGTGCGCAACGCGAATCACACCATGCATCGCCGATGCGCATATTGCCGGTGCCAACCGCGCGGTCCAGCGTGCGAGCACCTCGCGCCACGGGGCTTCCTGGCATTCACCCGCGAAGAGCGTGCTCCACTCGGCCACGCGCTCCGTTCTGCCCAATGCGGCACGCCACTCGTCTCGAGGGATTCGCGCGTGTGCGACTGGCCGTGGCAACATCCCCTGGCGATAGTCCTCGAGCCACGGCATCACAGCGTCAGCGCGGCCCAAGGCGGCGAGCGCTTCGGCCACCATCGGCGCGTGGCTGGTCAGCCCATTGCGCAAGTCGGGACCATACGCCGCCAGAAGCTCGAGCGCTGGCTCCATCATCGAGTAGTCTTTCATCCTCTCTCCTCTCGCATAGAGTACCAAACGTGCATCCGGCCTCGAAAAGCCAGGCGCCGCTCGGATGATGGAGCCCCTTGGGCGCGTTTCTGTTGTTGTCTCAGCCTCAGCACCGGGTCAGCAACGGTAGCCTATCGCTGCGAGGGGGACGTTTAGACATCTACCCGCTCATAGTAGCGAATCTTCGGCGGTGCGGTTAACTTGGCACCGAGTTGATCCAGCGCCCCAGTCTCCGTGCGCCATGCCAGGTATTTTTGGTAGTGCTCACGCGAGTCCCATCGCTCATAGAACACCATATTCCCGGCATCATCAGCGTTGCTGTAGATATCGATCCCCTGGCAGCCTGCATAGGCCCGCGTATCCGGCAATACCTGTTTCAGGAACGACTTCACTTCATTGACCGCTTCAGGTTTGACCTGGATTTCGAGCAATACGACGACACTCATGGTACGCACCTCCATAGATAGGGCCTGGGGTGACTGATGCACTCCCAGGCAAAATATAGTGGATGATCTAAGCAAGTTACGGACAGTCTGTCAAACGGAAACTGTGCTGCGAGGACCCAACACGTTGACAAGATCTTTCTGACTCTGGGAAGGAGAAACACGATAGGTGGAAAGCGAGCAGCCCCTTCTCTACCCCCGCCCAAGTCGTGTATAAAGACATCTGAAGGAACAGGGAGGGAGAGTCAGCCTCATTGAGGAAGGGAGACACGAAGATGCGATTTGATGGCAAGGTAGGACTCGTCACAGGAGCGGGTTCGGGAATCGGGCGCGCAACGGCAATCGGCTTCGCGGTGCGTGGCGGCGCGGTCGCGGTGGTCGACATCAACGGGGAAAACGCGAACGCGGTTGCCGCCGAAATCGCGGCTGCGGGCGGACAGGCGCTCGCGATCGTCGCTGATGTCACCCGGCCAGCGGATCTCGATATGATGATCTCACAGACGACGAGCGCGTTCGGTCGCCTCGACTTCCTGCACAACAACGCGTTCGGTCTGCCGGCCGCTCAGACGAGTAATCAGGTCGCCTCGCGCATGGCGGACGTGGACGACGAGGTGTGGCACCACATGCTCGACGTCGGATTGACGGCCGTCTTTCGTGCGATGAAACGGGCGATCCCGGTGATGCGCACGCACGGCGGCGGTGCGATCGTCAACACCGCATCGATTTCGGGGTTGCGCGCCGACTACGGCATCGCAGCCTATAATGCTGCGAAGGCGGGCGTGATCAATCTCACGCGCGTCGTCGCCATCGAGTATGCGCGCTCCGGCATCCGCGCCAATTGTATTTGTCCGGGGGCGATCGATACACCCCTGATCGCGCCGGCATTGGCACAGCCGGGGTTTGCCGAAAAGATTCAGGAGGCGATCCCGCTGGGGCGATTGGGGCGGCCAGAGGAAATGGCGAATGTGATCCTTTTCCTGGCTTCTGATCTGGCGTCGTTTGTGACTGGGGCCGCATTTGTTGCCGACGGTGGCCAAACCGCGAAGACGGGTAGCCCTTCGTTTATGCCAGAATAAGGAGGTAATGATGAATCCCGAGCTTTCAGGCCAGGTGGCGATGGTAACCGGGGGTGCATCCGGTATTGGCCGTGCGACTGTTTTCGCCCTGCTGCACGCCGGTGCTGCAGTGGCAGTCCTTGACCGTGATGAGGCCGGAGCGAATGCCGTTGTCGAGCAAGGCAGACAGTCCGGCGGGACTGCGTTTGCACTGCCGATTGACCTGGCGGATACGAAACAGATTCCTGCCGTGGTCACCCGCGTCATCCAGCAATTAGGACGCATCGACATTCTGGTCAACTGTGCTGGTGTGACCGGTCGGTTCCAAAGCTTGATCGAATTTGACGAAGAAAACTGGGACTTCGTGCACACCGTGAACTTGAAGGCAGCGATGCTGCTGATGAAGCATGTCGCACGGCACATGATTGAGCGAGGCGGCGGCGGTCGCATCGTCAATATCAGTTCAAGTTCCGCCTTCCGTGCTCGCAATTCGCCGGTGGCCTATGCCAGTTCAAAAGCCGCGCTCGTACAGTTGACGCGCAGTGCTGCCGCCGAATTGGGTTCTCACAATATCAACGTCAATGCTGTGGCTCCTGGGATCACCGCCACAGCGATGACCCAAGTGCTCGGCGACGCCGAGGCGCTACAGCGTGCTGCTTCCAGCGGTCCCTTGGAGAACCTGTTCCACCGTGTCTCGCAGCCGGAAGACGTAGCCGCCGCGATTGTGTTTCTCTGTCTGCCTGGCAGCCGGCAGATTACCGGGCAAACGATCCATACCAGCGCGGGCGCGGTGGTCTGAAGCGTCGCGTTGGACATGACGGTGTGCTGCTTTGGAGTGCGGGAGCCATGCGATACTGTTGGTAAATGATCAACTGAACGTCTACGGATGCGTAGTAGCGACTTTAGTCGCTTCCCCTCCCGCCGCGGCGACTCAAGTCGCCACTACAACCCCGGGTGCCGACGGTTGGTAATTGCGTAGGGGCTTGATTTATCAAACCCTTTTGTGGCTCCGATGAATCGGACCCCTAGAGCAAATTGCAAGAGGCTAGCACTTCGTCAAAACCAGGCTCCCAAACTCATCCCGACTGACGGCCCATCCTGGAGGGACCACTACCGTGGTGTCAGGCTCCTCAATAATAAGCGGTCCGTCCTGGACGCCAGTGATATCGGCTCTGCGGAACACCACGGTCTGCAAGAGACCGTGCCGCTGGCCGAAGAACGCTTCTCGCGGCTCGCTTCGGGTTATAGCCTCCAACGAAGGCGTAATCTTAGCGGCCAGGTCCGAGAATTTCATATCCCCAACCGTGGCCAACGCCCGCAGCCGCAGGCTGACGAGTTCGATCGGATCGTCCGTATTGTAGCCAAACGCCTGCTCATGAGCC
>CAZCWX010000471.1:0-13421 GCA_964502465.1 uncultured Enterobacteriaceae bacterium | reverse complement strand
AAGAGTGCTCTTCACTGTCATCACTGTCAGACTCAGTTGCCGCCTGGAACGAAATTCTGTTTTCATTGTGGCGAAAAAACGGCTTCGGATTGAGGAGCATGAGCCAAAAAGACACAACTACAGGGATTGAGGACTAGTACTCAGTCCACATGATTTTGATACACACACTGTCGTCATGCCCGCGTAGGCGGGCATCCAGAAACCCCACCCCTTCGCCCTGGATTCCCGCTTTCGCGGGAATGACGCAGCCATTGTCTATTCATCAACTTCACACTGACGGAGTACTAGCCCTCATGCATCACCGTTGCGTCGTTTCTACTGCCTGCCCTTCGTGCGCAGCCCCTCTCGACTTTGCCGAGGGTACGCATGCGGTCCAGTGTCGCTACTGTCGGTCGCATTTACTAGTCACCGGGAGAAAGCAGGTCCTGAGCTATGCGGTCACACCGAACCTTGACGCCCAGCGTGCTGTCATCCTGGCGCTAGAGGCTCAACCGGCTGAAGGAAAACCGTGCCGTGTCACCAACCAGCAACTCTATTTCATCCCGTACTACCGTCTGACAGGACAAGAGCTGCGTTGGGAAAGGGAGCCCCGAGAAACTCCTTCTGCTTTTTCTTCCCTGCATGACCACCCTCAGCTTGCTGTTGCTCTGGCTCTGGCAGGCGGAGGGAAGAAGCCACATACTCGGGAAAAGATTGGGCTCAAGGATCGACATGTCGAAAAAAATTTTATCGCGTGCTCCCTATCAGGAGTTGGGCTCTACTCGTTAGGCGTGCGACCCGCAGTCCTGCGGCTGACCCTTTTTCATAGACCAACACTGGAGTCCTGGGGAAAGATTGTGGCTGTAGGCGTGACGGTCGACGAGGCGCGATCTCGGGGCCTGCAAACGGACGACGCACAGATTGTGTCTAGGACAGTTGTGGGGCAGGTGCTGTCGGTGATCTATTTCCCTTTTTGGGTCATCGCAGTCGAACGGTGCCAGGAGCCTACGCTCACGATTATCGATGCGGTGTCGCAAACCGTGGTAGCGGTGGCTGCTCCCTTCTCGCTCTCCACCACCCTTGAACAGGCGCAACCTGCAGGCCCCCGGATTGTTGATTTTCGCCCCCTTCTGTGCCCAAATTGTGGCTGGGATCTTCCTGTCAGGCCGGACGATGTGGTGTTCTTCTGTGCGACCTGCCATAAAGCCTGGCTGCTCCAGGGCAATAGTCTGGATGAGGTGCCGTATCAGATCATTGCCGCCCCGAACGAAAGGGAACCACAACTCCTGACGTATTTGCCTCTTTGGATGCTACGGATGAGAAGAGGACAAAAGGGCATAGCCCCCTTTTTCCTCCCTGCTTTTCGCTACCGGCGTGTAAAAGCACTGCTCGACTTCGCCCGCAAGCTGTCCGCACAGCAGCCTGTCTTACCGGCTTTCCAGGGCACCTCTCCCGCTGTTCATGGGTGCTACTACGATCAAGGGGATGCTGTGGCGTTTGCCCGCTTCGCCTTAGCAGGTGAGGCTGTTCAACCCCATGGAGAGCCGAAGCTGGCCAAGCAAGAGCAAGAACCCTGTGCCCAGCGTGCAACCCTCCTCTGGTACCCGTTCAAACGACAAGGGAATTTGCTCATTGATCCCTTGACCGGAGTGCATCTGTCTTACAATTTGTTGATATAGGCACTGGTCTCGCAATCCAGATCAAGAGGGACTGAGTCTCGTCTCAATCCCTTCGGCTTATCAGAGCTTGGCTCCTTGTCTTTTCAGTTCCTGCTGCACCTCTCTTACCGGAATATCCCGTGGTGCTTTGCCTGCACAAGCCGCGAGGGCAGCGCAGACACCGGCGGCATGACCGGTTGCCATGCTGATCGGCATGACCCGATACGAAGAATGGGCCTCATGAGTTCCGGAGATACACCGTCCTGCTACAAGCAGCTGATCCACCCGTTGGGGCAAAAGACAACGCAAGGGAATGTCATACGACTCGCCAGGGGGAAGCCGTTTGAGAATTGTTCCTTTCCCCGCAGGGTTATGAATATCGATGGGATACGAACCCTGTGCAATAACATCAGCAAACTTACGAGCAGCGAGTATGTCCTCTGCGGTCAATTGATATTCACCAATGATCCGTCTGGTCTCCCGTACCCCAATATTCACTCCGCTCTGAGCCACATATGCCTTTTCAAAGCCAGGCACGTACTTGCGGAGAAACGCAGCAATCTGGCGCATCTGTCGGCGGCTTTGCCACTCAGCATAGGAGAGATCCCACACTCTCGTGCCCAAGACCCCGGTGACACGCGTGCTGTTGACGCTCACTTCTCGCTCATGGGGAGTGCCGAAAAACAAGACATCTTCTCTGGGAAGATCGAGTTCCCCAGCTGCAGTTGCTGTGGCAATGAGATCCCAGAGCCCATGGACGCCACGCCATTGGTCGGGATGGGTTTGGACGTAGGCTGCGAACGCCGCGCGCTCAAACTCCACTATGCGGAACATCAGCGTCATCGGCTGCACTTGCTCGTCTTCCGCTCTTCCGACTGCAAAAGGTGCTCCAGCAAATGCGGCGATATCACCGTCACCGGTGCAATCTACAACCGTCCGCGCTTTAATCGCAACCGGTCCAGACTTGGTTTCAAACACAACTCCTTCAAGAGGATGATGTCCGATGACATCACTGGCAAAGGCATGGAAGAGGAACTGCACCCCCGCCTCATCAAGCAGATCGAGAGCAACGAGTTTAAAAATCTCAGGATCAAAGGGTACCGTGAACCCGGTTTGCTGCGATGGAATGAGCGCTCCACCTGTGGCAATGAGGCGTTCTAAGAGCATTTTGAAAACGCCAGCGATAACGGCCTCCCCGGGGCCTTGATCTGCAGGAAAAAGAGCAGTCACATCAGCCCGTCGTGGTTTTTGGCCGTGTGCATGGAACGAGGTGAGCGGCATAACCAGCGCTGCTGTGGCATTGCCGCCGAGAAAACCATAACGTTCGGCCAGGATGACCTTGGCTCCGGCTCGCGCTGCGCCTAAAGCGGAGCCTAGCCCTGAAGGACCTCCTCCCACTACCAGTACATCAGTAGTCGCCGCAACGGTCGCAGTGCGTGGTGGCAAGGTAATCGAATACGTATTCTGTAGATACGGTAACGGTGGCATAAAGCACTACTCAACTTTGGTGTGTTCTGTTTCTGGTGTCGTTTGCTGATTGGTTAATAGCTGGACTGCCAGCCTGTTGTTCTCGCGAGCACGCTCTTGGAGATCTGGCAGAGCCTGGGCAATACGGCTTTGCAGATCGCCTCGGAAGTCCCAAGAGCGATCAATATACGCAATCAGCTGACCAGCGTGTACGTGCTGCAGCCGCGGCATGGGCATCTGTAGATCTTCTACGAATCCTGCCACCTTATTAGCGTAGGGCAGTGAGACAAAAGGAACCTGCTGAAGAGCGGCAAAGATGAGGAAGTGCAGGCGCATGCCAACGACAAAGGCGAAGTGACTCACTAAGGAGAGGATCTGACCGGAGGTGTATTCTCCTTTTAATACAGTAGCCCGTTGGGGATAGGCCATCTGTGCGATGACTGCATGGCTATGCTGCATATCGAGCATACGTCGCTCCATAGGAACAAACACGATGTCGGCGTCAAGGCGGTCAACCATGTAGTCCGCTGCGTTCGCTAACACCGCATGGTAGTGTTCCTTATCAAGGTCTGGTGCAGCTGAGCCCGGTTCGCGCACCGACATCCCGATGAGACGGTGGCGTCCATTTAGTCCTTCCTGCTTCAGGGTATCGGGCGGTAGCGGTTCAGGCTCGAGCAGAAGAGCTGGATCCGCGGTGATGCCGATTTCCCGATGCACCCCGACCTCTTCGAGGAGTTTGCGGGCCTGTCGCTCGCGCACTGTCACTACTGTCGCACGGTTGAGACAATCCCGCACTCCCTGCTGTGCGGTGGGATCGTGCAATGGTCCCGCGCTGATGGCATAAACCATCACCGGCACAGCGGATTCTTGAGCGAGGGCAACTTCTCGGAGATAAATATTCGCCTCTGCATCAAAGAGGATTCCCCCACCACCAAGAATGAAGAGATCAAGCCGCTCGACTTCAGGTCGTACCTCCTCACGAGAGAATTCCCGTACAGGCACAGCGCGTTCGACTTGGTGACGCGCCAGGGTGTCTGCGGGATTGCGAGAAAAAACAGTGATCTCCACTGGCAAGGAACGGCGGAGCTCGGTTGTGATAACTTGAAGAATTGCTTCATCACCAAGATTGAGCCCACCGTACGACCCAGATATGCCAACTCGAAACACGTCTGTATGGCTACTCATATAGATACAGTCCCATCAGAGAAAGACTTCGTTTTGTTTTTGTTAGAGCAGTCTTTGTCACCCTTTTAGGGTAATAACCAAGCAATTTTCAGGCCGCCTGAGAGGTTTTTTACCGGTGATTTTGTCAATAGTACATAAAAAACTGTTCGTTCTTTTTTTTCTCTAATAGTGTGATGCTCCCCTTGACGATGGGAGGACGAGCGTTTAGTATGCGTCAAAAATACGCAAACATCCCTGGGGAGGGAATATGCATACTGTCTACGGTGGGGAAAAGGCCCCGCAGGCACTCTATGAGCATTTGTTTCAACTCGACAGTGCGTACACTCACGAAACCTGTCGGACCTATGCTGAATGGATCAGCGAGATCAACGCGCTGAAACAAGAACGAAACGCGGTCGTGTTGGCCCATAACTATCAGCGACCAGAAATCTTTGAGGTCGCAGACTTCATTGGCGACTCGCTCGAACTGGCCCGTCAAGCGAAGAAGGTCGATGCGGATGTCATTGTGTTCTGCGGCGTGCATTTCATGGCCGAGACGGCCAAAATCGTCAACCCTGAGCGCACGGTTCTCCTGCCTGATCTGCGTGCCGGCTGCTCACTCTCGGAAAGCATTACGGCTGAGGCTCTGGCAGATCGCAAAGAAGAGCTGCGCAAGGCCTATCCCGACCTGCAGGTCGTCTGCTACGTCAACACCACAGCCGATGTCAAAGCGGAGTCCGATGTCTGCTGCACCTCGGCCAACGCGGTCAAAGTGGTGGATACGTTAGACAGTCAGCACATCTTGTTCGTGCCTGATGAGAATCTCGCGCGCTATGTGCAAACGCAGACGAGCAAAACGATTCTCTCCTGGGAGGGGAATTGTTACGTGCATCACCAGATTACGCCTGAGCAGATTCTTACTGTGCGCCAGCATTTACCGCAGGTACAGATTCTCGTGCATCCCGAGTGCCGCGAAGATGTCATCCAGCTTGCCGATGCGGTCCTCTCGACCAGTGCGATGGTGCGCTATGCGAAGGAGAGTCCGGCACAGGAGTTTCTTATCGTGACGGAGTGCGGGCTCTCTGATCGCCTGTTGCTCGAAGTGCCGGAGAAGAAATTCTACAAGAGCTGTAAGCTGTGTGCGTATATGAAGATGATTACGCTTGATGGCGTCCTCGCCTCACTCCGTGAACTCCGTTACGAAATCAGTTTACCGGAAGATGTCCGGCGGGGAGCCGAGCGGTCGCTGAACCGCATGTTGGAGCTCAGTGCCTAAGCACAAGTGTGGGTTACCGCTTGACGAGTGTGGAGTACACCAATCAGATCCATCCCCGTGTCGCTGTGGACACGGTGCTGTTTACGATTGTCGAGGGCACGCTCAAAACGCTGCTGGTCAATATTAAAAAGGGGGTGTTCGTTGGACGCTGGGCATTTCCTGGCGGCCTCGTGCAGGTCGGCGAGCCACTTGATGAGGCCGCGCGTCGCGAACTCTACGAGAAAACCGGGGTACAGGACCTCTACCTCGAACAACTCTACACCTTCGGTGATGCGCGTCGTGACCCGACCGCACATACCGTATCAGTGGCGTATTTTGCCCTGGTCCCCTCTTTTAGCCAGGCGCTCCGCAGCGGCGAGAAGTATGCTGATGTCGGCTGGTTTCCGGTCCGCGCCTTGCCGAAACTGGCGTACGATCACAACACGATCGCAGCCTACGCACTGCAGCGACTGCAGGCTAAACTCGGCTACACCAATATTGTCTACAGCCTGCTGCCGCCTGAATTCACCCTGGCTGAGTTACAGGATATTTACGAAGTCATCCTTGACCAGAAATTGGACCGACGGAACTTTCGCCGCAAGATTATGGATCTCGGATTACTCAAACCCCTGCAGAAAACTCGCCGTGGTGCCCACCGGCCGGCTATGTTGTACGCTTTTACCCGCCGTAGCCCGATGAATGTGGAAGTGTTGTAGCAGCACTCAGCGGTCAGCTTTCAGCGATCAGCGAAAACGGAAGGCAGAGAGGCCGGTTGCATGTGTTTTGCTCAGTGTTGAGTGCTGATCGCTCAAGGCTTATTTGGGCAACTCGCTGACCAGCTTGAAAAACTCGTCAATCGGGCGCGCTGGCAGGGTCTGAATTGACGCATTCCCTTGGGCTGCAGCGTATGCGGCGGCTTTCAGCGCTGCTTCCTCACTGGGATAGTCTGCTAACGCGACGAAGTCATATGCGCCAAAGCAGGCGACCACATACAGGAACTTGCCTCCTACGGAGGCATTGAATTGCTGGACCTGAGCGAAATCTGCCGCTACCTCTCTGATCTTCATTGCTCCTTCTCTGGAGAGTGTCACCAGTTGTACATAGAGCGCCATGACGGTCCTCCCTTCTTTGCTCGCATCCCTTTCATGCCTGGCAGTGATGAGGTAAAGAAAACAACGTGCTCCATATTATCAGCTTATATGTCCTTGCTCTCTTTACCACAGCGCTGCACCTGGAAGCCATGGCGGACGCGATCCCTCCACTGAAATGTGTGACCTTCAACCTCCTGCACGGTGGAGTGTTCTCAGGTCTTGTGGGGAACGGGCAACACCTGGAACGTCGCCTGGAGATGGTCGGAGAAGAATTTCGTGCACTCGATGCCGATGTGATTGGTCTACAGGAAGCATCGGTGAGTCATGGACGCGGCAATATCGCCGAACGGCTCGCTGCACAACTGGGGTTTCACTGGGTGTATGCCCCGGCTCATTTCCATCTTTTTTCCAGCCAGACGCTCAACGCCGTGACCACTTGGGTGATGAATTTTAGTGAAGGACCGGCTATTGTCAGCCGCTTCCCTATTGTTGCTTCACAGGCATACGACCTGCCTCGTTGTGGAAGATGGGCTGATGCCCGGGTGTTGCTCTGCGCTGAACTGCAGACTCCTTGGGGGCCTCTCCAGGCCTGCTCGACGCACATTTCAGGGAATCTCTGCCAAGCCAAGGAGATTATGGAACTTCTACGCCACCGGCGTGGTGCTGCTCCTGTCGTCCTCATGGGAGATATGAACGCGCTAGAGGATTCTCCTGCGATGCTTCTCTTCACCCAGGAGATGGGGTTCATTGATACTTTTCGTGCCGCAAACCCGACTGCCCCAGGTTTCACGGTCTGGCAGCGGGTGTATGCTACGCGGCCTATGGTATCCCGCCGAGTAGATTACCTGTTCTTCTTGCCAGGGAGGGATTTCTCAGGGAACGTCCTTGCGAGCCAGCTGGTGTTCAACACGCCGCAGCCTCTCCAGGATGGTTCGGTGTTATGGCCGTCTGATCACTATGGGGTTCTCTCAGAGCTGGAGATGTTTGCTCCGCCTACTTGAACTGTGAGGGAGGAGTGGTGATTGGGTTCATTCCTGGTATTGTGCTAGCCTTGTGGGGTTATCTCCTTGATGGGATGGAGGTAAAAAAGCGAACCCGAAAAAAAAGGAGATCCGAATTCATGCGGAAAACTGTACTCTGCGTAACGCTATTGACCCTCGGGGTGGGCACGTGGTTATGGGCTGAGTCCCCAACTGCGCCAGGTTCCTCGGCTCCAGTCGAGTCGCCGTCTGCAGGGGTAACCCTTCCGACTCCTCTGCCTGCAGATCTCTTTACCGGACAGACGCGTGAAGCCTACAAAGCGGCTGCCGAAATTCCAGACATATTAGCTGGGCTGCACTGCTATTGTGGTTGTGACAAATCCCTGGGGCATCGTTCGCTGCTCTATTGCTTTGTTGACGACCATGGCGCTGGGTGAATGCACTGCGTGCATGAGGCGCTGGATGCGCACTCTCTTTTTATGGCCGGCACCCCGCCGGACGAAATCCGTCAGTTCATCGATAATAAATATGGGCCAAAGGAGTAGGTGAAGGAGCGGCATATCAGCACACCCCTGCACTGCGGGAACTTGGAGAGGGGCATAAGTGCCGCTGCTGATTCATGATCCCAGGAGGATACTGTTGTGACCGAGGCTGTAAGTGTCAAACCGATCTTTGCAGCGATGCCTGTGAGTGTGAACAAAGAGGCAGCGAAAGACGCTGCGGTGGTATACCAATTTAACCTGAGTGGCGAGGGTGGGGGACAGTTTGTCGTCACCATTAAGAACGGTGTCTGTACAGTCGAAGAAGGAACCACCTCCACGCCTGATGCCACGATATCGGCGACCGCTGCTGACTACCTGGATATTGTCACTGGCGCGTTGCCCTTTGGGTTCGCCTACGTGAACGGGCGACTAACAGTCGAGGGCAATTTGCGCCTGGTGCTGCGCCTGGGGGCCTATTTTGCGCCACAAGCCTGATCTCTTCTCGATGAAGGCGGGCCCCTGAGGAAGCCCGCTCGTCCCACTTTTAGCTACGCCAGGGCTCGACCAGAACCTTCGCATGCTGTTCAGGTGATCCGAGATCCTCGAACGCCTGTGCTACTCCCTCGACGCCAACCTTGCCGGTGATGAGTGGGTCAGTAGAGATCTTGCCTTCCGCGATGAGCTGCAGCATCGAGGCAAATTCCTCACGGTTGTAGCCAAGGACGAACTGCATGTTCAATTCCTTGTTGATCCCGAACATTGGCTCGATGGTATCTTTCTCCATACAGACGCCGACGACCACAATCCGTGTCCCTTGCGGTGCCGCAGCCATGATCTGATCGATCACGCCAGGGACACCCACGCACTCGAAGATCACGGCTGGACGCAGCGCTGGCCCGGTGATCCATGGTGGAAGCTGCGGCGCACGGCTTTGGTCCTGCCACACGGCGACTTCACGCCAGCTCTCGTAGGGCGACTGCTCGGCGGGATTGACGATGATGTCAGCGCCGATCGCTTCAGCAAGCTGACGCCGTCGGGGCGAGAAGTCAGCCGCAACAATCGGTCGTATCCCTTTCAGGCGGAGCGAGGCGATCACTGACAATCCGACTGGCCCGCAACCGATGACGAGCGGCACATCGTCTTTCTCAAGCCGCGCTTTCTCGACCGCATGCAGGCCGACAGCCATCGGCTCGGTCAGAGCTGCCTGCTCAGTAGCAAGACCGGTTGGTACCTCGATGAGGAGTCCCTCAGTGAGGCGCATGTACTCACCGTAGCCGCCAGGGTTCTCGTTTGAGTAGCCTACGGTTTGCACGCCATCGGGGCGGATCAAGACGGGCATTGAACAGATACGCGTTCCCACCCTCAGTTGTTTCTTCGTGTCCGGCCCATGGTCAATAATTTCTGCACAGAACTCGTGTCCCATGACGATGTCACGGTTCAAGTCCATGGTAAACACGCCTCCCGAACGGCGAGACGCTTCAACCAGCTTCTCGGCGTGCTTGAGTGTGTGGAGGTCTGATCCGCAGATTCCGCAAGCAAGGGTTTTGACGAGTACCTCGCCAGGACCCGGTTCGGGGATAGGGATATTGTCAACAACCAGCTTCTTCGTTCGCATTATGGCAGCGCGCATCGAGCAATCTCCTTCAGTTTCTCTTGATCGTCTCACCCTATAGCTTATACGCGGTGCTGGTGTCTAGGTGAGAATGAGGTGCTTGATTTACCGCGTGTCTGGGAACGCCTGATAAAAACCGTTGGCCTGTATCAGCTTGATCGGTGTGTCAAAAAGGGTACTCAGGTTCTCACTGCTGAGGACGGTAGGTTTCTCGCCGTCAGCGATGACTGCCCCGTTTTTTAACAGCACCACGCGTGACACTTCTGGAGGGATCTCGTGAATGTGGTGGGTAACCAGGATGATGGTCTTTCCTGCCCGCATCAGGCTGCGGATGATATCAAGGTACTGAAAGCAGGCTTTCAGATCGATCCCGCTGGTTGGCTCGTCGAGTACCAAAGTATCTGGATCGTTGATGAGCGCACGGCCAAGGAGAAAACGGCGTTGTTCTCCGGTGGACATGGCTGAGAACGCGCGATCCTGAAGTGCGGCGACTCCCAACATATGCATAATCCGGTGCGCGCGTTCTGTATCCTCGGGGCTGAACTGCTGGTGTGCTGCCGTGTCGATACTCGAGTAATAGCCAGATAAGATGACATTCAGTCCCAGCGCATTCCCCTGGTATTGTTGCTGCAAATCGTTGGAGATGAGGCCAAAGTGTGCGCGCAGCTCCCACACGTTCCAGCGCTCTTGTCCGAAGAGACGAATGTAACTCCCGTCGCGTTGGACGGGATAGAGTTCCCGCGACAGGAGTTTGAGCAGCGTCGATTTGCCAGCGCCGTTGGGGCCAAGAATGGCGGTATGGCAGCCTCGGGATATTGCGAGTGACAGATTGCTGAATACCCGGGTTTGCCCACGATAAGCCGTCACGTTTTTGATCTCAATGATGTTCTGCATACAATCGTGTACCGGACCTGTACGGTGATTCCTTTCTCTGAAGACCCGATAGGGTTCGCTATTTGTTTCTTTCTGTCAATGGAGGCTTAGCGCGTGCATAGACGAGAGGCGTACACGGCTCAACCACGAACCGTCTACGCCCACCAGCCACAGAGGAGAGCGAAAGGTCACATTGAGCGTCGACAATTATTGCTCGTCTCTGGCGGTTTGTGAGGCCATCCAGCGGGCATAGGCCATAGAGAGCCGGTCGTAGAGCCAGCCGTTGAAGTGCGCGCGATGGTGCGCCAGTGCTGCCTCAAGGACTGTTTTTGGATAGAACCGTCCCTGGGCGACCACTGCTTCCAAGGTGGAGAGCGCTACCAAGTCTCGGGTGGGATCTTCTCGGAAGAGCAGGAAATCAGCTGGTGCCCCTGCCTGCACGGTCCCCAATTTGGCCAAGCCAAGTGTTTCGCCTGCCCAGCGCGTCGCTGCCACCCATGCCGCCTCGGGGGTGAGACCTGCCTCAACCAGGTGAGAAAGTTCCTCGTACAGGCCTCTCCCTGGAACCACGAAGGGGTTCGGCGTGTCACTCCCCACATGAATCCGCACCCCTGCTTCGTAGAGGCGTCGTACCACAGCCTTCATCTGGGGGAGTGCTGCGCCTATCTCATCAAAGGCTGGCAGGGCGGCCTCCCTGGGCTGCCAAAACACGTCTCGATACCACCGTGGCAGCAGTCGAGCGCCCGGAGTCTCGCGCAGGGTGGTATAGTCACGCAACCGTCCCATCTGCGCCCAGACGACCAGGGTTGGAGTATGCAGCAACCCTTGCTCCACTGAAGTCCGGACGATGAAGTCAATCCGAGCCTCGTCGAGATCACGCCAGGCCGCTGCCCACGCGGCAAACTGCGCCACTCTGCTGGTGTCCGGGCGGGATATATGCAGAGGCACGCCCGTCAGATGCTGAACATCCCTAAGGTGGGCCGCTGCAAAGGGAACCGCCATGGGAATATGGCCCACGACCGGCAGCTGATGCTGTGCCGCAGCTTCACGGATTGCGGTCAGCAGCTCGGCGGAGAGACGTCCGTAGACCTTCACGCAATCCACGCCTGCTGCTGCTACCTCCTCGACGGCCGCTCGCGCCTCGTCCGTAGTATGCACGACGCGAGAGCCCGGCCAAAATGGCGGATCGCCATCGATGATCGGTCCGCAGGCAAAGAGTCGTGGCCCGGGGTATTTTCCGTCCTGGAGTTGCTGGCGCTTCTCGAGGATCGCTCCACTGAAGTCCCCAGTGTCGCGCACTGTCGTGATTCCATGCGCCAGAAACAGCAGCCCGTACAGCTCAGCATCGGGAGGGATGTGGTGGACATGCATATCGATCAGGCCCGGCAGCACGTAGAACCCGGCAAAATGGGGATTGGCTGCTGATTCACTGCTGGCGGCTGGTTCAGTAGTGATCGCGACAATCTGCCCATCCTCGATCGTGATGGTCTGTTCAGACCGGCGGTCGAGGCCCGGGTTGACCACGGTCATATTGGAGAACACCATCCGCTCCTGGCTGGGGACCGCAAGGACTGGGGGTTGGAGCAGAAACCACACCCCTCCAACAAGCAGGGCAAGAACCAGGAGGGCGACGGCCAAGACCTTAAAAATGCGCCGGATCATAATGCATCTTCTTACATACAGGGATATTTATACACTGAAACACAGGGCATTGGCACGGCTAAATCGAAACACATGACATTGATACACTTTACGATGAGGAGCCGAGCAGAAATAAGTTGATCGTTCTCATACCACTTTAACAAAGATCCCTGGGAAGGTGTTGAGCCATCGTTGAAGGTCTTCCACACGTGACACGACTGACGAGTCTGTCGATTTACTCATCGAGTACCTGGCGACGAGCGGTGTGGTGTTGGTGAGGTGCTGGTTGATCGAGAAACTCAAATTGCAGTCGTAAGATGTGCAAAATGCGCTCTTTCTCACTGTGTCGTGTGGCTGGGATGAGCCAATCTGCTACTGTCCTATACTCATCCCAAATCGGCTGAGAGATCAACAGCCGAAAGTAATCCGCTTCTTTCGTCACCCAATCAATCAGCTTCGCAGACGCTCCCCGTGAACTGAGAATCGCGGACATAATATGATTGGTGTCGATCACGACACGCAGGATTCTTTGCACCGCATCAGCCTAAACTGTGTCGATATTTCAGTATGGCGGCGTTAATCACTTTGGCTTTGATCCTCCCTCTTCGACGGACTTCCGCACGCACAGCCTGCACGTCGTGTTGCAATTGTTCTTTCCAGCCGTATTTGTCGTGTAACTTTAAGAACGCAGCAATTGCTGCTTGTAGATTGCCGTCGTAGCTTTCGCGCACAACCTCACGAAAGTGTTTCTCCAGAGCGCTCGGAAGATGCAATGCAATCATGGTTCACCTCAGGAAACATACTTTCATTATCAAAACTCACACCTTGAGCAAGAGAGCACGGAGAATACCACAGTTCTTTGGTTCTTTGGTGCAAGGTCAGGCGATCCGGTGCTGAAGATAGGCAGGCGAGAGGGACTGGACGAAAAACATCGAGCTTCCCATCTTCAAGATACTGCACTCAAGAGGAAGGCGAGGGAGGGTGGGATTGCGCAGGGAGGGCTGCCTGTTCGCGAAAGCGGTCGATTGCCGCAAAGAAGGTCTCGCGAAGTTCTTGGGGCTGGAACAGGCTGACGCCTCGTCTCACCCCATCGTTTAACAGACGAGTGTATTGGGCAAGCGTAGAGAAACATTCGTAGGCTTCTCTGGTGCGAAAAAGCGGAATAACAGTGTTGTTTGTCAGTAGTGGATCGGCGTTTGCCGGAAAATGCCCACCCTCG
>CAZCWX010000470.1:0-24893 GCA_964502465.1 uncultured Enterobacteriaceae bacterium | reverse complement strand
GAGAGAACAGTATGGACCCCCTTCGGGGTAGAACCGCCTGAAAGAGCTACTGTGAAACGACCTCGTGCGCCAACCGCTTCATCAGTAAGGCGAGCAAACAACGCTGCAGCCTCTTCATACACTGCTTGCGGATCACGGCAGACCTGTACGTTTGTCATTGGCTGCTCCTCATTGCTAGGCTGTTTGGGCCTTTATCGTCTCCACTCGTCAATTAACGAGGCCACCAAACCGGTCCAACCAGTCTGATGTGACGCGCCTAACCCTCTTCCGGTGTCGCCGTGAAAATACTCGTAAAAGAGAATGTAGTCACGCCAGTACGGGTCATGCTGGAACTTCCAGTTGTCACCATAGATAGGCCGTGTCCCATCTGGGCCTCTAGTAAAGAGGCGAATGAGACTATCCGCAAAACCCTGTGCGATGTCATCGAGCGTCACAGGGTCATTGCCGTTCGTCGAATCCGTGATCGTAAATCCATCACCGTAGGCTTTCCGTAACTTGCGCAACGATTCGATCAACATGAACGTGGTCGGAAACCACACCGGGCCACGCCAGTTCGAGTTGCCACCCTTCAGCATCGTGATGGATTCGCCCGGCTCATAACCCACGGAGTTATTGCCAAACACAAACGGGTGTGCCTCGTGATATTTCGACAAGCTCCGCAGGCCATACGGCGAGCGGAATTCGTGCGGATCCCATACGCGCTCCAGTAACTGTGCCATCTGCTCCGGATCCATCACGGCGAGGACGTGCACTCGTTCCCCCTCACGCTCGACCGTGGTAACGCAGCGTTGCACGAGTTGCTGCCGGTTCCGGAGAAACCAGTGCAAATTGGCGCGGAATTCGGTAAATGGTGCAATCCAACTCTCTTCCAGACGCTCAACCGCGTACAAGGGAATAAGACCGACTAATGAACGGACCCGGAATTTGTGAAACTCACCATTGGGGTACTGCACAACATCGTAGAAGAAACCATCTTTTTCATCCCATAATTGGTAGTTGCGATTGCCCATCATCTTCATGGCCGCGCCAATGTAGACGTAGTGCTCAAAATATTTGGTCGCCAGTGCCTCGTAGGCTTTGTTCTCCTTCGCCAGTTCTAGCGCAATACGCATGAGATTAAGACAGAACATCCCCATCCAGCCGGTTGCGTCCGACTGTTTGAGTCTCGCCCCGTTTCCGACCTCCTGGCTGCGGTCAATGACGGTAATGTTATCGAGACCGAGGAAACCACCCTCAAAAACATTGTTGCCCTCGCTGTCTACTTTGTTTATCCACCAGGTAAAGTTCAGCAGCAGCTTATGAAAACACCGCTCCAAAAACAGGCGGTCGGCTTTACCGGAACGAATCCGATCCATGTTATAGACTCGCCAGACCGCCCAGGCGTGTACCGGAGGATTGAGGTCGGAAAATTCCCATTCATAGGCAGGAATCTGACCGTTGGGGTGTTGGAACTGCTCAAACAGCAGTAACCACAACTGTTCTTTGGCAAATTCCGGGTCCACTAATGCCAGTGTGACTGCATGAAAGGCTAAGTCCCATGCCGCGAACCACGGGTACTCCCACTTATCGGGCATCGACAGGATGCGCATTGAGTTGAGGTGCATCCAATGGACATTACGGATACGACGGCGCGACTCTGGTGGTGGGAAGGCTGGATTGTCCCCGTCCAGCCAGGCGTGCACGCTCCACAGGTAGCTCTGCTTGCTCCACAGCATCCCGGCAAACGCCTGACGCTGAATCTGCTTTTCGTCTGCCGTTGCCAGCGGGGGGTGAATCGACTCGTAAAACGCGTCAGCCTCTCCTCGACGCTGCTCGACAATCGTATCCACGTCAGCAAGCGGATCTGCCAGCAGTGTATCGGAGAGCCGCAACCGCATGACCACCGACCCGCCGGCGGGAACACGCACGTTGGCGTAGTGTAAGCAGGCTTTGGTCCCTACCTGGGCAGGATTGGTGCAGGGTTCACCATGAATAACGGCGCGATGAAAAGCATCTTTCACATAAGGGCTCCGGCTCCGCGCCCCTGCACCCCAAACTCGTTCTGCGTGTGTCTCATTATTGGTGAAGAGCAGACGTGCGCCAGGATCACCGTACAAGTAGCGTTTTCCTAACCGATACTCGAAGAGCAAATTCTTCAATGGCTCACTAGGAGTGTCATCCGCCAGCAGACACACAGACCGCCCGTCGCTTGGCCCGACACAGATGCGCGGCTCGGGCAGAGGCTGCGGTCCCCAGTTCCATGTGTTACGAAACCACAAGTGAGGCAGGATGTGTAACGATGCCTCGTCAGGACCGCGATTCCACGCTTCGATACGAATACACAGGTCTTCGGGACTGGCTTTGGCATACTCGACAAAGACATCGAAATAACGATTGTCATCGAAGATCCCAGTGTCGAGCAATTCGTATTCTGCCTTCCCTATTCCCTGACGGCGGCGGTTCTCCTCGATCAGTTGCAGGTAGGGGTATGCCGCTTGCGGGTATTTATAGAGAAACTTCATATAGGAATGGGTGGGGGTCGAGTCGAGGTAGAAATAATACTCTTTGACATCCTCCCCATGGTTCCCCTCAGCAGGCACTAACCCAAACAACCGTTCTTTGAGGATGGGGTCGCGCTCATTCCACAGCGCAAGGGCGAAAACCAGGAGTTGATAACGGTCACAGATGCCGGCTAATCCGTCCTCTCCCCAACGATACGCACGTGAGCGCGCCTGGTCATGGGGGAAATGCTCCCACGCGGTTCCCCACGGACTATAGTCTTCACGGACTGTGCTCCATGACCGTTCGCTGACATACGGGCCCCAGTGTTTCCAGGCTACGACCCCACGCGCCTCCTCGTCCAACCGGACCGCTTCTGCTGTGCGTTTCTCCATAGTCCAGGCGTGCCGTGCAGTGGATTCAACTCAACAACTCGCTCGCCGCTTGGGCCGCCCCTATTTGCGAGGTCTTGGGATTCAGCAGAATATGCACTGGTATTGCCGCCATAAATTCAGCAAAGCGGCCTTTTGCCAGAAAGGCGTCCATGAAAACGCCCGTTGTCATCTTGGGTAACATCTTGGTTACGATCCCACCACCGATATAGACACCACCGACACCCATAACGGTGAGAGCCAGGTTTCCGGCTTGAGCGCCATAGAAACTCAGAAACATCTCGACCGCTTCAGCACAGGTTCCACACGTGTCTTGTACCCCAGCTTCCCCTACCACAGCGGCAGGGTCCTCTGTTTTCATGCGGTCACGGACAGTTGAGTGGACTGGCCTGCCTAATGCCTCATCGAGAAAACGAAAGATGTTGACAAGACCAGGTCCAGAGAGGACGCGCTCATAGGAAACGCGCGGGTACTGCTTGCGGAGAAAATGCAGCAGCGCAGTCTCCTGCTCATCCCGAGGGGCGAAATCGGCGTGTCCCCCTTCGGTGGCGGCAGGCCTGTACCGGGTGCCATCCCAGAAGAGAAACGCCTGGCCAAGCCCTGTTCCCGCCGCAATCACTGCACAGTTCCCATGCCCAGGCTTGCCCTCATTCAGGGTATGGATTTCATTCGGCGGAAGGAATAATGCGCCGTATGCGGTGGTCTCGAGATCATTCATCAATCGCACGCGCGCGCCCCCCATGGCACGAGCCAGGAAGGTGTCTTCCACTGTCCAGGGCAAATTGGTTGTCATCACGACACCCTCACGAACCGGCCCAGCCACACCGAATACTCCAGCAGCGATCGGTTCTTTCCCCGTCCGCAAGAACTCACTGATGACAGCCTCCAATCCGTCATATTCACTGCTGGGAAACGCCGTCTCGCGAACCAAGACCATCTGCTTCGGATGGTCTACAGCGTAGACCGCCAGGTTGGTTTTCGTACCGCCGATATCACCGGCAAGGACATATTGTGCCATTGTTTTGCTTCCCCGCGCTGACATCAAGGGATTTACATCTCGCTCAATGATCGCCACTGTGCCTGGGTACCTTCTAACAACCGATTCGCTTCGTCAGGACCGTCGGTGAAGGGGTAGTAATTAGGAAATCCTGGCGGAGGGAGGTTTGCCCAGCCCTCATGAATGGAAGAAATAAAGCGCCACGCGTACTCCACCTCATCAGACCGTGTGAACAGGGAAGCATCCCCGCGCAAGGCATCGAGGAGGAGTCGCTCGTAAGCCTCCGGCGAGCGTTGTTGAAATGCCTCCCCATAGAAGAAGTCCATATTGACTTCCTCAAGCTGGATTCTCATCCCCGGCTGTTTACAGGCGAAAGATAAACTAATGCCTTCATTCGGCTGGATGCGGATCACCAACACATTCGACTTCGGGTGTGGCCCGGTCTCTTCCTCGTTGGCGAGATGGCGAAACAGGTGAAGCGGGGGTTGCTTAAATTCTACCGCAATCTCTGACACGCGCTTGCTTAGCCGTTTGCCCGTTCGTAAGAGGAACGGCACTCCAGCCCAGCGCCAGTTGTCAATCTTGAGGCGCATGGCTACATAGGTTTCCGTCGTTGATTTGGGGTTCACCCCTTCTTCTTGTCGGTAGCCCTTCACCACCTGCCCGTCTTGTTCCCCCACTCCGTACTGACCACGCACGGTTGACGCAGCAACCTCTTTGCGCGAAAGCGGTATTAGGGCACGTAGGACTTTCACTTTTTCGTCGCGGATCGATTGGGCATCCAGGGCTGCCGGTGGCTCCATGGCAATCAGACAGAACAGTTGAAACATGTGGTTCTGTACCATGTCACGTAACGCGCCAGCGGTGTCATAGTAGGCGCCGCGCCGGCCTTCCATCCCCAGCGTCTCAGCGACGGTTAACTGGACGTTATCAATATATTTCCGGTTAAACAGTGGTTCGAAGATGGAATTGCCAAAGCGAAAACTTAAGATGTTCTGCACCGTTTCTTTCCCGAGATAATGGTCGATACGGTAAATCTGACTCTCGTCCAAAAGTGCGGTCACATCTGTGTTCAGTTGGCGTGCACTTTCCAGATCTCGGCCGAACGGTTTCTCGATAATGACCCGAGACCAGGCTTGATCTTGGCGACCACAGATCAGACCCGCAGCACACAGGTTTTGGATAATCGTGGTGAAGAATTCTGGCGCAACCGACAGATAAAAGATCCGATTTCCGGGTAGCTCACGCTCTTTGTCGATTGCCTCCAATTTCTCTTTCAGTTTCTCGAACGAAGCCAAGTCGTCGTTATTGCCAGGCTGATAATAGAGCGACGTCACGAGCGGGTGAGCTGCCTGGGCTCCATTGGTATCATCCTCGACTTGCTCTTTCAGGGCCTGGAGCATATTTTCTCGGAAGGCGTCATCTGACATGGGGGTACGTGAGAACCCTACAACAGCATAGCGATCCGGCAGGTACCCCGCGTTTTGCAACTGATACAGGGCAGGAATCAATTTGCGTTTGCTCAGGTCCCCAGATGCACCAAAGATGACGACCGTCACAGGATCTTTGGCGCGAAAGAGTTCGTGACCAAGATCTCGCTCTTCTCCTTCTCGCGAGACATGTACGGCAGCTTTTATTCCTGTTGCTGTATCCATGGAGTACTGTCCTCCTTGTTCGTTGCACAACTCATACTGGGATAGTCACTGGTAGGAATGCTGGTTCCTCGAGTGCCTCCCGTAAGGGCCAAGGACTGCGTCAGTGGTGCGACTTCGTCAACTGACGTTTCGCTGCAGTTACCACATATTCTGGGGTAAAACCAAATTTCTTTTGCAGCTCTTTGAGCGGGGCTGACGCTCCGAACGTCTTCATACCAATGATCTCCCCAGTGGAACCAACATAGCGGTTCCAGCCAAAGGTGCCAGCTTGCTCGACGGCAACTCGCGCAGTCACAGTGGGAGGAAGAACGCTCTCGCGATATTCCTGACTTTGCTGCTCGAACATTTCCCAGGAGGGCAGACTCACCACACGAGCCTTGACCCCTTCCGCAGTCAGTTGCTCGTACGCCGTCACACAGAGAGAGACTTCACTGCCGCTCGCAAGCAGCAGGACATCAGGACGGCCATCTTTGGCATCGGCCAGGACATAGGCCCCCTGTGCCACTCCATCTGCTGAAGCGTAGCGGGAACGGTCCATCGTCGGCAATGCCTGTCGAGACAGCACGAGTGCCACAGGTTCGTGACGAAGCTGTATGATCACACGCCACGCGGCAACGATCTCATTGGCATCGGCCGGTCGGAGCGTTATGAGTCCGGGAATCGCCCGGAGCGAAGCAAGCTGCTCGATAGGCTGGTGCGTTGGTCCGTCCTCACCAACTCCGATGGAGTCGTGGGTAAAGATGTAAATCACCGGAATTTCCATCAACGCGCAGAGACGGAGTGCCGGCCGAGAGTAATCACTAAAGATCAGGAAACCAGAGCCATAGGGGCGGACCTTCGCCAGTGAGAGCCCATTGAGAATCGATCCCATGGCGTGCTCACGGACACCGAAGTGAAAGTTACGGCCGCCACGATTATCGGCAGCAAAGTCTCCGGCTCCGTCAAAGGTGAGACGCGTTTTGGTTGATGGGGCTAAATCGGCGGCGCCGCCAATGAGCCATGGGACGTTTTTGGCCAGTATATTCAGGACTTTGCCTGAAGCGTCGCGGCCGGCAAGTCCTTTGACATCGGCTGGAAATGCAGGAAGATCTTTGTCCCACCCCTCGGGGAGCTGGCGATGCTGCATTCTGTAGAGATGATCGGCCAGTTCTGGATAGTGCGTTGTATACTCATTGAATTTTGCCATCCAGGCTTCGCGCAAAGCCTGCCCGCGTTTTCCTATCCCTTCTTGGAAATGTTCCCGTACGCCTTCGGGAACGAGGAATTTCGCCTCTTCTGGCCAGCCATAATTTTTCTTAGTGAGCTTGATCTCTTCCTCTCCAAGTGGCTCGCCGTGGGCAGCACTCGTATCTTGCTTGTGAGGAGAGCCGTACGCGATATGGCTATCGACAATAATCAGCGTGGGTCGGTCAGTGGTATGGTGGAACGTCTGGAAAGCACGAGCGAGCATGTTCAGGTCATTCGCGTCCCCTACGCGGGTCACGTTCCAGCCATAACCGATGAAACGTGTGGCCACGTCTTCGCTAAAGGCCCATTCGGTATGTCCTTCAATAGTGATCTTGTTATTATCGTAGATCCAGCACAGGTTCGCAAGCTTGAGATGACCGGCTAGCGAAGCAGCCTCACCAGAGACTCCCTCCATCATGCAACCGTCCCCACATAGTGCATACACGTTGTAATCAAACATGTCGAAATCGGGACGGTTAAAGTACGCTGCCTGCCATTTTCCGGCGATCGCCATACCAACGCTGGTTGCCACTCCTTGCCCTAAAGGACCGGTAGTCGTCTCAACACCGGAGGTCCAGCGATATTCCGGGTGTCCAGGACATTTGCTATCGAGCTGACGAAAGCGCTTGATGTCGTCGAGCGAGACCGATAGTTCGCCGAGTGTCTCGTATTTGGGATTGACTGCCTTGACACCGCAGAGATGCAGCATCGAGTAGAGCAACATGGACGCATGGCCAATAGAAAGGACAAAGCGGTCGCGGTTTGGCCAGATAGGATCGTTGGGATCAAACCGTAAAAAGCGTTGCCACAAGCAATAGATTACTGGCGCCATGGCCATGGGTGTGCCCGGATGACCCGAGTTGGCAGCCTGCACCGCGTCCATAGACAACGTGCGAATCGTATTGATGCTTTTCAATTCGAACCGTTCCTGCTCAGTCATATCCGGTCCTTTCCCTGGTCACAGGGGCAATGAGTCCCTCGCGATTTCCCTGTAGGTCAGGGTTCACAATGAAAATGGATAAAGTACGGAGAGTCTTCAGTAAAAGTGCGGCCTAAACTGATCATCCCTGTCCCTTGCAGCGAAACCTCCTCTCTGCGTAAACCCACGACCTTTCCGTCGGCAGTACGCACAAAGGTACCATTTGTGCTCTGATCGAGCAAAATAAATTTGTCGCGGCGATACTCAATACGAGCATGCAGACGAGAGATAAACTCGTCCTGCACGACAAGATCGTTCTGCGGACCACGCCCTATTGTGATAGCAGATCGTGTCTGACCAAGTTCAATTTCCTTGTCACGAAAACGCAGACGCAGACGCGCTTGAGCTGCTGGGGGAGGAATAGGATTTCCCTCCATACGGGTGAGATCATCTTCTCGCCAGATGACTTCATAAATGTCGAGTTCTTCCTGTTTTCCCTTCACAGGAGCACGGTCAATACAGCGCGTGCTTGCACGCGTCTCAGGAGCTAACGTTGTCACTGTCTGCACGGTCGTAATGATTTGCCCCGCTTTGGCCAATGAAACCATACGCGCAGCAACGTTGACTGCATCACCAAATACGTCTCCTTCCTCCATGAGGACCGGACCGTAATGGAGTCCAACCCGAATGGCCAGAGGAGTTTGTCCTGGGGAAGTCTTACTGGTGGTAAGGGCCTCCTGCATTGCGCAGGCCGCGTTCACCGTCGCCTCGGCATTGGGGAAGGTGCTCATGACCTCGTCCCCAATGGTTTTGACCACTGTTCCCCCGTGACGACGAATCTCCGCACTCAGGATGGCGAGGCACTCTGAGACCCGTTGCCGAGCAAGCACATCTCCCAGCGTTTCATACAGCCGGGTGCTCCCACTGATGTCAGCAAACAAAATGGCAAGAAAGACAGCAGGCTGCGGCATGACCCAATATCATAGCTGGACTACCATAACACGCTAGTGGTCCGTCCATTTAATTTTGAGCGAACCCCTTCGCTTTGCAGCAGATGCCTCAGACGGCAGACGAAGGTGGGGCTTCTAGTTTTTTTTGCATTTTTTCCACCACACCTTCTACTAAGGTGCGGTACTCGGCGAGTTTTTCTGGCGTCGTCGCCTCAAAACGTAAGACGAGGATCGGCTGGGTATTAGACGCACGCACCAGCCCCCAGCCGTCGGGAAACTTCACTCGCACCCCATCCACATCGACGATGTCGTACCTCTCGCGAAAGTAATCGCGTACTTTTTCAGCAATGCGAAACTTGAGTTCGTCGGGACAGTCTACGCGGATTTCTGGTGTGGTACAGGAGGGGGGCAAGTCAGCCAACAATTCCGGCAACTCTTTGCCGGTCTTTCCTAATATGTCTAACACGCGGCACGAGGCATAGATTGCATCATCATAGCCATAGTACCCATCAGCAAAGAAGAGATGCCCGCTCATTTCACCACCCAGCAAGGCACCGGTCTCTCGCATCTTCGCCTTGAGCAAAGAATGGCCAGCTTTCCACATGATCGGCGTGCCTCCTTTCTGCGCAATATCATCAAACAGGCGTTGCGAGCATTTCACTTCGGAGACGATCACTGCTCCCGGATGCCGTTGTAGGATGTCACGTGCAAACAGGACCATCATTTCATCGCCCCAGATAATGCGGCCGGAGCGATCGATGAGCCCCAAGCGATCCGCATCGCCATCATAGGCGATACCGATCTCGGCACCGGTTTCTTTGACCTTGGCAATCAGGTGGGTGAGATTGTCTGGGAGAGTCGGGTCTGGATGATGGTTAGGAAAATGACCATCGAGCTCGCAAAACAATTCGGTCACCTGACAGCCCAAGGCACGAAAGATCTGAGGCGCAACTGGTCCAGCAGTGGAATTTCCCGCATCGATGACGACAGCGATCGTTCGGGCCAGACGCCCAAAGCGCTGAATCACAAACTCTTGGTACGGTACGATGATTGGCGCCGTTTCTTCTCTTCCCGTACCAGCGAGAAACGCTTTTTTCTCAATCAGTGTTCGCAGTTCCTGGATTTCCTGGCCGTGAATCGTGATCTTCCCGATACAAATCTTGAACCCATTATGCTCGGGAGGATTATGGCTTCCGGTGACTTGAATCCCCCCATCCAGGTCGTAGTGGTAGAGAGAAAAATACATCAACGGTGTAGGGCAAACACCAATATCGAGCACGTCCAGACCGGTGGAACATAATCCCCGGCGCAGCGCAGTAGCATATTTCTCGGAAGTCAGGCGGCAGTCGCGGCCCACAGAAACCCGCTTTTTTCCCTGTTTCACTACATAGGTGCCATACGCCTGCCCTAACGTAAAGGCAAACTCCGTGTCAAAGTCTTGGTCGGCAATACCGCGGATGTCGTACTCACGAAAAATTGTTGGGTTCATTGATGCTCCGGTTTTGTGCCATCCGTACAGCCAGCGCGATCGCCGCACCCATGCTACGCGGGTCGGCTTTCCCCTGGCCGGCAATGTCAAAGGCTGTTCCATGGTCAGGTGAGGTCCGCACGATTGGTAACCCAATCGTGACATTTACTCCATCTTCCCAGGAAAGCAACTTGAGTGGGATTAATCCTTGATCATGATACAGGCAGACAACACCGTCAAATTCTCCCTTGACCGCGCGGACGAAGACTGTATCTGCGGGTAGTGGCCCATCTACGACAATCCCCTGAATGTGAGCTTGTCGCACCGCTGGAGCAATAATGCGTTCCTCCTCATCGCCGAACGCGCCCCTTTCACCCGCGTGCGGGTTCAGACCGGCAACCGCCAGACGTGGACGATCCAGCCCATGAAAGACAGAGAGATGGTCGGCTGCCATCGTTATTGTCTTGAAAATACGCCCAGTTGAGAGCGCGCCAGGAACTTGGGACAAAGCGAGGTGGGTTGTCACGAGGATCACCCGCAGACGGCTCCCCAGCAGCATCATGCGTACCTCAGCGGTGTGTGTAAGAGCAGCGAGTAGTTCCGTATGACCCGGATAGGTATGGCCAGCCGCATGCCACATTGCTTTACTGATTGGTGCCGTCACCAGCCCATCGAGGGTCTTGTTCAGGGTCAGCCGGACAGCAACCTCTACATAGGTGTACGATGCAGCTCCACCTGCTGGGGAGGGATGGCCGAGCTTCCGTTGGTCAGCAGAAAGGTGAGAAAGAGACAGAACGGGTAAGCGGGTCGGATCGACTGGGTAAGGCTCAGTCAATTGCCACGGCACCGGCGTGAGCATCCCTCCGAGCTGCCTGGTGGTCTCGGCCATAACAGCGAGGTCTCCTAACACGACAAAACGGCAATCCCCACACTTGCTCTGGATGGCTTTGAGCACAACCTCCGGGCCAATTCCCGCAGGATCACCCATCGTTACGCCAATAAGGGGAAGCATGGTTTAACCGATAGGACGAGAGGGTACGGTAGGCTACTAAAATGGCAGGAGTCGGCGAAAGAACCCACGTTTCTTTTCCGGTTCCTTTGTTGTTTTTTCTGTTGCCGTTCCTTCTGTTGTGGTTGCAGCAGAGAGGTTGTCCTGCTCATCGGACGGCATATCTGGAGACCTAGCGGCTGTCCTTGCCGGGCTGGCTGCAGAAGCAGTCAGAAAGGTTTCGACATGATGGCGGAATCGCAAGTCTTCCTGAAACCACCGCTCATAGCGGCGCCGGAGCGCATCATTGTACAGTTTGCTTTTGATCTGTTCCGATACTTCTGGGGTGAGTTCCGCGGTCCCTCCTCCGCTATACTCTTCGACCTTTAACAAATGCACCCCAATCCCATCACGAAATGGCTGGCTAATCTCACCAGCCTTGAGAGAAAAAGCAACGTGCTCAATTTCCGGGGCCATCTGGCCTTTCTTGAAGTACCCTAAGTCTCCCCCTTGACCGGCACCTGGACCTTGTGAATAAGTGTCGGCCAACACAGCAAAGTCCTCTTCTGCTACGGCACGCTTGTGGATGTTGTCTATCAGAGCGAGGACTTCTTCCTCCTCGTCAGACGGAGCCATCGGGGACAATGGCAAAAAGATGTGTCGAACGCGTACTTGCTCTGCCTGCGTGTAGTCCTCGGCGTGTTCTTTATAGTAGCGCTCGATGTCCTGGGGAGTCACGTTGACGCGTGCACCGATTTCCCGGTTAATCAGGAGGGCTCGGCCAATCTCGTCGGCAATTTGTTTCCGGTAATTTTCCATGGTCATCCCCTGGCTGGCCAGGGCGGTTTTCAATTGCTCGTCGTCAAGGTTCCCCTGCGTCTTGATGCGCTCAATATAGCCATCGACATCGGTATCTTTCGCTTTGAGTCCTTGCGCCTCGACCTCCTTCGTCACCAGCTTGTTCATGATGAGCGCATCGAGCATATCGCGCTCAGACATGCCGGCTATGCCTTCTTGAGGCATTAACATGGCCTGTTGGCTCGCTTGCTGACGAAAGGTGCGCAACTCGTTGAGGGTGATCGGCTCGCCATCCACGGTTGCCACAATACGATTAAGCACCTCCGCATGGCTGTTCGTGACCCATACGAAAGCGACGACGAATAATAAGCAGCTTTTTGTTTTCATAGCCTTCTCCGGCTAACACGACTCACTGAGGTTCTGCAAGAGTCCCCTCAACCAAAAGTGATGAAATCATCAATTCAGAGAGTTGTCTACGAAGAAGATCCGGCCGAAGGGGGATTTCTTGAGGCGAGGGCGTCAAGCTGAAAGGAGGAAAGAGGAAGGATGATCATGGTGAGGAGCAGACAGCCTTACTGCAGCAATCACGTCTGCTCCTGGTGGATTCTCACTGGTTCCTTACAAGGCTGAGCCGCTTTGGACATTCCACCCGCCGACAATCGGGTTGCCGCCTTTTCCGCTTGGGAGTGCCGTCCACACAACCCGATTGAATAGAAAGGTCACTGCCTCAACGGGTCGCGTTCCCACCACATGCTCTTTTGTCTGGATACTGCTGATAATCACATCTTCTAAAATGATGACAAAATATCGCTGTTGTGTCTCGTTGTAGAATGAGATCTCGACGGAGCTGATATGAGTCCCTATGGCCGCCATGAGATTGAGCTGAGGAGTGGTCTCATCAAACACTTTGGTGATGGTGACACCGGAAAACTCAGGCCGCTGTGCGCTCCCACCGCTCCCGAAGGAGCTAGGGGAGGAAGAGCGGGTAATCCCGGCGTTAAACGACAGAATGGGAATACTCCCATCGTGGCGCACGCCCTGCACTCCCTCAATCAGGACTGTGGCATTGAGTATATCGTCTTGAGCGCTCGCACTCCCCTGGAAGGGGCACACCACACACAGAGCAACAAGCATCACTCCGACGATAGCCGCCCTCATTTTTCTTGTCTCTATTGATGCAATTTGCATGAACAACATATAAATGACCTCCTGACCTGCTGCTCAGCGCAAACACTGTGCCGACGCATCAATTTGAAGAGCATGTCAGGGACTAGGCGGAAGGCCAGCCCTGACACGCGCTCCCGGTATCGCCTGGCAAAGAAAGGCTCCTCGTAGTTTTGACAAAAAGCAGAGGAAATTCAGGTGCTTCTAATCTGGCACCTCAACCGGCACGCTGTCTCACATCTATTGTGATGAAGATAAAGAGCAATTGGAGCTATGGGAGACACTATCTCCGTCGCTAGAGTGATTACCCCTCAGCCTATCTGACAACGATATGGTTATATCAAGGAGAGATCGAAACAGGCACCCTGACCACGAGAGCGGTCCTCACTGACCTATACCATCGGTGAAGTATTCACTGTTCGCATCCTGTGAGCTGATTCTGGCACTCAGTTCGACAAGTGTATGAAGCGAATGCAGGTTAAGGTTCTTGTCGTATACTTCCAACGCAGCACTCCTTGTGCGGCCCCCCTCCGACCGTCACTGTCAGTATTCTCAAAATGATATCGTCATACCAGTGTGAGATAGGCGGGATCGCGCTTATCTCAGCAACGAGGAGATCACCTCCGGTTATTTTCACCTACACCTCCTTTTCCAAAACCAGGGAATCACACATTGTGCCTGAGCACGGATGTCGCTCGCGCTGCGTCAGAACCTCCTGAATTTTCGACATATTTGCAAGAGATCGTTTCGGCGCAACTGTTTGTGAGGAGAGACTATCGCGCGTTTTTTTCTCTTCTGGTCTTGTCTTGCCCCAGGCACCTGGAGTCGTTGCTACTCGCCTCCCGCACAGGCACGACACTTGCGCTCTGCACCAGGCCAGAGAGTAAAAAGGAGGCGCACAATGTCAAAACGCTTAATCGTTTGTTTCGATGGAACTTGGAACACGCCAGATGAAGCTCGGCTCGAAGACGAACAGGTTGAGACGAACGTGCGGAGGATCTATGAGTCGATCCTTTCCCAATCGGTGGACGGACAGCGCCAGGTCGCACAGTATTTCCCTGGGGTGGGGACGAAATGGTATGAACGCATTCGTGGTGGTGTTTTTGGCTACGGGCTGTCTGAGAACATCCTCCAGGGCTACGAGTTTCTGAGTGCGCGTTACCAAGAAGGGGATGAGATTTTTTTGTTTGGCTTTAGCCGTGGTGCGTACACTGCGCGCAGTCTCGTCGGTTTGATCCGTAATTGTGGGCTGCTCTGGAGCGCTGACCGATCGCTGATCGAGCAGGCATACACGCTATACACGAAAAGAGATGCTGGTGCGGATACCTCCGAAGCCCAGGCGTTCCGCAGGGAGCACTCGCGCCCCGTACGCATCAGATGCTTAGGGGTCTGGGATACGGTAGGGACACTCGGCATTCCCCTGAAAGCTTTCAAAATCCTGAACGATGCTCGCTATGGCTTCCACGACGTGGAGTTGAGCAGCATCGTAGAGCATGCCTATCATGCCGTGGCACTCGATGAGCATCGTAAAGAATACGATGTTGCCCTGTGGAATCCCAGCACCCATCCACACCAAACTATGGAGCAGCGTTGGTTTATTGGGGCGCACTCCGACGTCGGTGGTGGGTATGTGGATCGACGTCTCTCCGATATTACGCTTCAGTGGATGCAGCAGAAGGCAGCGGCATGCGGCCTGGCCATTGATTCCCGAAAGGCTCCCTCTGTAGCTCAAGACCATTATCGTGGCCCCATTACTGATTCTTACAGCGCCTTTCTTAAGGGTACCCTCAAGACCCTGAGAGCGCTCACAGGCGAAGATCGCTATTACCGTGCGGTCTGTCAAACGGTCTATGGGAACGAGGCCATCGACAGGTCAGCCTTGCTGCGATTCCTCAAGGGCCCGAGCTATCAACCCAAAAACCGCGGGTTTGCAGAACACCTTCAGTCTCATTTTCCTACACTCATGCGTAGGGATGCACTGGACGAGGCAGCGTAACTATTGCGGCTCTCTCTAGCGGCCTGACCTGCACCGTCTCGCTGTCATTCCCCCCCAGTCCAATCGCGACCAACCGTGGTCTCAATTGCTACTGGGACCGATTCTCCAAGAATCTCTGCCATGGCTACGGTCATGTGATGTGCGAGCCACTGGGCGGTTTGCTCGGCTTCGTCACCAGGGCACTCGGCCACTAGCTCATCATGGACGCACGCCACCAGCCGCGTCCACGGTACGTCGTGACGATATTCGAACAGCCTGGCTAAGGCCAGTTTCAACCCATCTGCACCTGTTCCCTGCACAGGCGAATTCAATGCCACTGGTAAGTGCCGGACGTTAAGCTGCCGCCGACCAACCAGGGTGTAGGTTTCCGTGGTTGCTTTCCGCTGGAAGTGCTGCGCGACGTGCTGTTGCCAGCGCCACAGCCCACGATAGGCTTGAAAGAATGTCTGACGATGACGGTTTGCCTGGGCTGCGGTCAAGGCGATGTGATAGTGACGCGCTGCATACGCTTGCAGGCCGCGTGCTCCCATACCGTAGACCAAACCAAAGTTCAAGGCTTTGGCTAACTGACGTTGCGATTTTTCAACCTGGTCGAGTGGGACGTTCAATACGCGCGCTGCGGTGACGGCATGGAGATCCTGTCGGTGCTGGAAGGCAGACAGCATCGCTGGATCGTTGGCAATCACCGCGGCGATACGCAGCTCAATCTGCGAGAAATCCGCCTTGACGAGGACCTGACCTTCATCTGCGCGGATACACGCGCGATAAGCCGGACTGCGGGGGATATTTTGGACATTAGGATGAATGCAGGCCATGCGGCCGGAGGGCGTGCCGAGCTGAATGTACTGCGCGTGGATACGTCTCGTGAGGGGGTGACGGTGGGCTTCTAACCACTCTCTGCCGAACGTCTGGGCTCTGATCACCGCGTCGCGGTACTCCAACAACGCATACGCCAGTGGATCATCAAGGGTGGCTAGCGTAGTCGCGTGGGTGGAGTCGATCTGATGCCCCCGGGCTCTCAGCACCTGTAATACCTGAGCTGGACTCTGCCAGTTCACAGTCGGCGCCGAATTGAACAACAGCTCAGTTGCAGTCTCACCCTGTCCAATGATGGTATCCAACTGTTGCTCGAGCGTGCGGACCCGTTCTTCATCTCTCTGGGCGCGAGTGAACCACCGTTCGGCATCAATTGGTAGCCCAGCACCTTCCAGCCATGCGAGAGCAGGGACACAACGGTTCTCAATCGCAGCTACACGATCAAGGCCGGCAGTATGCAAATCCTGTTGCAAGCGCTCAGCTAATGGAAGCAGCACGGCAGCATCCCGCGCGGCGTACGCGAGTTGTTCGAGACGCAGCGGTCCATCCCATTGGCTGCGCTGCTCCTCCTTCGGCAGGCTCACACTAAGATAGCGCTTTACCACCAGTTCTAGCCCACACCGACTGAGATTGCCTTCCGCCTTCCCTGCTCCAAGGACCTGGCTCATGAGCATGGTGTCAAAAAGGTGCGCCGGCCACGGCAGGCCGGCCTGGGTGAGGAATTGCAGGTCAAACCCAGCATTGTGGAAGAGCAGCTCGTGCGCTTGGGAAAAGAGGGGACGCAGGGCTTGGACTGGACAGGTTTGGACATCGACGATCACGGTGAGGGTTGGCGTGGCTAACTGAATGAGCCGTAGACGATCGGTGAGGGGATCTAACCCCGTCGTTTCTGTATCAACTGCTACAACCGGAGCGTCCAAGAGCTGTGGCAATACGGTTTCCAACTGAGCAGGCTCGGTCACCATTTCATAGCGGGGTGTAACAAAAGTCTCGGTCACCACGCTAGCAAGACTGCTTGTTGGTGTATCCCACAAAGAGCCCTGTACGAAACGAAGGGATTTTTGCTCGTTCTGGGCTGCGGGTGTGGCTATCTTCTGTCGCACTACATACCCTCTTCGAGGCTCTGCAAAAGGTCTTGAATAGCCGGAATGACCTCTGCTCCAGGTTTGAGCGTAAAGGTGAAGCGCAGATCTGGACTCAACTGAGAGCGCCCTCGGTCTTTTTGCAGCACGGTCACCAATCGCTCTCCTTTAATTGGCGAATCAGGATGGAAGTGGAGAGTGATTTTATCGGCCTTTCTATACGCCGAGGTCACCCAATAATCGCGCAAGACGCGCCGCAGATCCATGACCTCCAGGAACACCCGCACCAACTCCGGCAATGGCCCAAAGCGGTCCTCCATTTCATATGCCAGGTCTGCCAAATCAGACCGATCCTGCACGTTCGCTAGCTTCTTGTAGAAGACGAGGCGTTGATTAACATCCGGAATGTATGCCTCAGGAATGTAGGCAGGCAGGCCAATCTGAATCTCGGGCTCGATCTGCACGCGAATTTTGCCGCCCCGTAACTCTTGCACTGTTTCTTCGAGCATCTGGGCGTAGAGCTCGAATCCCACTGCTGCGACCTGACCGGATTGTTCCTTACCCAAAAGGTTCCCAGCCCCACGGATTTCCAAATCATGAGCCGCAAGGCGAAACCCGCTGCCGAGGTCGTCCAGTTCTTGTAACACTTCCAGACGTTTTCTGGCATCTTCGGTGAGCAGATGTTCGCCCGGAATGAGGAGATAGGCATAAGCCCGCTGGGCAGAACGGCCAACCCGACCACGCAGTTGATAGAGTTGAGCGAGACCAAACTGATCGGCACGATCAATGATAATCGTGTTCGCAGTCGGGATATCGAGTCCAGACTCGATAATCGCTGAACACAACAAGACATTCGAGCGATGGTGGAGGAAGTCAAGCATGACTTTTTCGAGCTCGCGCTCAGCCATCTGCCCGTGCGCAACTGTCAGCATCGCTTCGGGCACTAGCTCGCGAATCCGCTTGGCCATCTTCTCTATCGTCTCCACACGGTTGTGGACAAAGAAGACTTGCCCCCCACGACTGAGTTCTTGCAGAATGGCGGATCGTATTAACCCTTCGTCAAAGCGCGAGACATACGTGCGGATCGCCTGCCGGTCTACTGGCGGGGTTTCAATGACACTCAGGTCACGGAGGCCCATAAGCGCCATGTTGAGCGTGCGCGGAATAGGCGTCGCCGAGAGTATGAGCACATCAACCAGATGGCGCAGTTTCTTGATTTTCTCCTTATGGAGGACACCAAAGCGATGTTCTTCATCGATCACAACGAGACCAAGATTTTTGAAGACAATATCGCGCTGCAGAAGCCGGTGCGTACCGATGACGATATCAACAGTCCCAGCCGCCAGCCCTTGGACAACCGTTTTGACTTCTTGGGCAGAGCGAAAGCGATTCAGCAGTTCCACTCGCACTGGGTAGTCGGTAAAGCGTCGGGCAAACGTTTCGGCATGTTGCTGGGCCAATACGGTCGTTGGCACCAACACCGCAACTTGTTTCCCACTTTCCACGGTGAGAAATGCCGCGCGCAGCGCAATCTCGGTTTTGCCATATCCCACATCCCCACATACCAACCGGTCCATCGGCTTGCTGCCGTGCAAGTCTGCCAGTACGTCATCTATAGCTGTGCGTTGCCCGCTGGTCTCTTCGAACGGAAAACGGGCAACAAACTCTTCATATGTCTCATTCAAGGGGACAAACGCTGACCGTTCGGTGCTCTCACGCACTGCATGGATCTCCAGGAGTTCACGTGCCATTGCCAGAATGGATTCCTTAGTCTTCCGTTTAATCTTCTCCCAGTTCTGGCTGCCAAGCCGGTCCAGCGCCGGAGCATGGCCATCGGCTCCAGTATATTTCTGTACGAGATTGATGCGCTCGACCGGCAGGTACAGGCGGTCCCTGCCAGCATACTCCAAATGGAGATAATCTCCCTCGGTATTCGCCACACTGAGGTGCCGTAAGCCCTGGTACACCCCTACTCCGTGATCGACATGGACGACATAATCTCCCGGTTTCAGTTGACTGAGCCCGGTCAAGTAATCAGTAACCGGCCGAGGACGTGTACGGCGGCGGTGCCGTCGCTCACCAAAGATGTCCTCTTCGGAAATAAAGATCAGACCATCCGCAGGGAGTGTGAAGCCGTGCGAGAGATGACCAACAACGATAACCGTACTTGCAAGTGGGCGCTCCAACCACAAGTCTGCAGAGGCAGAGACCGTCGGGAGACGGAGTTCATGACCGAGGAAAAGATTTTGCAGATGAGCGGCCTGCAACGTACTCGAGACCGTCAAGAACACTCGTGCGTGCTCCTCCTGCCAGTGGAGAATCCGTTCAACCAGCGGAGCAAGTCCTCTTTCTCCGCCTTTCCCCTGGAGAATGGGCTTGAGGTCAGTGTGGAGCGCGGTCGAAACAGTCAGATCCGCGTCTACACTCTCCAATCCCTCTACCTGAACCGTAAAGTACGGGGAGACCTGTGCCCAGACTTCTTCTGGCTTAAGGTACAAGTGGTCAGGAGGTGGAACGAAGCGCTCAATGTGCGACACTGCAGCAGTATGCACAGTAAGCCGACTCCAGAAATCGTCGAGCGCCTCCCTGGCAACCAGAGGCTCGATGAGCCACATTACCGTATTGGGAGGCAGGTAATCCCCCAAGTTTTCCAAACTGGAATAGTAATAGGAAAGCAGAAATTCAGCGCCGGGAAACGAGAGACCACTTTTCAAATTCTCAGAGACCCGTTGCATTTCCCTGAGCGAGACTACGCTGTCCGCCATGGCTTCTTCAACGGCTCGCCGTGCGGCCTGCAAGCGGGCCAACGAAAAGAAGCGCATCGGTAAGAGTGTCACTTCAGTCATTGATTCAATTGAGCGCTGCGAGGCTGGATCAAAGCTCCGCAGCGACTCAACCGTGTCACCGAAGAACTCGACCCGCAGCGGTTGAGCGGCAAGCGGCGGAAAGAGATCAATGATCCCCCCACGAATGCTGATCTCGCCTTTTTCTTCAACTAGCGGGACCCGGCGATATCCCCACTGGAGCAGGTGGTCAACCAGGGCGGAGAGAGCCAAGTCTTGACCTGGTACCAGCCTGAAAGTCGCGTCAATAAAGTCTTCACGGGGAATCAGTTTTTGAGCGAGCGCATCGACCGAAGTCACAATAACCGCATCATTAGTTGTTAACAGATGGTACAGGCCCTCGATCTGAGCAGCCAGCACTTCATTACTCGGAGACAAGCCTTCAAAAGCTGGGACATCCCACGCAGGGTAGAGATGCACTCTTCCGGCAACACTCTCCTCATCGCCGAGAAAACACCGGAGATCATCAGCAAAGGTTTCGGCTTCTTGCATCGTAGCCAACACACAGAGGGTTGGCTGCGATGTGCGTACCAGACAGCGGGAGAGGAAAAATGCCCGGGCAGCTCCTTTCAGGCCTGAGAGGCGGCGGCAGTCACCTGCAACTGCTGCACGCAAGGCTGGAAGCAGGCGTTCAAGAGTCTCAGAGAGAGTGTGTCGATAAAAGGAAGTAGCAGGTTCTACCATTTTCAGCAGTGAGCGATCAGCCTGCAGTCCAGAAGAACGAGCGGCGGGGGAGCGGGGAACTGGCGAGGCAACAAGGCTTTCTCCGATTCTCCCTTTTGCCGATTCTCCCTTCCTTCTCCCCGAGGTTAATCGCTTGCTGACAACTGAACACTTATTGTTTTGCCTGCCGGGCAGCCGCGATCATGCCATAAAGAGGAATGGTCAGCGTTTTCTCCTCGGGATGGTCGGTGAAAATTCGTACTTCACCCTGGATACGGCCTGGTCCTTTCTCGCCATTGACTTTGAGGATCACACGATATTCTTCCCCTTCTTTGACTGGGGCAAGCTCGGCACCGACTTCTGCCGTTGAGCTCTCCACACGGAGGACACGAATCGGCTTTGTGGCGCGGCTTTTGATGCTGACCTCTTGCGCTTTGCTCTCTCCTCTGCGTATCACTCCAAAAGAAACCTGTGGAGGCTGAATCACCACGTCACCTTCGACATTGCCAAAAACAGGGATCACCAGTGACGGCCGCTTTTGACTAGTCGTCGTCACCGTAATCTGATCGTTGAAACGGCCAAGCGCGACGTCTTTTGTCAGCGACACGAAGAGCTTTTTTCCTTTTTTTCCCTCTTTCTCAAGATCCTCAGACCGCACCTGCACGGCGGGATGCGTGTGTTCGACCTTCGTAATGGCAATCGGCTTCTCGCTATCGTACAGAACCTCAACTGTCCGAGTGGTTTTCTCACCACGGCGAAGGCGGCCAAAATACAGTTGCGGCGGATCCGCCGTAACCTCGATCGTGATCTCCCCCTGTATCGTGAGTGTCGTCACCGGCTGCAAGGGATCGTTGCTGTAAACAGTGATCGTCTTGGCTTTTTCTCCGGCAAACCGGTTTGTATCAAACGTCGCGCTGATTGTTCCCTCTTGCCCAGGGGGGATGACATCAGATGAGATCACGGCTGCTGTGCAGCCACATGAGGACTTGACCGATTCAATACGTAAATCCTGGCCGCCTTGATTGATAAAGCGGAAAAAATTGACGACTTGCTCTCCTTGTTCAACTGTACCAAAGTCATACGCTGGTTCATGAAACATGATGCGCGGTCCGCTGGTCGTGGGAGCTGGTAACGACGCAGCAGGTTCTGGGGTGGGAGCCGTCTGAGCAACGGCCATCTGTTTTCCTGGCGAGGCATCACACCCGACACCGGCAAAGAGCACACCTGTTAATACCACGAAAATCAGATGGAGACGCATCGTTTTCCTCCTTACGCTCGCAGTGGCACCGGCCCACGCACCGGCCTAACGTCGTGTGGAACGGTGCGGTGTAAGAATTGGTCGAGATAGCGAGTGTGGATGTTGCCCGCAAGAAAATCCGGGTCGTTTAAGATTAATTGGTGAAGTGCAATATTCGTCTTGATCCCACCGATGTGATACTCTGCTAGCGCGACCCGCATCCGTCGAATCGCTTCATCTCGAGTTTGCCCCCAGGTAATCACTTTGGCAACCAGGGAATCATAGTACACGGGAATGACACTGTTTTCAGCAACCCCCGATTCGACCCGGACGCCCAGACCGCCGGGTGTGAGATAGCCACGAATCGTCCCGGGAGACGGCAGCAGTGTGGTTGGATCCTCGGCAACGATCCGACATTCGAGCGCATGTCCAGCAAGGACGACATCGCGTTGACGCCACGGCAAGGGGTCTCCAGCAGCGGCACGAATACCAGCCTGGACAATATCAAGCCCGGTGACCATTTCAGTAACAGGATGCTCGACCTGGATGCGCGTATTCATCTCGATGAAATAGAAATGCCCTTGGGAGTCGAGCAGAAATTCGATAGTGCCAACATTCGTATAGCCAATTGCTTGAGCAGCCTTGACAGCGGCTGTTCCCATGCGGTCCCGTAAGCGTTTGTTCAATGCCGGAGAAGGTGACTCTTCCAGGATCTTCTGATAGCGGCGCTGCACCGAACACTCACGCTCGCCAAAGTGGAGCACGTTGCGGTGCTGATCGGCGACGATTTGAAACTCAATGTGACGAGCACGTTCAAGATATTTCTCCACATACAAGGCGCCGTTACCAAACGCCGCCGCAGCTTCGTCCCGGGCCACCGGGAACACCGCCGCCAATTCATCCGCCGCATGAGCGATACGCATCCCCCGCCCGCCACCACCGGCAGCTGCTTTGAGGAGCACAGGAAATCCGACTTGCGCAGCGACGGCCTGAGCTTCGCGCACGTCAGTAATCCCAGCTGATGTTCCTAAGAGCACCGGAACTCCGGCTTTTTCCATGATCCGACGAGCGCGCGGCTTATCGCCCATCAACCGAATGTTCCGCACCCGTGGGCCGATAAACACGAGTCCGGAACGCTGGCACGCTTCGGCAAAATCACCATTCTCAGATAAAAATCCGTATCCCGGATGGACTGCGTCAGCGCCAAAGGACAGGGCAGCACTGACAATCGCCGGAATGTTCAAATAGCTGTCCGCGACAGTAGGCGGCCCGATACAAACCCGCTCGTCGGCAAGACGGACATGGAGCGCTTCACGGTCAGCGGTAGAGTAGACGGCAACGGTCGGGATATTGAGCCCGCGGCATGCGCGAATGATCCGCACCGCAATTTCGCCACGGTTCGCAATGAGCACTTTTTTAAACACCGCAGTTGTTCCTCTCTGATTCTCTTCAGAGTGGTTCTAGTAAAAACAGCGGTTGTCCGTATTCAACCGGCTTGCCACTCTCCACTAAGACCTTGAGCACTCGACCGCGCATTTCCGCTTCAATCTCGTTCATCATCTTCATCGCTTCAATGATACAGACTACCTCGCCCTTTTCTACTACTGTGCCGATCTCGACATACGGCGGAGCCTCGGGATTCGAGGCCCGATAAAAAGTTCCCACCATGGGGGAGGTAATCGTTGTTCCCGAGGCCGGCGTCGGGTCTGCGGTGTGCCCTTCCACAGGAGCGGTAGGAATGACAGACGAGGCGATTGGAGGAAATGGCGGAACAATCGCAAGCGGGGCGCTCGTAGTAGGAGCGTGGTGGTTCTCCCGTACAAGGCGGATCTTGCCCTTCCGGTCTTCCATTTCGAGCTCGACCACGCCTTTTTCTTCCATCAGGTCTACGAGTTTTTTGATGTCGTCGATTTCCATAGGAAAGCAGTTAGCGGGCAGCTCTCGGTTTTCCTCTTCTCTTCCGCTGCTCCTTCTCTTTCTTTATTTGACAGCGGCTCTGCTCCAAGATGTCAGCCAGAGCAATTTCTATTCTTCCTGACCACTGGTGGCTGAAAGCTGTTACGCTTTTTTGTTGATGAGTCCCACCGCCGCGCGTAAACCGAGGAGGTAACTCTGCGCACCAAACCCACAGATCTGTCCCACCGCCGCGCGGGCAAGATAAGAATGATGACGAAATTCCTCACGCTTATACAAGTTTGACAGATGGACCTCGACCACTGGTAAACCAACCGCCAGAATCGCATCCAGCAGCGCGACGCTGGTGTGCGTATAGGCGCCAGCATTGATAATCAACGCGGTATAGTGACCCCGGGCCTGTTGAATCTTGTTGACTAACTCGCCTTCAAGGTTGGACTGGAAAGTCTCCACTTCGACTCCCAATTCCTGGCCGAGTTGCACTAGCATCACATCAATATCAGCGAGCGTTGTCGCGCCATAGATCTCCGGCTCGCGTTGGCCCAGCATATTCAGATTTGGGCCATGGAGGACGAGTACACGAGCGGGGTTGTGCGTTGCCATAGTGCTCCTCAACGTCGGGAGGGAGTGTAGGGCGAAACGCCCGGAGCGTCAAGGCGCTTTCTTTCAGTCGCTCCAGGAAGTAGAGTAAGATCAGATAAGAATGAAGCGTTTCTCACCAACCAGAGCATTGATCGTATCAAACTGCTCGTTGGAGGTATCACATGACAGTAGCGACATACCATTTCCCGTTCGTATTGTTCATCGTTACCACCCTGACACTAACATCGATGCCAGTTCATGCTGCCACAGAACCTCCGGCAGTCGGCACGCCTGCCCCAGATTTCAGCCTCATGACCAATGCAGGCACCCAAGCGAGTTTGATGGATTACCGAGGCAAGTGGGTGATTCTTTACTTTTACCCAAAAGATTTCACCAGCGGCTGCACCCTGCAGGCGCGGAACTTCCAGCGCGATTTAGCGAAGTATGAGCAGGTGAACGCGGTGATCCTCGGTGTGAGTGTGGACAGTGCTGAGTCGCATAAAGATTTCTGCGCGAAGGAGGGACTCAACTTTACTCTCTTGTCTGATCCCGAGGCCAGGGTCTCGGCGCAATACGGCTCGGTGATGGAATACAACGGAGCAAAATTATCGGCGCGGAACACATTCATTATTGATCCTGAGGGCAAGATCGCTCGGGTGTTCACCGGCGTGCAGCCGAGCGGGCATAGCGAGGAGGTGCTCAGCACCTTGGCCAGCCTGCAAAA
>CAZCWX010000469.1:0-4425 GCA_964502465.1 uncultured Enterobacteriaceae bacterium | reverse complement strand
CGTGGGTCCGAGAGTTCTGCGACCGCGGCCCACAACTGGCGCATGGTTTCGCTTTGTTCAACGCGGACAGCTGGGTTCGCAAAGTCGTGTGCCTGGTGTTCTGGTGGAGCGGTATCTTCAAACACTTTGTCATCTTCAGGGTGTAAATCGGAAAAATGCAGAACGTGTGCAAGGTCGGCTCGTTGTTCCCCCCGATAAAACTCCTGCAGCGAAATACCCAGAGCCTCCGCAATTTCTTGTACTTCTCCGTGCCGACCGAAACGCGAGACAAACTGCTCGCGAGCTTGCCGGATACGGCGTTCCCATTTGCGGTTACTGCGCGAGGCATAATCTTCGGCTCGCAATGCATCAAGCATCTCTCCTTGAATCCGATGCCCGGCATAGCGTCCGAACTCTGCTCCCTTGCTTGGCTCAAAAGAGTGTGCTGCCTGGAGCAGTCCAAGCATGCCAGCCTGCACGAGAGTGTCGCGTTCGATCCAGTGAGGTAACCGCTGACGGAGAGAAGTAGCAATCCGCTCAACCAGTGGGCGGTACTGAACGGTCAAGGCTTCGATGGTATTCTGTGTGCTGTTCATGCGTGTAAGGAAAAGCAAGAGCTATGCCGCTAGAAAAGCTAGTAAAAAAGCAGAGATCACGCTCGTGTTAGTGTCAAATTCATAGCGGGTGGCAATCTTTTGCCAGATGGCTATCGCGCGGTTGCGTTGCTGGTTGTCGAACCCGCGAGAGCGCTGGCTTTTTTGCCCGTGGTCAGCTAAATAAGGCCCATGGTGGCTTTGTGGTGGATGCACAAACTTGCCTGTTCCGCTGGGTGTGGTGGAGCAGTGGTGGAGAAGTGGGGAGGAAAAGCCCATGGGAGCGGTGCTCGAAGTCGAAATCCCGCAGGAGGTGTTTAGTCGGCGCATTCAACCGTTCGGTATAGCTCTCGCTGAGGTGTCCTGGCGAATGAAAATGTTCACATATGATGGGGTGGTGCTTGCTGCCTTATGTCTTGAAGAGCCCAATTTGATTATCGCCCTCTCGTTCTGGCCAGATCAGGAGCAAGCGGGTCGCTTTTTCAAAGGGACCTTTGAGATCTGGCTCTACACTGATGCGACGCCGCACAATCGAGTCCGCCTGGAGGTGCAGTTGGACGCGACGACCGTTGACGAACTTTTTATGGCGGCCACTTTGATCAACCCACAGCCAGGTCGGACAAGTGCTCGGCGTGCGCAGAAACATTTCTCTGAGTTTCTCTCGACAAAATTTCCAGACGCCAGAGTGGCCTGGTCGCGGATGCACCGCTGGCGCAATGAGGTTCTTTCTGGTGAATCGAGCATGCCGATTCGGGTTGGATAGTGAGGAGAATGTCGCGTGAGTTTGTTACCTGAAATTGCCAACCGCAAAAGTCCTCGTGCTTTTCGCAGTCGGCCGGTAGAAGAAGAGAAAATACACTTGCTGCTCGAAGCCATGCGCTGGGCGCCCTCATCGTACAATAAACAGCCCTGGCGTATCGTCTTGGTTACTGAGCCAACAGTACGCGCCCAGATGCATGAAGGCCTGATGTCTGGGAATCGCCGCTGGGCAGTGAAGGCGCCAATCCTTGCTGTCGTTGTCTCGCGAGTCGAAGCCGATGACGTGCGTCATGATAATAGCATTCCGTATTATCTCTATGACTGCGGTCAGGCGGTGATGAGCTTGGTCTTGCAGGCCGAGCATCTGGGATTGCGCTGCCACCAAATGGCGGGCTGGGAACAAGGTCCCGTTCGGACGGCTTTACATATTCCGCAAGAGGAGCAGCCGATCGTCCTGATTGCGATCGGCTATGAGGGCGACATTGCTGATCTTGACGAACGCTCGCGCGAAAAGGAGATGCTCCCGCGTACCCGCAAGGATCTCCGCGAGTTTGCCTTTCGCGACTGCTGGGGCAAGCCGGCTTAAAGGTCAGAGTCGTTCAGTTTAGGGGCGAGAATCGACTTTTGTCTACTTCTCTCGGTCCCTAAAGATGCGAGACTCTTGACTGATCGAACGTTTGCCCTCATGTGCCAGTTTGCGTATAGTATCGAGATCGGGAAAGCCCCAGTCTGATCATGAACAAGGAGGAACCGATGACTGACGAAGAACTGAAAGGGAAGATCAAGGAAGTGTTAGCGGAGATGGGGGTGTGGAGCGGGCACCGAGAGATGACGTTAGAAGAAATTGCCATCATCCAACCAGGACTCGCTCGCATCATGCCCGAGATTGGGCAACGCACCTGGAAACTCTACTACGCAGCAAAAGAGGGACACTGGGAGTTAGCGAAGTTCCAATGGAAAGAAATCCAAGAGTTGATGGAAACTGGCGCCTTCACTCGGCCCAAACATGAAGAGGCTCTCATGCAGTTCCTCCAAGAGGATTGGCCTCCGCTGGGCAAAGCGATCGAGAGCCAAGATTTCCAGTCCTTCGAGACAGCCTTCCACAAAGCCATTGAGCAAGCGAACGCTTATCATGAGCTGAAAGACAAACCTTACCTGCGCTGGAAATTGCCGAGCGAGCCCCCTGCTGATTTAGAGATGAAACCGCGCGGAAAGAAATAGCGGAGACAATCCCTGCCCCGCCTGAGAAGCGGATACAGAGATGAGGGGTAGGAGACCCTCGCCTGTTTCTTAAGGGCAGACTGCACGTCTACCCTTTTTTATGGCCTGGCGTACGACGAGTGCACTCTCATGAAAACATGCGACTTTCTGGTCATTGGTGCTGGTATCGCGGGGGCGTCGGCAGCCTACGAATTGGCTGCTCATGGGCGTGTGGTCTTGCTCGAACGCGAACGCTTAGCCGGATACCATTCTACCGGCCGGTCGGCGGCGGTGTTCACCGAAAACTACGGCAACACCATTATCCGTCGCCTCACTGTGGCGAGCCGGCCGTTCTTTGAGCATCCACCGGACGGATTGACGGAAACTCCGCTTGTCTCTCCCCGCGGGATGCTGTGGATTGCGAGCGAAGCGCAGCGAGAGTTTCTCGCTGCTGCACGAGTTGAAGCCCAGCGCCTCGTGCCCAGTATCCACGCCGTAGGCTGTGCTGAGGCGCGAAAGCTCTGCTCAGTACTGCGGGAAGACTACCTTGCGGCGGCGGTGCTCGAACCTGAAGCGATGGACCTCGATGTCCATGCCATCCATCAAGGGTTTCTGAAAGGATTCGCGCGCCGTGGTGGTGAACTTTTGACGAACACGGCAGTGACGCGCCTTAGACGCTCTGGTGATGGCTGGGAGGTGGAGAGTTCAGACGAACGATTCTTTTCCGGTATTGTGGTCAACGCGGCTGGAGCATGGTGTGACGAGGTCGGCCGGCTAGCGGGAGCATACCCGGTCGGCCTGACGCCGAAACGACGCACCGCTTTTCTCTTTGATGGGCCGATTACGGCTACGCTTTCTCTATGGCCTGTTGTCATCGACGTTGAAGAACGCTTCTATTTTAAGCCGGAATCCGCACGCATCCTGGCGTCCCCTGCTGACGAAACACCGGTCCCGCCTTGTGATGTGTATCCCGAAGAGTACGATATCGCTGTCGCCGTCGATCGCATTGAGAAGGCGACGACGCTCTCGGTCGCCCATATTCGTCGGAAGTGGGCGGGGCTCCGGAGCTTTGTTCCTGATAAGGCGCCAGTAGTAGGAATGGATATCACGTTGCCGGGCTTTTTCTGGCTGGCAGGGCAAGGCGGCTATGGGATCATGACTGCCCCGGCTCTGGCGCGGACTACTGCAACTCTCATCATTGACCGCTGCCTCCCGAAGGACCTTGCGGCCTCCGGCTTGACGCCCGCCGAGCTATCCCCAGCACGGTTGCAAACGCAGTCGTGAAGGGCCCTGTCACAGAGAGAGAGGGAAACTGTCCCAGAACCTTCCCATGTTGCTCGCTTTCAGCTATTTTCCGTTTGTCTTACAGTGAAAAGAAGTAAAGACAAGATGACTAAATCAGACCACACGACATTGGGACAGTGTCTCACTTGCTGAGCTATACTTTTTCCGTTCACTCTGAGCGTAGCCGCGCCAGCGACGAAGTCGAAGAGCGCAATTCTGGCAGGACTATCGGCCTTCGACTTCGCTCCGCTATGCTCAGGCCGAACAGGGAGGGAATCAACTGCCAGTGAAGGAGTGTACCCATCTTATGTGGTTTGATTTAGAGTCCCACATGCTTTCTGAAGAGGGCAATCTGCCCATTTTTTAGTTAATTAAGGCAGGAGTGATGAAAACCACAAAGCAAGCATTCCAGTGTGTCTCCATCGTGAGAGTTGCAGCAGCGGTTATCCTCTTATTGCTCCCCGGCCGAGTCTGGGCACAGGCGCAGTTAGAGAATCCACCGCCGGCCTCGTTTCAGAGTGGGATTGGGGTAGTGTCGGGCTGGGTGTGTACTGCCGGGCGGGTGGACATTGAATTTGACGGGATGTTCACCCTACAAGCGGCCTACGGG
>CAZCWX010000468.1:0-8345 GCA_964502465.1 uncultured Enterobacteriaceae bacterium | reverse complement strand
GTCGGGCTGCTGCACGGGTTGTGACAGTTTCTGAATTTTCTCGTCAGGAAATCATCCGCACCTACGGATTAGCGCCGGACAAAGTTGTCGTGGTTCCTCCAGGCAGTGCCAGTAGTCTCCGGCAGTGCCTGTCCGCTGCCGAAGGAACGCTGCTCGTGCCTGGAGAGACCCCCTTTTTCCTCTTTGTCGGTAGCTTACTGCCACGGCGGCAGGTTGATCTGGTGATCCGCGCCCTTGCCCAGCTGCCCCCTGACTATCATTTAGTGGTGGTTGGCGAGAGTAACCCGGCCAAACAGGTGTCGCTGAAGAGGATCGCGCAGCAATACGAGGTCGCTGACAGGGTGCAGTGTTTAGGGCATGTGTCCGATCCCGTGTTAGACGACTTATATCGGCGGGCAGTCGCTTTGGTGTTGCCCTCGACATATGAGGGCTTTGGGCTGCCGGTCCTCGAGGCTATGACGCATGGACTACCGGTGGTCGCCTGGGATATTCCGGTCATGCGTGAAGTCGCGGGTGATGCGGCGGTCCTTGTGCAGAGCGGGGATGTCGCAGGGCTGACACAGGCCCTGTTACAACTTGGGATCGACCGCACGAGACGACAGGCGCTGGGCGAGGCGGGAAAACAACGGGCTACACAATTTTCTTGGCAACGATCGGCAGCGATCCTCCTTGCGGTCCTGCAAGAGGTCACTGGAACACCTCCAGCGTGCGCTTCTGAGGAGGAGAGCTTTCAGGGATAGGGGTTTCTGTCAGGCTGCAAGTGGTACGGACTGGCACTACGGGTACGCGCGGAGGCGCGACCCTGTCATGCTCGCGTTTTGGCTTGCAAAAACGCGTCTTTTCCAGTAAGTCCCGGAAGTGGCGGGGAAAGCCGATTGTCGAGAAAGGGAGGGTAGGGGATGCGCTACCTTATCACGGGCGGGGCTGGGTTCATCGGTTCGCACTTGGCCGAAAAACTGCTCAACCACGGTTATGACGTTACCATCATCGACGACCTTTCCACGGGCTCTATGCGGAACATCGAGCATCTGAAAGGGAAGGCGGGTTTTTCCTACGTTATTGATACGGTCCTCAACCGCCCTGTGCTGGCCGAGTTGATCGATGACTGTGACCTGGTTTTTCATTTAGCTGCGGCAGTTGGCGTCAAGCTTATTGTTGAGAGCCCGGTCCGTACCATCGAAACCAATATTAAGGGCACTGAGGTCGTACTGGAATGTGCCAACAAAAAGAAGAAGCACGTGCTCCTCACCAGCACCTCAGAGGTCTACGGCAAAGCCAACAAGATTCCCTTTGCTGAAGATGACGATCTGGTCTTGGGGCCGACGGCAAAAGGACGCTGGAGCTATGCCTGCTCAAAAGCGATTGATGAATTCCTGGCGCTGGCGTACTACAAAGAGAAAAAGCTGCCCGTGGTAATCGCACGGCTCTTCAATACGGTGGGACCACGGCAGAGCGGTCGTTATGGCATGGTCCTTCCCACTTTTGTCCGGCAGGCGCTGTTGCAGCATCCCATTACCGTGCATGGAGATGGGACCCAATCCCGCTGTTTTACCCATGTCCATGATGCTGTTGAGGCGCTCATTCAACTTGCGCACCATCATGATGCGGTGGGACAGGTGTTCAACATCGGCAACGACGAGTCGATCACCATTGCCGAGCTTGCTCACCTGGTGAAGCGTATGATGAACAGTTCCTCCGAGATTCGTTACGTACCGTACGACGAGGCCTATGAGGCGGGCTTTGAAGATATGCGCCAGCGCGTGCCAGACTTGCGCCGGATCAAGCAACTGTGCGGATATGTCCCGACTCGAGGGCTGCGCGTGATCGTGCAGGATGTTGTCGATTATTGGAAAAACGGGGAGTATGTCTGACGGGTTGTGTCTTCTGCTTTTGCCCTTCCTCGCGTTTGCTGTCCGCTTCGATTTTGAACTGAGCGGCTCTAATATGAGGTTGTATCTCGGCTCTTTCCCGGTTGTGTTGACGGCAACCTATATTTCCTTCTTCTTTATTGATCTCTACCGAGGGATTTGGCGTCACACCGGACTTGAGGATCTCGGGCGTCTGGCAAAGGGAGTGATAGGAGGAACCCTCCTGGCTGTAGGTGCCCTCTTGTTTTTCTACCGCTTCAGTGGCTACTCGCGCGCGGTTTTTGTTTTGTATCCTCGGTTGGGATACCGTCCCATCGGGTTCCTTGATGATGACACACAAAAGCATGGACGGATGGTTCTTGGCTTGCCTGTCTTTGGCAGCATCGAGAGATTGCCAGCCGTGCGCGAACGGCAGTCCATCCAAGGGCTCATTATTGCTTCAGCCAGTATTCTGGCCAACGGCAATGGTGAGAAGGCTCGTGCCCTGTGCCAGGAGTGTGACATCTGGATGCGCCGTCTGCGCTTAGAGTTTGTAGAGGATTAGTTGGCGTGAGCAAGCTCTTCTGCAGGCAGCTGCCGGAAAGCCAGCAACCCCGGTGACAAATCTGATCCGACTTGCCGTTTCACCGTGGCAGGTGTGTTACTGTTGAAAGCGTTCTCTTTTTGTCTTCTTCGTGAGCAAGGCAGTATACAGTCGATCGATATCTGCGAGTAGCCGTTCTGCGCTAAATGTGCTGGCGTCTGATCGATTCAGCGAACTCTTGCCAAAACTTCTCCCGGATAGTATCAAGCACTGCCTTACTATAGCGCTTCGCTGTCTCAAAATTTCGTTGAGCCTGGACGAATTGCCAATGGTTATCTGTCGTTGCTTGGATCAAGAGCGCTGCCAACCTTGCGCTGTCACCTGGTTTATGCAGACAGGTGTGGTCAAGGAGTTCCGGGATACCCCCAGCAGTGGAACCTAACGCAGGGCAACCCTGGCTCATGGCTTCAATCAACGCTCGTGGTAAGCCTTCTTGGAAGCTCGGTTGGATATAGAGATCAAGGTCTTGCAGCCAACGCAACACTGACTCGCCTGGGGATAATTGCCCGCAGAATGTCGTCTGGCGGCTCAAGCCCAGCTTCTCTGCCTTCTGTTGCCACGGCCGTGGATCACCGCCGCCAAGGAGAGAAAACTCAAAAGGGGGTAACCGATCTCGTACCAGACTGAGTGCCTGTAAAGCCGTGTCTATCCCTTTGTACTTGACGGACAGGTGCCCAATCTGTCCGATCCTCAGAGCGGCCTTCTTGTGTGCTATCCGGGCTAATCTCTGCGCGAGTATTTGTCTATCGACTGGTGGAAGTTCTACATTAGAACAGCTGATGGTCTTTCCACGGCAGGGATAGCGTCTTTGCAAAAACTCGCGTGTCACATACAGTGTGTAAGAAGCTTGACGGATCAAGGTTCTGGTGCGCCACGTCACATATGGCGCATAGACTTTCCCCTGCCAGGTGCCATAATGCCATAAGGCGCCCCAGATGCACCCCACTACTTCTACTGCCCACGGTTTTCCCAGACGCCGAGCCACCTGAATGGCGAGAGAACCAATCTCGCTCGGTAAACGCGCAATGAGGGCGTCTTTTTCTCGTAGCACGTCTTCTAGCTTTTTTCTGGCCGTCCAGTAGTGAGTCAATAAGGCCCTCGGGTTAGTGAGGGATGGAATCGCAACAAATGACACACCAGGAGTGCTAGAGAGAGTGAAGCCGTTTGACCATTTGGTCTGCGGAAGTTCAACGAGCCGTGCGGCAACTGTTACCGTGCTGAAGACGTTAAGATAGCGTTGCCAGAGAGGAAATCCCCATTGGCCGTCAGCAAAAACCCCTTCTGTTGTAGCAGAGAAAATGCTGTCGTGGGCAAAGACAAGATGAATCTTATTCCTCTCCTTGCCTCTCTCAGGTTTCCTGTATGTTAGGACGCGGCGCCATGCGGTAATCGGACACGTTGAGCACTGAGTATAACCACAAAAAACGGGACAAAGCCGTTTTTAACCACAGTAACGACTATGTTGTCCATATCGGCTACTAATATGACAACTCCCAGGTGGATAAGGAATGGCACCAATAACCACCGCGCGTCTCCTGGTAGTAATCCGTCCATCCAACGTCTGAGCTGCGCAAGCAGTACACCAAAAATAAAGAAGGCGAAAGGCACACCTACCAGATGGAAATTTAGCAATGTTTCGCCCAGCAACCCATATACACGAGACGATTGAAAGACACCGGGGCGGAAAGTTCCCTTACCGTAAAGCAGTTCTGTTCCCTCTTTGACCTTAGCTGGTGGGCGATCTGGCCAAACCGTTCGAGGGATGAGAATCGAGATCGCACCAAGATACGTACGCCCCAAAGCCACCTGATATTGATCCGGGTAGGTCAGCAGCCGGTACACCAGGTATGCCTGTGTGTCAACACGGGATAAATCAGTGAACAACGTACGGACGAGGCCACGCTCTGGCGCTTCTGCTTGCAGTGCTTGTAGGGTGGCACGCCCGGAGAGCAAATCGACGGCGCGAGAGCCAAGGCTTTTATAGAAACCATACACAACCATAAAGCTCATTAAAGGGATGAGAGCCATGAGAATCAGTCTGGGAGTGAGAGGGCGCCAGAGAAAATGGACGATGCCAGCCGCCCAGAATAGTGGAACAATGGTTGCGCTTCTGCTCCCCCGTAGTCCAGCAACGAAAAATTGACAGAAGAAAAAACCAGTCAGGGCGACAATCACCGTGATCAGGAAAGCGTGTTGCTGCGTCAGTTGTTGACGCCAGTGTGTAAGAGCGAAAAAGAGGAGGATTGGGACAGCCTCTCCCAACATCAGCAGCCCTCCTTTTCCGACAAAAAGATGAGCGCGTGCTGGTTGGCTTGCACTGAGGTGTCCGAAGCCACCGATTTGACTCAGGAGGTACATTTGAGCCGCAATCCCTATGAGGACAAAGAGACTGAGGAGTATCCAAAACCGCTTCGAGTGAATGGTCCAGAGAGTTCTGGTTGCCCTCTCTATGGCCGCAATTTTTATCTTATAGGAAAGCTGATATATAATCAGGCCCGAGCAATTCAGTGCCGCGGTAATGCCGAGCCATGGTCGCCAGTCATCTGGGTTTCTGACGTACATCATCGGCACATCCCAGAGCACGAACAATAACGGCGCAAGGAAGAAAAAGTGTACGCCCAGCAAACCAATCAAAGCCCGCGGATCAAAGGTGTCGTACTGTCGGCGAAACCAGTGGATGGCGTCGGGCGTAATCAGCAGGCCACAGAGCCACACTGGCAAAAGAAACCAGTGCAACATTCTCTCAGGTTCGAGAGCGACGACAAGCAGAGTAACTGAGGTCGTCAACAACGCCGACCAAATCCACACTCTTGACAGGACTACTGGTAGGCTATGAGGGTGAGGTAGTATGCTATGGTGATCGCTTCGTGAAGCCACCGTTCACGTATATCCTTTCCATTTGCGTTGCGACGTCTCTTATATCGTATCCAGCTGCCTGCAAAGCCTGTTGGAGACTTGACCAGTGCGGCCGTTGGCTTGAGAGGCTCTTCTCTAGGTGCTGTTCCCAGGTGCCGACGTCAGCCTGCAGTCCCACAAACCGCACTAGGCCGATACCAAGATCGGCCTCAATCGGCACAGTATCGGCAACGACGCAAGGGACCCCAGCGGCCTGCGCTTCGATGACGACAAGAGGGACCCCTTCATAGAGGGACGGGAAAAGGAACAGATCTAGAGCACCCATAAACAGGGGCAAATCCGGGTGGATGCCAAGGAAATGGACGTTCCCTTGCAGGCTTTTCTTTCTAACAAGCGCCTCAATTGCAGGTCGTAAAGGACCATCTCCCACAAGCAGTAAATGGGCAGTGGGCAACTTTTGCAACACAGCAGCGAAGATTTCTATGAGAAAGCGGTGGTTTTTGGGTTCGGCAAAACGACCAACATGACCGATCAAGGGAGCATCCGCTGGCAGAGCGCACTGCTCACGCAAGGCACGCCGATCGGTTGGGAGGGCGGCATAGGGGACGAGATCAATGGCATTGCGGACAACCCGGACCCGGGGATCTGACCAGCAGTCTGGGCCGAACAGCGCCTCACAGGCAGCGCGGGAGCAACCGAACAGATGGGTCGCATGGCGGCGGATCAACTTGCGCATGGACCAGCGATAGACATTAATGAGCCATGAGTTCGGTCGGCCATCTTGTGTGGTCTGACTATGGGCAATGCGCAGCGGCACTCCCGCCTTTTCGGCCACGCGTAACACGAGCCCGCTAAACTCATGCTTTGTGCTGTGCACCCCAGCAAACGGACCGTGCTCGCGCAAAGTAGAGGCGAGTTTCTGGCTATAGCTACGTAACCCTGCTGCCTTCAGTGATGGATGAGGAAAGATGCGGCCCCCTAATGCGCGAATTTCACCGTCATAGTGACACAGTTGGTCGGTCTGGACCGCAAAATCAAAGGCGATGTGGCTGCGATCGATATGGCGATACACGTGCATAATCCACGTTTCTGCACCGCCACGGTTCATCGTACTAATGACGTGGAGGATCCGTCTCTGATCTCCCATTGGAAACAACTCCAACGAGGAAACAAACGGTCATTTTTTACCTGCTCTCCTTCCTGCTTAGTAAAGCAACATACGATGGAGAGAGCAGGTTCGGGAAGAGGCTGACAAGCACAGGCCCGACAGCGAGCCGACGGCGCGAGCTGATGAGGCACCCCTCTTCCTGAACGTGAAACAGATGGCGTTGACCCAGGGTGTGGGTGAAAGACCGAGCCTCTTGCAGTGAAAAAAACCACCGATGACGGTCTTTCGGAGGTTCTACAGGAAGACCATATAGGGGAAGACCATGCCTGTCTAAAAACTTCCACCCCATTAGCACACAGATGCGCAATTTGAGGTCGTAGACGTTCGGTAAAATAATCAGGACGTATTTGCGTGCTATTCTACACAGTTCGCTGAACGCCCTGTGAATGTCGTCTGTATGCTCGAGAACATCTAAGGCGACCACGGTGTCGAACGACACATTTTTGAACGGGAGGCCTGTTCCCAGGTTTCCGAGGACATCGGCTGGAGGAAATAAATCTAATCCGTAGTAATAGACTGCTCCGGAGGGCAGGGCGTGTTTCAGGTTACCAGAGCGGCACCCTACATCAAGGACGAGACCGCGCCAGATGTCTGGGAACGCCTGCACGACCCCTCTGAATTTACCCTGCTCATCGCGGGTTGGTGAAAGAAACACCTTGAGTGTCACAGTGGCTTTCCTTTATAGGTTTTCGGGGTATTAATGCTGGAGACGAGTGCTATCAGGGCAGCCACGAATACACTGCCGAGAATGAGCCATTTGCGCTGCCAGAGGACACGCAGGTAATCGATTAACTCAACCTCGCGCTCTGCCATGTTTCCTGCCGTTTCCGAAAGATTCTTCTTTTAGGACTGTGAGACAAAACCCTTAGACGAAGCTTGAGAAGCATGTCATTGCGAGGAGCCAGAGGCGCCGAAGCAATCGCTGTTTTCGGGCAAAGATTGCTTCGCTCCGCTCGCAATGACAGTAGTGAGCATCTGACCAACCAAGAGAGTTTTGTCTCGTAATCCTTACTCTGCCCTATGTAAGTGGTGGTACCGCATCTGAGCAGGTGCGTCTAGAGAGATTCTGCTCTCTTTCCTCTTCTGCTCTGGCGTGTGCGGTGTGAGAGCAGGTTCGAGAAATTGTACGCTAACGGTTCTGAGATCACCGTTATGCAAGATAGGATCAACGCGAAATGGACCAGGGGAGGTAGAGAAGAGGACCGTCGTCAAACCTGGTGGGAATCTGAAGGCAGGAGCGGTAAAGCTCGTAGCATCTGTGGGCACAGCAATATCGGCAACGTGCTGCCCGTGTGTGTGTATGGTGAGCTGCCGCGGTGTGGCAAAGGAAGCAATGCGGTAGGTGAGAGAGGCGACGAACTCTTTGCCGGTGCCATTGCAGAAGCGTACCTCACCGGCTTTTTTCATCCACCGCCAGGTGTTGGGGGGTGTTCCCTCACTGCCGTAGAAGCCAGTTGCAAAGTGCCAGCTTATTGGCTCGGATGAAGGAGAAGGTGAAGGGCAGGTTTGTGCGGCAGGTTGCCACCAGAGCGCCGCAAGAAAGAGCGAGAGCACGGCCCATGCGCTGAGCCGCGTCAGGCGTCCCGGTGTAGATGCTGCTGGGTCCAGGATAGATGAAGAGACAGCCAGTACGCCGATAAAGCCCCAGAAGAGCACCATCTGGCGAGACAAAAGGAGGGGGTGCCCGGTAATCGCGGTAGCAAGATAGCCAAGGGCACCAAGGGCGAGGCTACGATTAGGGAGGCCCTCTGGCCGCGCATCCATCAGTGCTGGACGCAAGCCGGCCCAAACAAGCCAGAGGAAACTGAATACTCCCACCATTCCCACCTCAGCGGCGAGTTGCAGAAAATAGTTGTGCGCATTTTCAAAG
>CAZCWX010000467.1:0-3030 GCA_964502465.1 uncultured Enterobacteriaceae bacterium | reverse complement strand
CAATTCTTTTACTCGCTCTTCACTGCCAATTCGATCACTCTTCTGCCGCTGCCGTTCTGCATGCTGTCCCTGTCCCAGTTCGGTCATCGTGTTACGGAAGGTATTAAGGGCTTCCTCCATCACTGCCAGCCGCTCGTTCTGCTGAATGAACGCGCTTTCAAGACATTGTGATTCGGCCTCTTGTCCCTGTTCTAGCCTATCGATTCGCGTGTCTCGCTCAGCCAAAGCACTGACCAATCGAGTGAGCTGTTCGTGCTGTCCTTGTTCTAGTCCAGCTATACTATTACGGGTATCGTCGATTCCTTGGCCTATTTCTGCGAGGCGCTGATCTTGCCGTGCAAGCTCGTTCGCGAGTCGTTGTTGCTCTTCCTGCTGCGTTTGCTCTAGCCTGTCAATCTGTCTGGTCTGTACAGCGAGGCTATTTTCAAGACTCCGTAAGCTATCAGTGACAGCCTCAAATGTCTGCAAGACAGCTGCGTGCAACTGTTTGAGCTGATTCAGGATAAAGCCTGTAAGATATAAGACAGCTTTGGCAAAGACACGAGCGATATCACGCCTGAAGCGGCCAAAACGCCCCCACTCTGGGACAGTATCAATCGCTCGTGCATGATGGGCAACTCTCTGCAGGCCGGCATGGATACGGGGCCAATCTATGGCTCCAGCATGATTCCCTGCTGCAGGAGGCGCAAAGGGGAGGATTCCTGTATGACACCGGTTAACTTCCTCCTGAATTCTGGCCATAAGTTCATTAACGTCAATGTCCGGGTTTTTCACTTCAATCATTTTGTTACCCAGCTATGAAACAATTTTTCTGGGATTCCTTTTTACTAGCTCCAAGACCCGCATCGGCTCAACGCGGAGGCTGGGCTTTGAGCCGCTCTAAGTCCGCCTCTACCATCATTCTCACTAATTGAGAGAATGATACCTTAGGCTCCCACTGCAAAATCTGCCTGGCTTTGCTGGAGTTAGCACAAAGAAAATCAACCTCGGCGGGCCGAAAGAATTGCGCATCCACGGCGACATATTGCTGCCAGTCCAGATCGACACAGGCAAACGCGACCTCGACGAATTCTCTGACCGTATGGGTCTCCCCAGTACCGACAATATAGTCATCAGGTGTGTCTTGTTGGAGCATAAGCCACATCGCCTGCACATAGTCGCCAGCAAACCCCCAGTCCCTTCCGGCGTCGAGGTTGCCTAACCGTAAGACATCGGTTACTCCCAACTTGATCCGTGCCACCCCATCGCTAATCTTCCGAGTTACAAACTCCAATCCCCGGCGTGGGGACTCATGGTTAAACAGAATGCCCGAACAGGCAAAGAGTCCGTAGCTCTCACGGTAATTCACCGTGATCCAATGCCCGTACACTTTGGCTACCCCATAGGGGCTGCGCGGATGGAAAGGTGTCAATTCATTTTGGGGACTTTCCCGTACCTTGCCAAACATTTCACTGCTGGAAGCTTGATAGAACCGGATTTTCGGGTCGAAGCGGCGTACCGCCTCGAGTAATCGGGTCACTCCCAAGGCGGTAAACTCCCCGGTCAAGACTGGCTGGTTCCACGAGGTTGGCACAAAGGATTGGGCCGCCAGGTTATAGACCTCATCAGGCCGGCTCTCCTCTAACGCCTCAAGCAATGAAGTCTGGTCCAGCAGATCGCCTTGCACGAGGTGGAGACGTTCCCGTAGCGGCTCAATGCGCTCGAAGTTTTCTGTGCTGGCGCGCCGCACTAAGCCGTATACCTGACAGCCTTTTTCGAGCAGCAGCTCTGCCAGATAAGAGCCATCCTGCCCGGTAATACCGGTGATCAGCGCTCGTTTCATCGCCGCAATTCCTCCTTCCAGTAGGCAAAGACCTCCGCTAAGGACGCCAGGATCTCTCGCTGCGGCTGCCACCCGGTATGCTGGGTCAGCTTGTCGTGGCTCCCGCACAGCCGCGGGGTATCGCTGGGGCGAAAACGAGAGGGATCCACCTGAATGACAATAGGGTGGTGGGAGAACCCGGTGAGGGTCGTGACCAAGTCCAGCAAACGGATTTCGTGGCCAGAGCACACGTTGTACACTTCTCCTTTTCTGCCGCGCTCCAGGAGAGCACGATAGGCGTCGACCACATCATGGACAGCAAGAAAGTCGCGGGTGACGTCAAGATTGCCTACTCTCAGGACCGGCTCACGCATGCCGAGCTCTATCTGAGCCACCTGGCGAGCAAAGTCGGACACCACGAAGCGAGGAGACTGCCCTGGACCAATGTGGTTAAAGGATCGCGTCAGTATTACGTCGAACCCGTACGTTTCGCTATACTGATAGCAAAGCAGCTCAGCAGCAGCTTTACTCGCAGCATACGGGTTCCCTGGCCGCAAGGGTTGCGTTTCTCGGATCGGCACATCCTGCTCTTCTACCTTGCCATATTGATCCCCCGAACCCACAAACAGAAACCGGCCCGTGAAGCCATGCTCTCGCAGGGCTTCAAGCAGATGGAACGTCCCCCCAAGGTTTGTCTTCCACGTCTCCTGTGGGTCGCTGAGGGAGTCAGGAACAAAGCTTTGGGCAGCAAGATGGACGACCCAATCCGGGTGTAGGTGCTGACAGACCTGCCGCACCACCGCAGCCTCGCGCAGGTCACCAGTGAAAAACGTGGGCGACTGCAAGTCCTCTTCTGCGCCCTCGTGTACCAGTCGCCAAATTTCTGCCTCAGGAAGCTGTTGGCTCCACGAGTTCACCACATGCCGACCGACAAACCCAGTTGCACCCGTTACGAGGATTTGCATCTCCCTTCGCCATTTCTCGACAGGTTGCACGTGTGTGCTCTCCTTACTTATCCTCCAGCGCTATGGTTCGCAACCCAGAGGCGACGCATCCGTACGCCAAGAAGTCGTTGGTCTGTGCTGAGACCCATCTCTGCCGGACACCAGCCCTCGACCTGTACTCGTACAAAACCATGAGGGACTCGATACGCTTCGGGAATCAGCAGAGAACAAACAGACCAGGGCTCAGCCCGCTGCACCGCCAGCTCGCCTAAAAAGTGCTCAAAA
>CAZCWX010000466.1:0-4119 GCA_964502465.1 uncultured Enterobacteriaceae bacterium | reverse complement strand
TTGCTGCCTTGTTCCGTGACCATCACCGCAGCACCGATCGCTTGCTGAATGTCGTGCAAAATGGTGCGCACCTGCGCCGTGGCCTGCTTGGATTGCTCAGCTAACCCCTTGACCTCCTGCGCCACCACCGCAAACCCTTTGCCGTACTCGCCCGCCTTGGCCGCCTCGATGGCGGCGTTGACCGCCAACAGATTGGACTGATCGGCCAAGTCGTTGACCGTGGTCATAATTTCCCCAATCACGTGACTCTGTTCACTCAACCGCACGATGCTTTCGGCGATCGAGGCCATCTGCTCGCGGATGCGCGTCATCATCGTGGTCGAGTCCTCCACGGCCTGTTTGCCGTTCTGGGAGACCTGGGCCGCTTTTTGCGCACTCTCGGAGACGTATTTGGCCTTCTGGGTGGAGACCTGGGAGGTTTGCTTGACTTCTTCGGCGGTGGTGGCGGCCTGGCTAATCGCCGTGGCGGTCTCGGCGGCGCCGGCGGCCACCTGGGTCGTCACCGCCAAAATCTCACTGGCAGCCGTCCCCAGCACGTTGACCCCCTCGCGGATCTCTCGTGTGACACGCAGCAAATTCTCCACCATGGTAGCAAACGCGGTTCCCAAGATATCCTTTTCTGATTGCGGTCCGACCTGCACAGTGAGGTTGCCTGCAGCAATCTGTTCCGCCACCCTCGCCATTTGTTGCAACGACTGGTTCATCCGGGCAAAAGCCTGTGTCAGGGTCCCTATTTCATCTTGGCGACTATTGCTGGGAGCCAAACTGACGGTCAGGTCACCTGCCGCGATCCGTTCTGCTGCCTGGGAAATTCCCCTCAATGGGTTGGCAATCAGGCGACTCAAGAACACCGCTAACGCTACCCCTAACAGAAGGGCAGTGATCCCACTAACCCCAAAAATGAACACGGAGTTCTGAGCGGTGCGCTCGGACTCCTCTAAGCGGTGCTGCGCACTGTGGACCTTGGCTTCCCCGAGTTGAGAAGCAATATCCCGCATTTGCTCATAACGCTCGGTTTGCAGGGGGAAGAGCTTCCGTGCCTCTTCGGTATCCCCTGCGAAAATCAAAGCGACCTGTTGCTCCCGCGTGGCTCTGAACGCGGCTTGGAGGGACTGATACTCTTCAAGCCCACGCGCAAGGGCTGGATCTGTACGACCGCGCTCGGTCAGGCTGGCCAAGAGCTTGTCTATCCCTGCGGCGCTGTCGGTAATTTCCTCCCGCCACCGTTCGCGTTCTGCCTGCTCGGGGGCGACCAGCATGGAGAGGAGTGCAACCCGGGTGCGATTCAAATCGCTCTTGAGTTCCACAAGGTCTAAGGCGGTGGCAAAATCCTGGGCAAAGAGGGCTTGCTGGGACTCCTGGATTGCGGTGATGGTGGTGTACGCCGTTCCCAGCACAGTGGCTAAGAGGAGTATCATCAGGCTAAACCCCAGGAACAACTTCGTGCGGGTTGTGAGATCAAGAAACCACTTCATACGCACCCTCCTTCTGACCCCCTATGTTATTCGAAGACTGCACATAATTCAGATGCTGAAAAAGCCGAGTCTTTCAAAGAACCTGATCGTCTGAGCGTAGCCTGGATTCCCGCCTTCGCGGGAATGACCACCCCGCCGTCGTGCCCGCCCTTCGGCGACGCTCAGGACAGGCTCCGGCGGGCACCCAGGCAGATACACGCCTCGGAATTACGCGCAAGCTTCTATTCTTCCTCGTCTATGCCTCTCCTTCTTCATGCACAATCAGCTTCCTGTCTGACAGCAGTTTCTGCGCGTCTACAATCACCACCCGCTCGCTGGTGACACCCTTGAGATACGCTTCCCGGATGCCGGTCAGTGTGGGCAACGACAGTTGCAGGTCCTTCCGGGGGAGAGAGCGCACCCCGAGGATGGCATCGGCAAGGAGACCAAATTCCATATGATCATCGCGAAGAATGATGACCTTGTTGAGATCGGTCAGCCCTTTTTCTGGGAGGTCAAAAAATTTTTTGAGGTCGATAACTGACAGAATCTGCCCACGCACGTTGATGATACCAAGGACGAACGGTGGTGTACCCGGCAGCGGCGTGAACTCCTTCAGTGGATAGACCTCACGGACATATAACGACTCAACACCGTACGTTTCATGGGCGAGGAGAAATTCGACGATTTCGATCACTTCCGCAGCCGCTTGGTGCGCTTGTAGTTCCTGGGCAAGTGCCTGTGCTCTCGCTTTGAGGATATGATTCTGTTCCTCTGAGCTTGGCTCCCCTCCTTGCTGCATCGCTGTTTGGGCAGCTTCCAGACGGCGAGAGATCTCGCCCCAATCCACCGGTGTTACTTGCTGCTGGTGAGTGACCTTCCTGTTGTCCTTCATCGGATTCAGTCTCCCAGGGGTATCATACGCATGATGTCCATGAGTCTCCCGGCGGTCATCCCGTCTGCCTCTGGCAGGAGGTCCTCAGGACTATACTGCTGCAAAAGCCTGAGCGCGTTTGCTCGATGCTTCGCGGCTTCTTTGTGCTTTCCCTGTCGCTGGGTGAGCATAGCCAGGGTGAAGTGAGCAAGGACAAAATCATGGTCAAGATACAGTGCACGCTTGAGCGACGGCACTGCGTCTTCAACTTGACCGCGCTCCTGTAGGATGACTGCCAGGAGGTAATGGCAGAGAGGATTCAACTTGTCCGTGGCGAGAGCCCTCTCGCACCATAGAAGTGCCTCAGCCAGGTTGCCCTGGTTGGCGTAAACGCGCGCCAGGAGTGTCATCGCTTTTGCATCAGCCTGATGCTGTAACAGCCAGGCTTCAGCTTTTTCCGCCGCTGCCGCAAAGGAACCTTGCTCATACAGTGCTACGGCTTCTTGATAGGGGGTGAGCTGTGGTTCTCTGCTCTTCGGTTGCTCTATTTCCCCAGGGAATACGGAATCGGGGAATCGGCGAATCGGGGAATCGGCGACATTGCTCCTCCACTCTCCCGTTCTCTCATTCACCGTTTCGCCCATTCTTGGTTTTCGGTAGAGGATCGCGCCAGGAAAATTAACAGTGGTAAACTGCGAAAAGAGGACGTGCGAGGTTTCGCTCGGGCTCACAATGAGCCAGCCGCCCTCAACAAGAGCGTGGTAGAGGTGGTGAATGCACTGTTTTGCCTGCTCGGGAGTGAAATACATCAACACATTCCGGCAAAAGATCACGTCCATTGCATTGGTGTTGTTCACGAGTGAGGGATACACATCTTCTGCCAGATTGAGGGAGGAGAACGTCACCATCTTTTGTATCATCGGCACAATGGCAAAACGGCCGTCCTGTGTCTTGGTAAAGAATCGTTCTTTGATGTTTGGAAGAGCCGTGCGAAATGCCCATTCTTTGTATACGCCCCTTGTTGCCTGCTGGAGAAAGCGCGGATTGACATCTGTGGCCAGGAGGGTCAGACGCCAGTCTTGCCAATCAGGGATCGCACGCGTAATCGAGATGGCGATAGAGTAGGGCTCTTCACCGGTACAGCATCCTGCACTCCAGATCCTCAGGTATGTGTCAGTGCCCCGACGATAACGGACCACTTCTGGGAGGATATGCGTTGCGAGAATTTCAAAGATGTTGCGCTCGCGGAAGAAGTACGTTTCTCCCACTGTGAGATGACTGGCCAGCAACTCAAGCTGGTTCCTGGTTAATGGTGCCGACACCAGCCACTGGATACACGAGGCAGGATCCTGGAAGCCGAACTCCCTGGTGATCGGCCATAGCCTGTGTTCCAGATCCGGCCAGCGTTCCGGCGGGAAGTGTAAGCCCAGCCAAACAGCAATACATGCGCTGAGTTGGGAGAGTTGGGGGGCTGGTATCGAAGGGCGTTCCATAACGTAGGGGGCTGATTCAGCAGGGCTGCAAAGTGATTTGATTGCTCATGCCTTTCCCCTCCTTGCACGCGCTATTGTGCTGTTTCCGATCCTTGGACTCGGTCTCCTGTCCGCGGAGACAGGGCTGCATCGAGTGCGTGTTCCTCGTCAAGTGACAGAAAGGTGCCGAGATCATGAATAAGAACCAGCCCATTTTCTAGCTTCACGACACCCGCAATGTACTCCATAGTGGGAAGGATACGTTCTGCCGTCACCATGTCTTGCGGTGAGCACTCAATAACACTATGGACCTCATCGA
>CAZCWX010000465.1:0-6034 GCA_964502465.1 uncultured Enterobacteriaceae bacterium | reverse complement strand
CTTTCTCAGCAAGGATATGGTCCGGCAATATGCGCGGACGGCGAGTATGTATTTCCCGCGCTTTACTGATGATGAGGGCGCGCGGGCAGAAGGACTCCCTGGCATGATCGCGCCGGGCGTGATGAGTATGGGGCTGCTCGCCCGCATGATTAGTGACTGGAACCAGGCTGCCATGATCAAACGCATCGGTACGACCTTCCGTAGCCCGGTGCTTCCCGACCGTACTATCCATCTGCGTGGGGCAGTGACCCAGAAAAACGATGATGACCACTCGGCGGAGTGTGATATTTGGCTGGAGAATGACGACGGAGAGCGTTGGGTGATCGGGACCGCCGCTGTCTCTTTACCAACGAGAGCTTAGCCTGCAAGAACCTGATCGACAGACGTGGAGGGATATGGGAGGGAACGCACCGCCCAGTGTTTTCGTGTGCAGAACCATCTGACATTGCACAATAGGGGCGGCTGCGTTAAGGGTGGGGCTTGTCGGAATACAGCGTCGTGGGGAAACCTGCGGACGAGGAGTTCTTGCTATGGATGTACAGCAACTTTGCATTAGGATGCGATGGCAGATTTTTCTGTGTGTGATGCTTCTGAGCAACGTGCTTGTGTATCCCATCCATGCAGAACCAAGAGATGAGGAAGGTGGAGGACCGTTACGGCTCTCCTTGAAGGACTGCATCCAGCGAGCGATCGCAAATCATCCTTCTGTCCATGAAGTGCAGTGGGATGTGGAGATACGCCGCAGCGATGTGCAGCAGGCCGAGGCCGGGTACTATCCAACTGGCGAGTTCGTCAACATCACCGGCGTGGTGAACGATGCGAAGGGCAATATTCTGCGATTTCGACAAGGTGGAATCGGCGATCTGGGTCCGTTCACGCGTATTGAAGGGCAGATTGCCTATCCACTCTTTACCTGGGGCAAGTTGCCCAACGGGCTGAAGGCCGCCCGAAAAGGACTCGAACAAGAACTGGTCAGCGTCGAACAGAAAAAAGCCGAGGTCGTGCGGGAGGTGAAAGAACTCTACTATACGCTGCTCTATACCCGGCAGATACAAGATCTGTTAGACAACGTAAAAGAAGGGTTCCAGAAGGCAGTCGAGGTCGCCGAGGAACGACTCAAAGAAAACAAAATCACTCAACTCGATGTGCTGAATCTGAGGATCGGCTACGCGGGCGTGGCAAAAGAAGAGGGGAGGCTGCGCAATGGCATTGAACTGACGCGTTCCGCCCTATTACGGGCAATGGGCCTTCCTCAGACGACGGCTTTTGAGGTTGCCGACACCCTGTTGATTCCGCAACCAGCTCACCTCAAAGACCTGGATTATTATATTGAGCGACTTTTTGCCAACCGCCCGGAGTGGCGGAAATTGCGTCTCGGCCTGCAGGCGCGAGAGGCGGAAGTAAAACTTGCGACCAGCGATTATTTTCCGACTTTTTTCCTGGCTATCCCATTCCGCTATGGCTATGCGCCAGACCGTTCTCGCCAAACCAACCCCTTTGCGTATGATGATTTCAATTTCGGTGGCGGAGGTCCGGTCGTCGGGGTGCGTTGGAGCCTGGGTTTTGCCGAGACTGCAGCGAAAGTTGCCCGCAGCCGGGCTGAACTGATGAAGCTCCGTTCGCAGGAAAAAACTGCGGCGTTGAGCTTCCCAGTTGAGGTCAAAGAAGCATATCTCAATGTCAAAGAGACCCAGGACCGTATGCAGATCACTGCTGATGGCCGCAGGGCAGGACGGGCGTTAGTCACGCTAGCGGTGGCGAACTTCGAACTCGGTATTGGTGAACCACAGGATATTTTTCTTGGACTCGGTAATTATACGCGTGCAGCCAATGACTATTTTGAGGCGGTGAGGGACTACAACATTGCGCTCGCAAAGCTGAGTGTGGTGGTAGGCGAAGAGGTATCGGAGTTGCAGTATTAAGGTGAGAGCAAAGACAACATGAATCGCAAGTGCATCCTCGTAGTAGGAGTTTTGGCAATCCTGTATTCAACCGCCGTAGGTGCCGATGATGCCTCGCAGGTCTCGTCTGCAGAAAAAAAGGGAGGTGTCTTTGCTGCAGTACGAACAGCGGTCCTGCTTCCCTTGAAAGGGGTAGTCTGCCTCGCTGGGGTGATCAGTGCTCCAACCGCGTATATCGGAAGTGGTCTTGATTCGCAGGTGAGGGACGATGCGGCAACGATGCGGAACCAGTACTGTAGTGCACAGTATCTACTGGATTCGCAGTGGGAGGAATAATTGGATTGAAGCAACTCACGCGGGATGTATCGAGCAGCCACTCTGGATTGCACAATGGGAAATGCGTGATTCTCTGGAACGACTCGCAAGGCTCAGTGTTTAGTAGACAGTAAGAAAAAACGAGTCGGTTCTTCGTTCCTGGTCTCCTCGTGACTGGAGCGAGGATCTCGATGCTCCCAAGGGAGGAACAGGATATGAGCATACGCAGTCTGAGTGGTGTATTGACCCTGGTTGTAGTGTGTGGTTTCGCTCCGCCGGGGTGGGCCGATACGCCTACCGAGACGGTCAAGTATATGGTCGAGTCGGTACGTTCCTATAAAAACGGCTCGCAAAACGACAATGTGCAGGTGCGGAAGATCACAGAGGAAACCCTGGCAATCCAGGATCTTGCCGAGCATGTCTTGGGACCACAGTGGAAAAAAATTAGCGCAACCGAGCGACAAGATTTCGTGCAATTGCTAAGGGATCTTGTGCAAAAAGTTGCCTATCCCAAATCCGCTGAATTCTTTGGTGATCTGCAAATCGATTACACGGACGAGCGAGTGAATGGCAACGAAGCGATGGTCGAGACCGTGGTGAGCCACCCGAAAGAGGGGCAAGTAACAATTGAGTATCGCTTACGAGAGAAAAAGGGGCAGTGGGTGATTGATGACATCTTGCTTGACGATGTCAGTTTGGTCACGAATTTGCGCACCCAGATGCAACAGGTCATTGCGAGAGAATCGTATCAAGAGCTGGTAAAGCGTATGCGAGAAAAACTGGAAGAGGAGAGTTAGCGCACGTGTCCTCTCATTTTTTCACATTGATCGCACGAACATTTGTGGCATGGGAGCGAAAATCCCTTCGCTTCCTGGCCCACTTGAGTACAACCTACCCGCAGACTGTGCTGCTCGTTTGCCTGCTCGTGACGGGGTTGTCTTCGCTGTATACCATTCAACACCTCCAATTTGTCACCGGCCGGAATGACTTGATCGCCAGCGACAAACGTTATCTGCAACTCGACGAGGAATATTCTCAGGAATTCATGGGGATTGAGCAGGTGGTGGTAGTGGTCGAGCCGCGTGATGTGCAGCAGGGCAAGGAGTTTGTCACGCGTTTGGCAGACCTCCTCGAACGTGATACCGCCCATGTTGAGGAGGTCTTTTACCGTATTGATACCTCCTCACTCGAAGGGAAAAAGCTGCTGTACTTACCGCCAAACGACTTGCATGAGCTTCACGAGAATCTGGTGGAGTATCGAGACATCGTCCGCGAGCTTACCACCGCACCTGGCCTGTATCCCCTCTTTCGCGCGATCAACCAGCAGGTCAGTGCCGGCATGGTCTCCCATTTAGTCTCGGGTTTTCTTGGCCTCGATGCGCCGGCAGAAGCATCAACCGGCGAGAGCAAGCCGGTGAAGATCGCTTTCCTCGAAGCGCTCCTACAGGAAATGGAACGGGCCCTCACGACGGCAGACTATCGCTATCATTCATCGTGGGCAGATTTTTTCGGCGAAACCGACGAACTTGCGGAAAATGATGGGTACCTCATCTCTGGGAATCGTCGTTTTGTTTTTCTCATGGTCGAACCGCGAAAATCGGGCGACGGCAGTTTTGCTGAACGCCACGATTCCATCGCGGCGATTCGTCAGGCGGTGGCCAGCTTACGCCCCGATTTTCCTGGTCTTGAAGCTGGTGTGACTGGGACGCAGGCCTTGAATAATGACGAAGCGTTGAGTACTCAGGCCGATGCCCAGGTTGCTACGCTGGTATCTTTCTTGGGGGTGACACTCCTCTATGTGTTCTTCTTCAGAAAGCTTCGTCATTCGTTGCTGATTGTCACAACTTTGGCGGTCGGGCTGAGCTGGACTATGGGCTTTGTGACGCTCACCGTTGGACATTTGACGATCATCACGGTTTTCGTTGCTCCCATGCTGTTGGGGCTTGCTGATGATTTTAGCGTGCATTTTATCGCTCGCTACGAGGAAGAACGGAGCCGTGGGCAAACCCCGGTTGCTGCGCTCACGACAGTGTTTGCGAATACTGGTCGGGGAATCGTTGCGGGTGCGGTGACGACAGCGCTGGCATTTTCAGCGGTCATGTTGGCCGACTTCCGCGGCGTACAAGAGCTTGGGCTGATTGCTGGGGGTGGCATCCTGCTTTGTTTGGTCGCGACCCTGACCTTTTTGCCAGCCGTCGTTGTCGTCTCAGAGACGTACTGGCCATGGCAGGCGAAAGTAGGGGAGCAAACCGTCCTGACTGGCGTTTTTACTGGCTTGGGAGTTGCCATTGGCAGGGCGCGGTGGTTGCTGCTGACAGCCTGCGGATTGCTGACGCTGGGGAGTATCGTTGTCCTCCCCACCATATCTTTTGACTATAACCTGTTGAATTTACAAGCGCACGGCACGGAGTCGGTTGAGTGGGAGCTGCGTATCATTCAGAACTCCGAACGGTCTTCTCGGGACGCACTGGCAACTGCGTCTTCACCGGAAGAAGCGATGCGCAAAGCGGCGGCATTCGAAGCCCTTTCTTCGGTCGAAACAGTCGAAAGCGTGGCGTCCTTGATTCCGAGCGGGCAAGAGGAGCGCATCAAGCTCGTGCAGGCCCTGCGTCCCCTCTTAGAGGACCTTCCTCCGGTTCTTGCGGTTCCATCTACAGTGAACGTGCCAGCCCTGCGTCGCACCTTGGATAACCTGAGGCTCAAGTTTCAGGAGGAAGACGCCCAGTGGGACCCCCAGAAGAAGCCGTCAGAGCAAGATCTGCGAGAGGCGCGTCAGCATTTACGTGCAATTATTGAACGATTACAAGCCTTGCCGGAAAATGAAACCCAAAGCGCCCTCGATCATTTTCAACAAGCACTCTTTCTTGATTTCCAGGATAAATGGTCTCTGCTCCGCAATAACCTTGATCCATCCGGTCCCATTACGCTCGCAGATATACCGACCAAATTAGCGAGGCGGTTCGTCAGCAGCGACGGAAAGACCTTTCTGCTGCAAATTTATCCCCAAAAGAATGTGTGGGAACGTGAGCCCCTGGAAGAGTTTGTCAGCCAGTTACGGCAAGTCGATCCTGACGTGACCGGCTCGCCGGTGATTGGCTACGAATCGATCCGCGCGATGAAAGAAGGTTACATCGAAGGTGGCCTGTATGCGCTTGTCGCTATTGTTATCGTGACATTCCTTACTCTCCGCCGTGTCGGGGATACCCTGTTCGCATTGCTCCCCCTTGGCTTAGGGATGCTCTGGGCAGTAGGGTGGATGTGGCTCTTTGGCTTGCAATTCAACCTAGCCAATCTCGTGGTTCTTCCCCTGATTATCGGCATTGGCATCGAAAATGGGATTCACTTGGTCCACCGTTTTCGTGAAGCAGGCGAAAGCGGGCCCGCGCTTGTGGCAGGCAGCACCGGCCAAGCGGTCACGCTCTTTTCGCTCACAACCATGATTGGCTTTGGCAGTTTAATGGTGGCTAAGTACTATGGCATCTTCAGTATTGGCCTCTTACTGACGCTTGCCGTGGGCAGTGTGCTTGTGGCATCACTGGTTGTGCTGCCCTTGCTGCTTGGTCACCCTGCCCCTCAGCCATCGCTGGCACATTGGGAGAGTCCTCCGGCAGAGGAGGAACCACCGGTGCGGCAAAATCTGCCGAAGAGGGCATCGGGAAGAAGATAGGGAAGAAAGCGTGTCCTGAGAGCTAGCCATTGAGAGCTGAATGCTTTCTATGATTACAGGTACAGAGTTTCTCGATTCCCTCCTGGACTCCGGGTTTGATTTCTTCACTGGTGTGCCCTGTTCGCTGGTGAAGAGCTTGATTGCCTCTTTG
>CAZCWX010000464.1:0-3354 GCA_964502465.1 uncultured Enterobacteriaceae bacterium | reverse complement strand
ATCCTCTGGACCTCCATGCCCGGCATTTTGCTGCACTTGCTCTGCACGGGGTGGCCCCGAGAAAGTATCGCAAAATGCCAAAGGCTAATCATACCAATCACTTACAGCTGCCTCTTGCTGCTTGAATTGGTCAAACTCGAGGTTCTTCAATCAGCCGAAACAGCCGCTGGCGTTCTTTCTCCTGCGCTTCCTCAGTCGGGAACTCCTCCGGATGCGCTGACGGGTCGTCTACCATCTGGGCAAAGATCACCGCTCGCGCTGCTGCCAGCGGTCGCCGCGCCCACCAGAGATGCAGCGTGCTCGGATGCCCGTGGCGGATAGACTTCTCCCGAGCACTAGCCTTGTTAATGGCCTCCAGCGGCAGGGCAACTTCGATGAGTTTTTTGCGAGAGGTCATTCTTGTATTACGTCCTTGAGATAGCTAGCGATACGGTCTCGATTACCGGATAAACTGGAAAACTGCTTGTCACACACATCGCTGAACCGAGCGAGCACTTTGCGGTTGACCTCTTCTTGATCTTCAAAGATGCCAAGAGAACGAAACGCCATACCCCAGCGTTCAAACTGCAGAAGACCAATGGTGGCGTCGCGGACTTTATCTTCCCCCGGCAGAGCGTACACAAAGAGCGGACGAGACATTCCATTGACCCGGCAGTCCACAACATAGTGACCTTCCGGATCGTGTTGAGGATCGTGCCATTCAAACGTTCGTCTGTTTCCTGGAACATTCTCCTCCATGAAGGCGCGGAAATCCTCTAAAAAAGTAGAACGTACGCGTTCCCGTGAGAGATAGGTCACATCAGTGACCTTGAGGAGAGCCTGAACGAAATTGTAGAGGGCGTTGCCGTACAGGTCTTCCTTGATCGGTAGGAGCAGCTCGCCCTCTCGATCTTTTACCGCAAACGCAGTCAAAGCATTCGTGATGATTTTCTGTCGCGAGCCGCGCTGTAAGTCCTTTTCGTCAAGATCATACGTCAGATGCATGTAGGTGTGGCCTTCATCTGACAACACCCATTGATCCTGTTCCCGCTTGAGCACGATGGACAGATGATCTCCATCCTCAAACCGAAAAGGGGTAAAAACTCGGTAGCGATCGATTCCTTCCGAGACCAGACGTAAACGATCGCAGACTTTTTTCTTGAAGTCTCGCTCAATAGTTTGGATGGACATGGCTAAAAATCCTCTCCAAAGAGCTTCCCTTGCGGATCCGGAGGGACCTCGAAGCCGCACTCCATGAGCAAACAACGGATCGCTCCCTGAAAGTCGGCAAAGCGATCCGTAGGTTCAGCAAAGGCATCCTCACGCAGCCCGGATTCTTGATAACGCTCCGTTGCCATATGGACATGAAAATCGTAGAAGGTTTGTCCTTCAAGTACGTTTGTATGCTCATGACTTTTGCCATTATACCGACGCAGACGGAAGAGCTGATTCGTACCCGGTGGGCGATACGCAAGAATGACAGAGAAATCGAGCGCGTTAAACTGACTCTGGCGGAGAATGAGGCGAAATTCGCTTCCTTGAGTGCCGGTGATGTCAAGTTCTCGTTCCTTGTGTCCACGCTTTGGTCTGGTCTGCATGCGCTCTCGATAATCAGCGGGTAAGGGCTTGGGCTCAGCAAGAAGCGCTAAAATGACCACTTCTTCCAGTTGAACTGCCATCACATTGCCTCACAGTTCAAAGCGTATATTCTCCCGGCTCAGGATTCCATCAAGATCACAGATGTTTTGTGGCCTGTCTCCAATGGTAAGGCGGCTTCGATGAGTTTTTTGTGGTACGTCATGTTGCGTCTTCGGTTTTGAAGCCGTGTTTCCGCAAGATGCTCGGTGTCACCCATAGAGCACCTTCCCTTCGCGGAGTGCTGGCCGTAATACCGTCCCGACAAGGTCGCCGCGACGAGCAATCTCCTCGGGGGTGGTGACAATGATATCTTTGCACACTGGCAGATCAGCGAGCGCTCGGCGTATCTCGACCGCCGCCCTCCGTTTGTCAGCGACTTGCGGTAAGACAACAAGCAGATCTATATCACTTTCCGGCCTGGCGTCACCGCGGGCATGAGGGCCGAAGAGAATTAGCCGTAGAGGATGAAAGTCCCGAACGATGCGGTCTGTCATTGTTTGGATCAAATCAGCAATCGTCATGCAGTTACCTCTTCTCCAGGTACACTTGTGTGGAGTGCAGTGCTTTATGAGTTGGCATTCTCAAGCGAATTCCTTTGAGTAACAGAATCTTGCGATTGTAGCTGCTCATCGACGTCTTTGAGAAGAAACCTTCTCCCGCGCACTGGCTTTGTTAATAGCCTCCAGGGGCAGGGCGACTTCGATGAGTTTTTTACGCGGCGTGGTCATCATTTTCCCTCTGTCAACCCTCGCAGACGCATCAAACACCGACGCAAACTGTCCGCACGCTTAGCAGCTATTTCAGAACGCCAGCCAGCGGTCGCATGGGAGGCAAATTCAATCAACCGTGAAGTGTATGCAGGGCCCACGGTGCGACCACTGCCAGGACGAGGCGCCATGTCTTCACGGATTTCCCGTCGCCGCGCCCGCCTTGCTAAATCGACGACTGTACGCTTTGGATCTGGTTCCGCCTCTGGATCAGGCGGTACGCGAGAAACCGCGACGCCAAGAAATGTTGCAATCCGCTCACGATCCGCCAGAAGCCAAGCCTCAATCTCTCGCACCGCCACGCGAAAACACATCAGTGAAGCCGGCTTCGGTAGCCAGGCAGCGCGAAACAAGGGTGCGCAATCGGCCTCGCGATCGAGATCGACAAGAACAAGCCACGGACTGAAACGGGCCGCCTGGTTGTAACCGGCAAGCTGTTTCCGTAGATGGGTTTTCCCATTCTTGCCATAGACTGCCTTTACCGACCCCCGAACGTGCCACACGAGACGACGCAGCACTGCTTCGTCTACCATGCCCTCTACCGCGCCTGCAATAACAAGAGGAGTGGGCTGGCTCACACGTCATTCCCCAAAAAGAGCAAGTTGCTGAACCTCTTTGGGACGGGTCAGCGGCACAACGCCTTCTCTTACCACTTTTTCCTTCTTGAGAATCGGTCGTTGTCGATTGTCCTGCGTAAAGTAGATTTCATACTCCCAGACAGAGGCCGTTTCATCGGCGCCAATGCGAATCCTAATCGCGAGATCCGAATGGCGACGAGCTGCGAGACAACGCAGTCTCGACACTCCTCCTCGCTTTCGCACAGTCTCTTGAAAGCCTCCACCAACGGACACAAGATCGTACAAGAAACGAAACACATCCAGCAGGTTGGATTTTCCTGAGGCGTTCGGTCCCACCAGGAACACTCGGCGTTGCAGATCCACTTCGACCTGAGAAAAATTGCGCCAGTTCT
>CAZCWX010000463.1:0-9781 GCA_964502465.1 uncultured Enterobacteriaceae bacterium | reverse complement strand
TGCTGAACGAAGAGGGAGAGCCGTACGAGAGTCTGATTCCAGGGACGTTCGGTGGGCACCGCAAACGCCGAGTCTACGGTCGCCTGGATTGTCCCAGTGCCCGGCGCTGGATTGCCAAGGGGTATTATGTGAAAGAGCGGGTCTTTTTTGCCGACGAACAGACCGCACGCCTGGCCGGTTATCGGCCCTGTGCGATCTGCATGAAGGACGCCTATCGTGCGTGGAAAGGGAATCAATGAAGCCGCACCTCACAAAGGCAAAGGGACACCATCACAAAAAGCATAAACGACAGACGCACCGCCGTATGCCACCTGGCACTCCTCCAGGGACGCTGATGCCGGTTGATCTCGAGGCCCCCCATCCGCTGATCCGCTTGATGGCCTATGGACCAGAGGAGATGATCGAGCAAGAGGTGAAGAACCCGCGAGACGTGCGTGCGTTTCTGGGACAATGGCCAGTGATGTGGATCCATGTGGAGGGGTTAGGGGATATCGAAGCGATTCGGACGCTGGGGGAAATTTTTGCCCTGCACGGGCTTGCTTTGGAAGATGTCGTCGATGTCCACCAACGACCGAAAGTCGAAGAATACGGTCAGTACCTCTATAGTGTGGCCCGTATGGCGGTTGCCGGTGAACAGTTGGATACTGACCAATTCAGCCTCTTTCTTGGTCCTCACTTCGTCTTGACCTTTGATGAACATCCGGGCGATTGTCTTGAGCCGGTCCGTGAACGCATCCGCCACAAACGCGGACGGATGCGCGACGCCGGGGCAGATTACCTCGCGTATGCGCTCCTCGACGCGATTGTGGATGCGTATTTTCCTATCTTGGAAGAGTACGGTGAACGCTTAGATGCGCTTGAGGATGAGGTTGTCGTTCAGCCGGACCACAGCATTGTCGCCCGCATCCACGAGGTCAAGCGTGATCTGTTAACGCTGCGGCGTGCCCTCTGGCCGCAACGCGAGGCGATGAACTCGCTGCTGCGAGATGTGACTCCCCTGATTACGGACGAGACGCGTGTCTACCTGCGTGATTGTTACGACCACACCGTGCAATTGATGGACCTCGTCGAAACGTATCGAGAACTGGGGGCCGATCTCATGGATGTCTACCTGTCGAGTGTGAGCAACCGTACCAACGAAGTCATGCGGGTGCTTACGGTCATTGCTGTGATCTTTATTCCATTGACTTTTATTGCCGGAGTCTATGGGATGAATTTCAGTCCAGCCGCATCTCCTTGGAACATGCCCGAACTCGACTGGTACTGGGGCTATCCCTTTTCTCTGGCGCTGATGGCGGTCATTGCCATTGGTCAGCTCGTCCTTTTTTGGCGGAGAGGGTGGTTAGGAACGCCTAGGGTCCTGCACCGGGTTGTTCGGATGAAGCAGGACACTGTCGGGCCAGGGTAAGGAGCATAGAGTTCTCCTCAATCATTTGTGGCGACCGCCGTCCATGCTTCGACTTCACCCTACGGGTTACGCTCAGCACGAACGGGCACTGAAACCGTTCGCCCTGAGCGAAGCGAAGTCGAAGGGCGAACGCGGCGTCTTACGGTACATCTCGTTTAGGTTCCCTATAGCAAGACCTTGGCGCGCGTCAATCAAATTGTGTGCTCCGGTTCTCGACCAGGTCCCACACTCACGGTAAGATCCCTTGCTTATGAATCACTCCTGGTTTGTTCGTGGCGACGTCGATGGTTTTTTTGGCTTATTTGTCGATAACCTGTTGCAGTTAATGCTCATTGCTGTGCTCGGCAAGGTGGTCTGCGGCTTGCCTGACGAACTGGTCACTGGACGTATCCTGCCAGGCGCTGCGGTGTCGATCCTCCTGGGGAACCTCTTTTATGCCTGGCAGGCGAGGCAACTCGTGAGAGACACTGGCCGTGACGATGTGACCGCCCTGCCATACGGGATCAACACCCCGAGTCTGTTTGCCTATGTGTTTCTCATCATGGGACCCATCTACCAGGAGACCAAGAACCCCACCTTAGCCTGGCAAGCGGGCTTATTCGCGTGTTTCCTGAGTGGTGTGATGGAAACCGGTGGAGCGTTTGTCGGAGACTGGATTCGCCGTCATACCCCCCGAGCTGCGCTGTTGGCGGCACTGGCCGGGGTTGCTATCACGTTTATTTCGATGGGGTTCGTTTTCCAGATCTTCGCTGCGCCTGCCATTGCCATCGTCCCTATGATGCTGACCCTGGCGGCGTATGCCTCACGCAGTACATTACCCTTCGGTCTCCCTGGAGGGTTTGTGGCCGTCCTCATCGGTGTCGGGCTTGCCTGGTTCCTCCGGGCGGTTGGGTTGCCTTCTTTTTCTCCGCCGACAGAGCCCTATACTTTTGCCCTGCATGCACCGGTCCTGGTGCCGGGGGATGTGTTCGCCCTGCTCACGAGTGCTGCCGGCTGGAAATATCTGGCAGTGATCTTTCCTATGGGCCTCTTCAACGTGGTTGGCTCCCTGCAAAATCTCGAAAGTGCAGAGGCGGCGGGAGATCATTACGAGACCAAGCCCTCGTTGTTGGCAAACGGCATCGGCAGCCTGGCCGCAGCGTTCTTCGGCAGTGCGTTTCCGACAACTATTTACATTGGACACCCGGCGTGGAAGGCGATGGGCGCCCGGACGGGCTATTCAGTGCTGAATGGAGCGGTGGTTACCCTGCTCTGCTTGTTTGGCGGCATTTCGCTCGTGCTGAAGATTGTGCCGCTAGAAGCGACCTTGGGGATTTTGCTCTGGATTGGCATCATCATCACGGCCCAGGCATTTCAAGAGGTGCCGAAGGGCCATGCGTTAGCCGTGGCTTTTGGACTCATTCCGTCTTTAGCCGCCTGGGCATTATTACTGGTCGAGACGAGTGTGCGTGCGGCCGGGAAGAGCCTCTTCGAGGTGGCGCCAGCCTTTGGGAACGATTTATATATCCACGGCATGATTGCCCTGAATCAGGGGTTTCTGCTCAGTGCGATGGTCCTTGCCGCCATCCTGGTTTTTGTCATTGAACGGGAGTTCCTCAAAGCGGCAGGGTGGACGGCAACAGCGGCAGTCCTGTCATTGTTGGGCCTGATCCATGCCTACGAACTCACGCCATCAGGAGTACAGAACCAATTTGGCATCGCCGCCGCCCCGGCGTTTGCGGTCATGTATGGATTGAGTGCGGCGCTGCTTGTGCTCTTTCATGTTGTCAAGCTGAAGGAGCTAGAGAAACCAGTATCAAGGTTGTGGGGACAACCCGACGGGTCGCCTTCCGCAGGGCGAAGCAGCGCTTCGCCCCTACCGAGGAACGGTCAGTAGTCAAAAAAGGTCTCGGGGGTTGCAGAGATTCTTCGCCTCCGGCTCAGAATGATAGGCCACGCGTGCCTCTGCGTCACTGGAGCAAACAAGCGATACTCGCAAAACGGATTTAGTCGTACTCGTGTTCATTCGCTGCGGTTGTGCCTGCGCTGGTCGCAGCCGCAGCCGCTTCTTTTTTGGTCATTTCAATGTCGATGGTGATGCTCACCTCTTCACCGATGACGACTCCTCCAGTCCCAAGCGGAGCGTTATAGACAATACCGAAATCAGTACGGTTGATTTTTGTGATTGCCTGTCCACCAACTCGCGTCTTGCCAGAAGGATCTTTGATCGGTACTGGCGAACCTTCCACCTCCAGCACGACCTCTTTGGTCACCCCATGCAGCGTCAGATCTCCGGTGACGGTAAACTGTGAGTCTCCGACCTTCTCGACTTTCTTGGATTTGAAGGTGATCGTTGGGTATTTTTCAACGTCTAAAAAATCGGCATTGCGCAAATGCGCATCACGTTTTTCGTTCCGTGTGTTAATCGACGCGGCGTCAATTGTGGCTTCGACCGAGGACTTGGTCAGATCTTGTTCGTCAATGGTGGCGGTGCCACTGACTTTACCGAAGTCCCCTCGTACAGTTGAAACCATCAAGTGACGAACGGCAAAATGGGCGCTCGTATGGGCAGGATCGATCTCCCAGGTTTCTGCCCAGGCAAACGCAGAAATTCCCCAAGTGATAACGGCAACAGCTGAGACGAGCAAATGATGCACTGGCTTCTTCTCCTTTCTTTTTGCGAGTGTGAGCGCACTATGCAAGATGCCAAATTGTTGTGCAAGCGGGAGAGTGCCCATGTTTCCTGCGGTTGTGCGACGCAGTCAGGTACGAATAGCTGTGAGTTTGCGCGAGGCCAGGACTGCATGAAACTCTCTGATATGGCCATCCGGGTTCATCGGTCCGTACATGTGGGCTTTCCATAGCACGCACAAAGGTCTGCTGAATCACCTCATCGGCATGAGCCTCACTGTTGGTGAGACAGCAGCAGAGTCCCCAGAGAAAAGATCGGTGTTCCGTGAAAATGTCTTCGGCTATCGTGGACTGACAGATACAACGGGCGATCAACCCAGAAGGCAATTAGCAGCTGCAAGGCAAGTAAGAACTGCTACAGCTCTAGAAACTTAGCTCCCAGATTGCCTTGAGGTCAAGGACGAAACCAGGCAGTTCTGGAGCGCCTGCTACTGTGGCGGGATTGTCTAAGCACTCCACCTCGGCACCTGGGCGAGAGATAGACACCCGCCGATCTAGCGGATCGATCAGCCAGCCAAGTTGCGCGCCGTTGTCGATATACTCCTGCATCTTGTCTTGAACCGTCTTTAAGCGGTCAGACGCCGAGCGCAGTTCAATGACAAAATCGGGACACAATGGCAAAAATTGTCTTTTTTGTTCTGGCGTGAGCGTAGCGAGACGTGAGCGTTTCGCCCATGCGGCATCCGGTGAGCGAGTCGCACCGTTGGGGAGGTTAAAACCAGTGGACGAATCAAAAGGCATCCCTGTTCCGTCCTGCAACGCCCAGCTTGTCAGGAAAGTGGTAAGAAAAGCATTGCGGGTTCCTGTTTCCCCTCCTGCTGGTGCCATAATGATTAAGTCTCCTTCTGCAGTACGCTCGATACGCCAGTCGCGATTGAGCTGACAGAACTCGAAAAACTGTTCGTCGCTCATATCGAGTGCTGGACGGGTATGCAGGACGACCGGGACATTTTCATCAGGGACAAGGGCTGTGCTCATACGAACCTCCAACCAACCCAGATAGCCTAGTAACATATCAAGGTGCTTTGACTGGGCTAGGGTAGTAGCGACTTTAGTCGCTTATCTGACAGCAATGGTAGCAAGAACCCCTGGACTTTTCAGAGCAAACGTGCAGGACGGTGTATGGTTGAGCACAGTTGGGCGACGACGTTGCGAATCAGACGCAGGCCGAGGTCTCCTTCCAGGGTGAGAATCGATTCGGGGTGGAACTGCACGGCTGCGAGGGGAAGGGTGGAGTGCTCAATAGCCATGATGACTCCATCCTCGCTCTCCGCGGTGATCCGCAACTCGGCAGGGAGTTGTTCGCGTACGGCAAAGAGCGAGTGATAGCGCGCCGCCGTGAACTCGTCAGGCAATCCAGCAAAGAGCTGACCGCCGAGAACCCGAATGCGTGAGGCTTTGCCGTGCATCGGGTAAGAGAGCACATCTAACGCACCTCCCAAATGTTCGACCATGCCTTGGAGTCCGAGGCAGACACCGAACACCGGAAGACTCCGCTCGATTGCCGCAGCGATTGTGCCTGATACGTCGAAGTCACTGGGGCGGCCTGGGCCAGGGGAGAGCACAATAAGATCCGGACGGAGCGTATCTAACTCGTCGTGGGGAAAACCGGAGCGGAGCGTGACCACCTCGGCGCCGGTTTGGCGAAAATAGTTGGCCAGGGTGTGGACGAACGAATCTTGATGGTCAACTAAGAGGATGCGCTTGCCCTGGCCGGGTTGTGTCGTGTTGGCGGGCAATTCGAGCGAGACCCCACGTGGGCGGCGGATCGCATCAAGAAAGGCCGACGCTTTGATATGCGTTTCCCGTTCTTCCTCTTCAGGATCGGAATCATAGAGCAGCGTAGCCCCAACTCTTACCTCGGCAACACCGTTTTTGACACGAATGGTCCGGAGAGTCAGGCCAGTATTCATATTACCATCGAAGCCAATGAGCCCAATCGCTCCACCGTACCAGGCGCGTGGTGACTTCTCGTGATCTTCGATGAATTGCATCGCCCACGCTTTGGGTGCACCGGTAACAGTGACCGCCCAGGTGTGCGCCAGGAAGGCATCAAGGGCGTCAAATTCATCACGTAAATGCCCTTCAATATGATCGACGGTGTGAATAAGCCGCGAGTACATCTCGATCTGCCGGCGGCCAATCACCCGAACGCTGCCCGGCTTGCAGATGCGAGATTTGTCGTTGCGATCGACATCGGTACACATGGTGAGCTCTGACTCATCCTTGCGCGAATTCAGCAGGCGCAGAATTTGGGCCGCGTCGCTGATGGGGTCACCACCGCGGGCAATGGTGCCGGAGATCGGACACGTCTCTACACGGTCGCCATCAATACGGACGTACATCTCGGGCGAGGCGCCAACCAGGTATTCTGCCTGCCCGAGGTTCATCAAAAATCCATACGGTGCCGGATTCCGTTCACGCAGACGGCGGAACAATTCAGAAGGCGGAGCTGGACACGGTTCAAAGAACGTCTGGCCAGGGACCACTTCAAAGAGGTCTCCCCGTTTGAATGCGTCACGTGCCAGACGCACTCCTGCTGCATATTCGCCAGGCGCATGATCGCAGGGTCGGGCAACACAGTCAGCTTCAGCATACGGCTGCGCTGTCCCTGTGTGTGGCAGGTTCTGGGTTGAGCGACCGTCCACCTCAAAGTCATAGCGATGGCGCACAGCCTGCTCACGACGATGATCAACAATGACCAGTTCATCTGGTAGATAGAGCACGAGATCGCGTTGATCTCGGGGGCGTTCGAGTCGCAACCGCAGCGGTTCAAACTGGAAGGCGAGGTCATAGCCAAATGCGCCGTAGAGGCCGAGATGTTGGTCTTCTGGGCTGTAGAAGAGATCGATCAGCGCCCGCAGGAGCGAGAAAACAGAGGGCTGTTTGCTGCGCTGTTCTTCAGGAAAGCGGCTTGACGAGACGGCAATGATGCCGGTCAGGCTGTCGCTCTGCAGGTCAGCACTGACAACCGCAGCGAGGCCATGGAGAGTCTGGGCAATAATCGGGAGTAAAACACGCCCACGCGGATTCAGCGCCAGGAACCGAAAGTCGCGCCCGCGTGAGACGAGCATGAGCGGCGGATTGACAAAGCCCATGTCCCAGCGAGTGTACCGGCCTGGGTACTCATAACTCGAGGCAAGAAGCACGCCTGGGTAGCTGTCGAGCGCATCGATAATGGGTTCGATCGCATCTTCGACGGGAATGCTTTCGACGATCCGACGAATGATGATGCCACCCTGGCTGTGGTACGTCTCGGCGCTGGGGACGGCGGCTGTTCTGCTGGGCATAGGTTCTTCCTCCACATTGCGAGAGCCGGACCCTGCAAAACAGCAGGACCGCAACCTCTTACTCTGAGGCGGCGGTCCTGAAAAAACAAGAGCCGCCTCGTAAAAGGCGGCTCCGTTGACTTTCTTCGTACGACGTCCGGGCCGCCTGTCAGGGCAGCCACCACCAGCATAATGGGGTAAACGGACGATTGCCAATCATGGGCTGCATGGTGGCAGATTGGTGGAGGGTCGTCAAGATTGCGGTGCTGAGGCAAGCTCTTTGCCAGAAGGTCTGGTCGCTTACCCTTTCGGGAGCCCCAACACCCGTTCCCCAATGATGTTATGTTGAATCTCGCTGGTGCCGCCAGCGATGGTGTACTGTCGGGCGCTCAGTACGCGATTAAACCAGCGCGGGGCATCAGGGACAAACTCCGTGGGCTCATTGACGATCGCACTGGCACCAAGCAGTTCGCTGGCGAAATAGGCGATGCGCACGCCGAGTTCAGATCCACCGAGCTTGAGCATTGATCCTTCCGGCCCGGGTGGAAGTCCCTTCAGCTGGCGGGTGAGGGTGCGGAAACGGGTATACTTTAGGCTTTCGCATTCAATGTACAGGTGCGCCAGTTTTTGGCGGACCCAACTCTGTTCCCACGCGGGTTTGCCGTTGATCTGAACCTGTTTGGCCAGTGCGGCTAACCGCTGGATTTGCTCTTTGTAATTCCCACCCCCAGCGATGCTCCGCTCGAACATCAAGGTCGTGACCGCAACTTTCCAGCCTTCGTTTTGCGGCCCCACCAGGTTCACCTTCGGCACCCGCACGTCCTCGAAGAACACCTCGTTAAAGTGTTCATGCCCGTTCATCAGGACTAACGGACGCACAGTGATTCCCGGGGTCTTCATATCGACCAGCAAGTAGCTGATGCCGTTATGCTTAGGAGCGTTGGGGTCGGTGCGCACCAGCATGAACATCCAGTCGGCATACTGGGCGCCCGAGGTCCATACTTTCTGGCCGTTGACGACGAAAAAGTCACCCATATCAACGGCGCGAGTTTGCAGACCAGCCAAATCAGAACCGGCACCGGGCTCTGAATAACCCTGACACCAGATATCATCACCGCTCAATATCCGCGGCAGAAAACGCTGCTTCTGCTCGTCTGTGCCCCACTGCATCAGGGTCGGACCACACAAAGCGATACCCGAGTACCCTGGCAGCACCGGAGCCCGTGCTCGATTATATTCTTCATCAAAAATCACCTGCTCCATCAGGCTTGTCCCGCGTCCACCGTACTGCTTCGGCCAGGCAATGCCGACCCAGCCGGCGGTATGCATGGTACGCTGCCACTCCCGACGACGCTCGAAGGTCTTGCGGTCCGGAGCGATACGTTCATCTCTGGCATCATCTACACACAGATCTGGGGGGAGGTGGGCGTGCACCCAACTCCGTACCTCCGCACGATAGGTTTCTTGTTCTGGCGTATATTGGAAATCCATTTGTCCCTCCTCGTGGAAACGTACAACCTGAAGCGTAGACGCAAAACGTAAGTCGTACAAGGTAAAACGCCAGGAGCAGACAAGAACACTCCTCTTGTTTATCCCGTTTTACGTTGCACTCCTCATTGCTCGTTGCATTTTACGTTTTCGTCTTTATACGCTTTTGCTGACATCCGCACAAACGGACGAGTGCTTGCTGCCGGTTGATTGTGGACAATGAAGCGCATATCTACAAAGGAGTCTTATCAGAAGAATAAGGAGGGGTGCTATGGTCAAAATGGTCGCGTTCTTCAAGCGGAAGCCCGGGATGTCAGTGGAAGCCTTTCACAACTACTGGCGCACCACGCATGCTGAGATTGTGGTAAGGATGCCTGGCATCCGCAAATACGTGCAATCCCATACCCTACTGTCTGGCTACCGCAAGGGTGAACCTGCCTACGATGGTGTGGCTGAGATTTGGTTTGACGGCACCCAGGCGATGCGTGCGCTTGCTCAGACCGCAGAATATGCGGCAGTACGAGCCGACGAGCCAAATTTTATTGACCTTTCGACGATGGGTTCAATCATTACCGAGGAGCACGTCATCAAAGATGGACCGATTCCTCCAGGCGGGGTCAAAAACATTGAGTTTGTGACTCACAAACCGGGGATGTCGATCGAGGCATTTCAGCGACACTGGCATGAGGTGCACGGTCCACTCGGCGCGTCGATCCCGGTCGTGCGCCGGTATGTCCAGAGTCACACGCGGAAATCGATCTATCAGAGCGGCAAGACCCCAGCGTATGATGGGGTGGCGTTAACGTGGTTCGACGATACGCAAGCGATGCGGGTGTCTGCGACCACGCCGGAGTATGCTCGTACACGCGCTGACGAAGTCAATTTCATTGATGCGGGTAGGCTGCCATTTATTATCACCAAAGAGCATGTGATTGTGGCATAGACC
>CAZCWX010000462.1:0-18123 GCA_964502465.1 uncultured Enterobacteriaceae bacterium | reverse complement strand
AAAGGGCAGGAACCAAAATTCACCCTGGGGAAATAAGTCCTTTTTCCTGCTGCTTAAAAAGGCGGCTCTGCTCGGAAACTAGGCAAAAACTCGCCGGTAGGGCCGTGCGTTCGACTTGTCTCCATGAAGAAATATATGAATTCTGCATTTCCCCTCTGGCATCAGTTTTGCTGCTCTTCAAGGACTATAACAACTTTCTGCAAAGGAGAGCACCCCTAACGACCAGCCTGCAATCTGGAACGCGGCAGCCATAGCCCAGCAAAATCCGCTTTACAACGCAACGGTTTTGCTCTAGAGAGGCCTAGGAGGTTCGTCTCTATGAAAGGCATGAAAAAAGTCGAGGCTGTCATCAAGCCCTTCAAGCTTGATGAGGTCAAAGAAAGCTTAAACGCCATTGGTGTTCGTGGCTTGACAGTTAGTGAAGTCAAAGGCTTCGGTCGCCAAAAAGGACACACCGAGTTATACCGAGGGGCTGAGTATGTTGTTGATTTTCTCCCCAAGGTGAAACTCGAAATTATTGTCAGCGAAGACATGGTCGCCCAGGTTGTCGAGACCATCGAAAAAGCGGCCCGCACGGGCCGTATCGGCGACGGCAAAATCTTCGTCATTGCGGTTGACGAAGTGGTACGCATCCGCACCGGTGAGCGGGGCGAAGACGCAGTGTAAGAATTGCATTCTAGCGAAGGAGGACAGCAGGTTATGACCCCCAAAGAGGCCGTTCGCATAGCGCGCGAACAACATGCTGAGGTCGTGGACCTCAAGTTCATGGATCTGATTGGGACATGGCAGCATTTCACCATCCCGCTCACTGAGTATGACGAAGCCCTCTTCGAGGAAGGACTCGGGTTCGATGGGTCATCAATCCGTGGCTGGCAACCGATCAACGCTTCTGACATGCTCGTGATCCCGGATCCCACGACTGCAGTGCTGGATCCGTTCTGTGCGGTGCCGACGTTGAGTCTGCTTTGCAATATCGTTGATCCGATCACCAAAGAAGACTATTCGCGCGATCCCCGCAACATCGCTCGCAAGGCTGAAAACTACCTCAAAGCGAGTGGGATGGGAGACGTTGCTTATTTCGGTCCAGAGCCGGAATTTTTCATCTTTGATGATATTCGCTTCGACCAGAACCAGCATGAGGGCTATTACCACGTCGATTCAGTCGAGGGAGTCTGGAATTCTGGCAAAAACGAAGGCCCAAATCTGGGCTATAAGCCCCGCTATAAAGAAGGATATTTTCCTGTCCCTCCGCTGGATTCACAGCAGGACATCCGCACAGAGATGACCCAGTTGATGGAAAAAGTGGGGATCCGTATTGAGAAACATCACCACGAAGTGGCGACTGCGGGACAGGCCGAGATCGATATGCGGTTCATGTCGCTGGTAAAAATGGCCGATGCGCTGCAGTGGTACAAATACATTGTCAAGAATGTCGCCAAACGCCATGGCAGAACCGCCACTTTTATGCCCAAGCCCATCTTTGGCGACAATGGTTCGGGTATGCACACTCACCAGTCCGTATGGAAAGGCGAGAAACCGTTATTTGCTGGCGATGGGTACGGCGGCATGAGCGAATTCGCCATGCATTATATCGCTGGCATCCTTACCCATGCTCCAGCCCTCTGTGCATTTGTCGCGCCAACGGCGAATTCCTACCGGCGACTGGTACCCGGTTTTGAGGCACCAGTGAACCTCGCTTACTCCTCCCGCAATCGCTCGGCTGCGGTACGTATTCCCATGTACTCTCCAAGCCCAAAGGCCAAACGCATCGAGGTACGTTTTCCTGATCCCTCTTGTAACGGGTACCTCGCCTTCTCTGCTATGCTTATGGCTGGCCTTGACGGGGTTGAACGCAAACTGAACCCAGGCGATCCTCTTGACAAAGACATCTACGCCTTGACCCCTGAAGAACTCACCCATGTGCCCTCGGTACCCGGATCGCTCGATGCGGCGCTGCAGGCGCTAGAAAAAGATCATGCGTTCTTGGTGAAAGGCGATGTCTTCACTGAAGATGTCATCGAAACCTGGATTGAGTACAAACGCGCCAAGGAAGTCGATCCTCTGCGTTTGCGCCCACATCCATACGAGTTTGTCCTGTACTACGACGTCTAATAGCGTGTCTCGTCAGTTCTTTAGCAGGATAACGGGGCAGGGGCTGTCCCTTCTGGAATGCGCCGCCCACGGCGGCGCCCCAACTAGACAAAACTTAGAATAACCGAGCATTTGCCCAGCAAGGGGCAGGTTCGAACCTGCCCCCTTTTGCCTGACCGTAGTTCAGTCGCCGGCTTTTTTCTCCTTGACAAAAGCCCGTTTCTCAGGCAGAGAAAAGGGACTCAAAATCCCCCTGATCTCATAAGGAGAAACAGCCATGTTACTGGACGGGAAGGTCGCGATCGTCACCGGAGCCGGGCGCGGTATCGGTCGCGAGGAAGCACTCTTGTTAGCCAAACACGGGGCGAAGGTTGTGGTAAATGACCTCGGTGGACATTTTGATGGGACCGGGGCTGATACCCGACCGGCTCAGCTCGTTGTAGACGAAATCAAGGCTGCAGGTGGAGAGGCCGTTGCGAACTACGAGAGTGTTGCTGATTTCAAAGCAGCCAAACGCATTATCGAATGTGCAAGCGATACCTTTGGGAAATTAAACATCCTGGTCAACAATGCCGGAATTTTGCGTGACCGGATGATCTTCAATATGAGCGAGGACGAATGGGACGCGGTCATAAATGTGCATCTGAAAGGCACCTTCAACTGCGCTCGTCACGCCTGCGAATATTGGCGTGAGCAGCACAAAATCGGCAATGTGCTGAACGGCCGTGTGATTAACACCTCCTCTGATGCTGGCCTGCTTGGCAATGCTGGGCAACCGAACTATGGTCCAGCGAAGGCGGCAGTGGCCACCATGGCCATCATTGTCGATGCAGAAATGCAGAAATATGGGGTTACTGCCAACGCGATTGCACCAATGGCCCGCACTCGGCTCACCGTTGATGCCACACCACAAACCGCAGCAGTCATGGAAGCCAAAGAAGGTGAATTCGACTTTTTTAGCCCACACCATGTCGCCCCGCTTGTGGTGTGGCTTGCGAGTGACGATGCGGCAACCGTGCACGGTGAGGTCTTCCGCGTTGGCGGTGGCTGTGTCTGGCTCATGCAAGGTTGGCACTCAGTCGCAACAGTTGTGAAGAAAGGAGATTGGGATCCAGCAGAGCTGGGCCCCAAAGTCACAGCTGAACTGGCGAAAGGCCTGACTAAGAAAGAAACCATTAACGAAGTCTTTCGCGCCCTGAAGCAGTAGAGTGATGCTGGTTAAGCCAGATCTACTCCTGCTGTCTTATGGGTAGGGGGGAGGCATTATGGTGGGGCACAGGCTAGGGGGAGGGGAGGTCAACAACCTCTCCCCACCCACCCTCCGACCAGCAAGCTGGACATTTTGTGAAGCAAAAATCTGCCTGCCGAGTTCTTATCGTTTGTCACGCGAACACCAGTCGAAGTGTGATCGCTCACGCTCTGCTTGAGAAAATGTTGACAAAGCAGGGGATCGATCATATCGACGTCAGATCTGGTGGTATTGCTATCTATGCACGTGATGGGATGCTGGCCTCGCTCGATGCCCGACTTGTGCTCCGCGAAGTTGACATTTACCTCCGTGAAGAAGACTTCCTCTCGACCGATCTGAAACGACACCGTCACTTGATCGAGCAAGCTTACATTATCCTCACGATGACACACGAGCAGAAACGCATGCTCGACGCGTATCCTGAAGCGGCCGGAAAATATATTTTCACCTTGCGAGAGTTTGCCGGCGAAGAAGGAGACATTGACGATCCGGCCATGCAAGGGGAAGAAATATTCCGCGCTCGTATGAACGAAATCCAGCGCTGTCTGGAAAAGTCTTTCGACGATCTGTTAAGACTATCTCATGAATACCTTCAAGAATCCCGCTGATGCCCAGCTCCGTAAGATCTTAGCAACCCCTCGCACGATCGCGGTTGTCGGCTGCTCGCCTGACCCAAACCGTGATAGCCACCGCATCGCTGCGTTACTGAAAGCCAAAGGTCATACAGTCATCCCTGTGAATCCTGGCTGTCAGGAAGTTCTGGGAGAACAGTGCTTCGCGACGATCCGTGACATTCCAGAACCGGTGGAGATGATCGATGTGTTTCGCCGGCCGGAATTTGTCGATCAGATCGTTGATGATGCGATAGCAGTAGGAGCGAAAATTCTCTGGCTCCAACTTGACGTGATCAACGAGCCTGCTGCTTGTAAGGCTCAAGCGGCAGGGCTCACGGTGGTGATGGATCGCTGTCCGGCGATCGAATATAGGCGGTTATTTTAAAGAGCTATGAGCAATTCGCTCTGAGTTCGAGAAGATGAGATTTCGGATTGGCATTCCACAAGCTGAAAGCTGACCGCTGATGGCTGACCGCTCACAGAAAAGTATCCAACCCTGGCAGCGTATTGACTCTGAAACGCTGTACACGTGTCGCATTTTCTCACTGCGCAAGGACCGTAACCGCTCTCCTCGCGATGGACAGGAGCATGATTTCTTCGTGCTCGACAGCGGCGAGTGGGTCAACATTGTGCCGATCACTCCTGATAATCAGGTTGTCCTGATTCATCAATATCGCCATGGCATCGATGATATCACGCTAGAGATCCCCGGCGGCATGGTTGACCCTCATGACCCCTCCCCTCTGCACGCAGCGCGGCGTGAGATGCGAGAAGAAACAGGGTACGATTCTGATGACATTATCCCTCTCGGTTCCATTCATCCCAACCCAGCCATCCAGGGCAACCGCTGCCACACTTTTCTGGCACGGAATGTCGAAAAGCGCTTTGCAACCCAATTTGACACCACCGAAGAAACGGAAGTCGCGCTGGTCCCCGCTACCCAACTCTCGGACTTAGTCCGCCAAGGCAGGATCACCCATGCACTAGTTGTGACTGCCTTTTATTGGTACGACCTGCTGCAGCGGGGATAATACCGTTCCTTTTCGCTGTGGTTATTTCGCCTCTTTCATTCGTCCTTCGAACGGCTCAGAGCAATCCTTGAACAGCGAATTGGTCTTATCGCGCCAGGTCAGGCTCAAGACCAGGAGAGGCATCCAAAGGCCGCCTCAGGACGTTTACCCCTTCATATATCAAGCCCACGGCAAGTGCTACAAGACAGACACTTGCGATCCCCACGGGATCAAAGAGCGACCGACTGCCAGCTTCAATCCCACTGACCCATCGGTGAATGATCAGCAAGAGCGTCCACAGGGTCATGGTCATCATAAACACCATCGGTGCTCCAACCAAAAAGATCGCCCGCCGCTGCTGTTCCCGACGGATCAACCAGACGAACAGGCCAAGCAGGCTCAGCGCAGCCAGTAACTGGTTACTCGCACCAAAGACGGGCCAGATTGACAAATAGGCAGGGATGGGCTTACCGTCTGGTCCAGGAATCGCCACTGCTAGGAGGATGGCAGGAACAAAAAGAGTGAATAGGGTTGCCACTGTTTTACCTGTCAGCGTGCGCCAGCCGAAGAGTTCCTGCAACAAATATCGCCCCAGACGGGTCGTTACATCAATGGTATCGAATACAAACGTCGCAAATGCCAGCATGCCAAAACTGACTGCGAAGGATAAAGGAATCCCCAGAAAACTGAGAAATTTGCCTATTCCCGAGGCAAAGACCGCGTCTGGATTCATCCCGCCGCTGGTCCCTGGGATCAGCACCATCACACAAGACAATGCCAGTAATGCAATCACTCCTTCGAGGAGCATACCTCCATACCCAATCATTGGAGCATCACACTCACAACGTAATTGTTTACTGGTGGTCCCACTCGAAACCATGCCGTGGAATCCGCTGCAAGCTCCGCATGCAATGGTAATGAAAAGAAAAGGCACAAGCGGTCCGATCTTCTCATTGGAGAAACCAAGATAGGCCGGATACTGCAGGGCAAGACTGCCCTGGAATCCGCCTAACAGTAACCCAACCAACCCGCCGAGTAAAATCGTGTACAGGAAGGCTCCGCCCAAAAATCCACGGGGTTGGAGCAGAAGCCACACTGGCAGGATGCTCGCTACGCCGCAATAGATCAGAATCAGGTATGACCACGTACGTACTGGATCACGAGAAGTCAGCGAAAGGGGGAGAGATTGTCCTCCCCAAATCACGACGCCAACCAAGACAAGAGATCCGAGCAGCAGTGCTTGTCGGACCAAATGTGTCCTGCCGGATCGGTATCCATCCTTTTCTGGTGAGCTGCGATCAAGAAGTTTGAGCGCGGCGCCCAATACAATCCCCAGACCAAGGTACATGACGCTGCTCGAAGCTGTCCCAGCACCAAGAATAGTGCCGATTTTTTCACCAGTCGGCCCAAAAATTGGAACGTTATTGGTAAAGGCTCTGGCGGTAACATCGGTAAAGGCTGTTAATACGTAGACGAGGGAAAGCCAGATATACCCAAGAAACAGATAAAAGGCCCGAGCACCAATGTGTAGGCGAACGACTTCGGCAACAGAAGACCCCTTGTGCCGTACTGAACCGATGAGGGTGGAAAAATCGTGCACAGCCCCAATAAAAATGCAGCCAAACACAATCCACAGGAGCGCGGGAAACCAGCCAAACATGAGGCCGGCAATAATAGGACCGAAGATAGGGCCAGCAGCCGAAATAGCAGAAAAGTGTTGCGCCAGGAGATAGAACCGATTGGCAGGCACATAGTCCTGACCATCTTGATATAAGGTCGCCGGGGTCGGCGCATCACAATCGAGCTTATAGAACCGCGAGACCACTAGCTTGCCATACAGCACATAGGCAAGCCCGAGGGCGGTTAAACAGATGAGCAAGACCGGCAACAGAGCCATTGGTTTCTCTCCTTGGGCGATTTCAATCTCATCAATCCTATCCGGCGTATTTAACACTCTCTTGGGACTGGCAACAAGTCGGTTTTTTGCTGGGATTACCTTTCTTGATTGACACCTACTTCCCCCTCGTCCTAGAATCGGCCTTACACCAGGGGCAATGCTATGCAAATAGAAAAGTCGAGCGGCGGCTCGCCGCGATCCTTCATGCCGATGTGCAAGGCTATAGCCGCCTCATTAGTGAAGATGAGCCGGCAACCTTGCGCCTTCTCTCCTCTCACTTGGAGATGATGCAGGCCCTGGTGCGCCAGTACGGAGGTAGAGCAGTCGGTTCCCGAGGAGACAGTCTGTTGGCAGAATTTCCTAGCGTAGTCGAGGCCGTGCAGGGTGCCGTCGAAATGCAGCGCGAACTCAAGGTCCAGAATGCTGAGGTCCCTGCTGAGCGGAAGGTCGAGTTTCGCATGGGCATTAATCTGGGGGAGATCGTGGTTGAGGGAGAGCAGATCCACGGCGAGGGGATCAATGTGGCAGTACGGATAGAAGGCCTCGCTGAGGCAGGGGGGATTTGCGTCTCCGAGATGGTCTACGATCAGATCAAGAGTCGGCTGGCATTAGCGTGTGAGGATCTGGGGGAGCAGGTTCTAAAGAACATTGTCAAGCCGGTACGGGTGTATCAGGTGATAGGGCCAAAGGCGATTGCTACCGCGCAAGTGAGGAGTAATGAAAGCGCCCGGTCGTTGCCACTGCCTGACAAACCCTCCATCATCGTCCTGCCCTTTATCAATATGAGCAATGACCCTGAGCAAGACTACTTTAGCGATGGGATCACTGAAGACATCACCACCGATCTCTCCAAGATTTCCAGCCTCTTCGTCATCTCCCGCAACTCCGCGTTCACCTACAAGGGCAAGGCCGCTCTATAACTTATATCGGGGAGAAGGGGTTACAGCTGTACGCCCCCCCTACCATGAATTCCAGTTGTTAATTCAGCTGTGCAGACAGCGCGGCAAGGGCTCTACGCGCGGAGAGATAACGAGGTTCGATTGCCACAGCCTTGCCAAACTCACGCGCAGCTTGTAACAGGTCACCTTTGGCCAAGTAGAGTCGTCCCAGGTTAGCATGGGGAAAGTGCCGTGGCTCGTAGCGTTTCGCAGTAGTCGCCTGTTCGAGCCAGGGAATCGCCTCATCCCACTTTTTTAACTGAATAAGATACGAGCCAATGTCATTGTAGGGGTTGCCAAAATCGGGGTCTGTGGCAATCGCGTTTTTACATTCGGCAATAGCATCTTCATAACGGCCAAGAAAACTGTAGGTCCAGCCTAAAAATGTGTATGCCTCAGCGGTTGGATGCGCGTGAATCGACTCTTTGTACAGACGGATCGCATCAACGAGACTGCCTTCCATTTGCGCGCGATACGCTTGTTGGAGAAGGTGAACGGCTTTTTCTAAACGATCTTGTGCAGCTTCCATAGAGGCTTTGCTCCCCAATATACAAACTTCTTTGCTAATGTGTGTCTTTTCCGGCGGTTGTCAACCGCTTGGAGGAGTTCTTCGCGCAGTGGCGTGGAGATAGAACGACAGCACGGTATAGTAAAGAGGGTAATACAGAGAGAAAAGGAAGAGCCACGGATGGGGAGTGGGCAGTTGTCCTAAGAGAATCAGCAGCACAATGACCCAGATTGCTCCTAACGCATTAGTAAGATGTCGAAACGGCACTGTACGAGTTGGGTAAACGTAACGGATGGGGATGAAGACAAAGACGGAGAGAATGCAGATCAGTGCCCCATTGAACCACACTGGTGTCTGACCCGCATACAGATAAAAAGCAATAATATTCCAGTAAGACGGGAAACCGGTAAAAAAGAAATCTGGGGTTTTGGCTGCCGCCTGACAAAACCCATAGGCGCTGGACAGCAGCGGCAGGGCTATAAAAAACAGTGTCCCAGAGGCTGGCAATAGGTGCATGGAGTAGAGGAAGGCAACAGGAACAATGACAAACGTAAAGTAATCGACGATATCGTCGAGCTTTGCCCCGTCGAACCACGGCAACACGCGTTTGATCTCAACCGCTCTTGCAAGGGCGCCATCAGTCGCATCGATCAGGACTGCGACTAACATCCACACAAACGCTTCACGTGCGTTGCCATAAAATGTTGCACGCAACGCAAGAAATCCTGCGACAGTTCCTGACGCCGTATAGGCGTGTACTGCCCACGCAGCCACCCGACGCGAGAAAGAAAATCGATGCTCGGACTCAGGTGCAGCCTCAGGCAAAACGTTGGGCACTGAGGGTTGGCTCATAGAGAATTTGAATAACGTTCCCATCCGGATCGGTGCAGTAGAGGGAACGACTGCCGTCACGATGGGTACGTGGTGGTTTCAGCAGCGGGATGCTCCGAGCAGCAAGAACCGCGGCAGCGTGATCTACGTCCTCTGGTCGCTCGACCATAAAACCGAAATGGTCGAGGCGTTGCTTGTGCTGTTGTCCAGTTGGTTGGGATCGATGCAGCGCCAGATTGTCGCAGCCTGAGGAAAGATAGGCGTTGTCTGAGTCAGGTTGCCAAACTACCTCCATACCGAACAGTGAGGAGTAGAATGCAACAGAAACGGCAACGTCTGCGACGTTGAGCGCCACGTGACGCAAACCAAGTGTTGGAATTGCTGGAGCCGATGTCATATCGAGTTACCCCTGAGGAAGTAAAGTATTGTGGCAGATAGGAACGAGGGGAGCAACCAAGGGAGAGGAAAAACGCCAATCTGGGACAACGACCTTTTACGTGATGTCGTGAGAAGCCTCTTCACGGTTTCTTGAGCAACAAAAACAGCTCCCCTTCTTGGGCCATGTATCCCGCTTCGCGTCCTCCTTCACTCCCCCAAAACAGGTCGGCCCGAGTCCAGCCAGTGATGGCGGCGCCACTGTCTTGGAATAGCACAAAACGTGAGAATTCTTGCCAGGTCACGTGCTCGTTCTGATCCACTACCGGTCTTCTGGTACGGAGGAATCCGAGAGCACCTGAAGGGTAGATGCGCGGATCAGTGGCGAGCGAACGGCCAGGTGTAAGCGGCACGCCCAGACTGCCTCGTGGACCGTCAGGAACTGGTTGGAAGAACACATAGCGTGAGTTGTGGAAGAATATGAGGTCTTGCTCGGTTGGATGAGCGTAGAGGTAGCGTCGGATTTCTGGTGCTGAGGTTTGACCGGAACGAAGCTTGCCCTGCTGCAGCAGGACTTTGCCAATGCTGGTGTAGGGTTTCCCATTGGTAGCAGCGTACCCGATACGCAGCCGAGTACCGTCTGGTAATTGGATTTGGCCAGAACCCTGAATGTGCAGGAAGAAGCGCGCCACCGGGTCGTCTACCCAGGCAAGCTCGTAGCGCTTCCCCTCAAACACGCCTTGTCCGTCGATCTCCGCTCGAGAAAAGTAGGGGAAGAGCTTGCCGTTTTCTACGCGGCCGTACACCTTCTCCCCTGCACGCTCAGGGAAAAATGCGGCCAGATCGACCTCTACCAGATCATCGGGGCGGCGATAGAGTGGGTAGCGGTAACGCTCGGTGCGAACCAAACTCCCCTTGAGGACTGGTTCATAGTACCCAGTAAAGAGGACAGGCGTGGTCACACGGTAGACCGCAAACTCCTGGGTGAGGCGAGAGGATAGCTCAGTGTTACTCTCGAGTAACATCAGGAAAGCCTCCAGGCTTGCGCGTACTCGAGTGATCGGGATGTGTTCCTCACCGAGAGCGAGTGTTTGCATATCCTCTTTCTTTTGTAACGCAGCCAGACTCTGCAGCGTAGCGGTTTTCAGTGAGGAACGATCGAGGTCATCGAGGAAAGCAGGGACATGCTGTGGTGGAATCAGTTCGAGCTGAGGAGGGGGAGTGGGACGGCTACCGCCGTGGGGGAGAACGAGAGAAGGAGAAAACAAGAGAAAGAGAACAACAGGGAAAGGGAAAGACCAACGACTCAGCTTCCGCTCTACCGACTCCCCCATTCTCTTTCTCCTCTATCCCGCAGTTTTCCACCTTTCCGTTTCACCAGTTCCTCAGGTTGCCGAACCACCAACTTCCATCCCTCACGCTGCTGCATACACTGCCTGGGCGGCAGAGACTCCTGCACCAGGGGAACAACGATACCCTTGCTTTTGCAGGATCTCTTCCAAAGCGCTGAGCAAGAGCAGGACATTACTCCGCGTACTGGATTCGCCCATCAAGCCGATGCGCCAGACCCTACCTCGCAGCGGACCCAGGCCAGCACCGATCTCGATATTATACTCATCCAGGAGTTGACGACGTACAGCACCATCATCGACGCCATCCGGAATGCTGACGCTGTTCAGCGTCCAGAGCCGATGACCTTCTTGGGCTACGAGAGGAATACCGAGCGCAGTCAGTCCGGCGGCAAGGGCCAAATGGTTTTGTTGATGGCGGCGAAAGCGAGTTTCCAGCCCTTCCTCCTGTACCAACCGGAGCGCCTCGCGGAGAGCATAGTTCATCGAAATAGGGGCGGTGTGATGATAGACACGTTCCTCACCCCAGTATCGCTCGATCATAGTGAGATCAAGGTACCAGCTTTGTACTTTAGACTTTCGCTTGCGAATGACATCAAGAGCAGCTTGATTGAGGGTCACCGGCGCAAGACCCGGAGGACAACTGAGACATTTCTGCGTTCCGCTATAGCAGACATCGATACCCCAGGCATCGACTTGCAGCGGGCACCCCCCCAAAGAGGTCACCGCATCCACGAGGAAGAGCGCTCCTGCACGATGAACGACCGGTGAGATGTCTTCGAGTGGCTGCCAGGCGCCGGTCGAGGTTTCTGCATGCACCAATGCCACTACTTTCGGCCGGCTGCAGCGGTTGAGCGCGTTTTGCACCTGTTCAGGGGTGAAGACATTGCCCCAGGGCGCTTCTATGACAACGGGCTTACCTCCACAGCGTTCGACAATGTCAACCATCCGGGTGCCGAAAACCCCATTGACCCCAACAATCGCTTCGTCCCCAGGCTCCAGGATATTCACCAGGCAGGTTTCCATACCGGCGCTGCCAGTGCCAGAGATCGGCAGTGTGAGGGTATTCTTGGTCTGAAAGACGAATCGGAGTAATGCTTTGGTTTCCTCCATCAGGCGCACAAACTCTGGATCGAGGTGGCCCACTAACGGCGTCGATAGCGCTTTGAGGACGCGCGGATGGACACAACTCGGACCTGGACCAAGAAGAATGCGAGCAGGAGGAGAAAGTTCACCAGCAGTTTCCATCTTGTTCCTTTCTGTGTTGGGACAATAGGGCAGAAATGGCGACACGTTACCATGGACGGTTGAACGGGAAAAGGGAGGAAAGGGGAGATGAACTGAGTTGGCACCTCTCTTCGGAGGTTGATACTGAGTCAGGGAGACACCAGGAGGCTTTTTTGCTACAAGAGCGCAGAAGCATCTCGATGAGGGGCAGGGTATACACGTGATAGAAACCACACTGATGGTCCGCAGAATGGAAGAGCGAGATGTCACCCGTGCAGGAGAGGTGATCGTCGCCGCCTTTAACGACGTCTTCGCCCGGCATGGCTTTCCGCAACCGTTTCCTTCACCGGAAGTTGGCATTGGATTGGCTCGAGGCTACCTGCGGTTGGAACCGCAAGAGTGCTTTGTCGCGGTCGAAGGGGGGCAGATTGTTGGTTCAGGATTCCTGCATTTACGTGGGGAGACTGCTGGCATTGGTCCCATCACAGTCGATCCGGCCTGCCAAACCAAGGGAGTAGGCAAGGAGATCATGATGACCGTGATTCGGGCTGGGCGACATTGTCCTTCGCTGCGTCTCGTCCAAGATGCCTTCAATGTCGCCTCGTTCTCCCTCTACAGTAAGCTCGGCTTTGTGTCTTATGGGACGGTGCTGTCCCTTGCCGGACAAGACTTACAAGCACCTGCACGTACACGCGGGATCACCATCCGAGAAATGACTGCTGGTGATACCGCCAAAGTGGCCACGCTTGATGCAAAGCTCACTGGTATTACCCGACCTCGGGATATGCACTATTTCCTCAGCCAGTCGCCACAACTCGTCGGCCTTGTCGAAGGAAAACTCGCCGGATATCTGTGCTTGCTTCGTACCGGCAGAGGTACATTTCTTGGCCCAGCTACAGCGACCGAACCGGCGATCCTCCGGGCCTTAGTTACGCACGCCCTCGAGAGCGAGCAGGGGAAGATGTTACGCATGCGTCTGCCTAGCCGCCATACCGAGATCTTTCGTGATTTGATGAAGCTGGGTTTTCGCCTCGAAACGATGCAAACGTATATGGTGCGCGGTCCGTGGAAGCCGCCAAAGGGAGTTGACCTGTTAGCGCTGTTTCCAGAGGCTCTATAAAGGAGATGATACGATGCCAGTCCTCAACGGCACGCAATTAGACCTCTTGCCGACGATGGGGGTAGGGTCCTATGCCTCGCCCTCCTGGTTATTTGCCGCACGCAGAGCTGCGCGTGCAGGCGATGCCGGACCAGCCGACACGGAAGAAGCAATCCAGGACGCAATTAAAATTGCGGTCTGGGATCAAAAAGAAGCCGGGCTTGATATCCTGACCGATGGTGAGATCCGCCGTCAACGTTTCCTGTGGAATGTAGTTGAAAAGCTGTCGGGACTAAAACTCATTCCTGCACAACGGAAGCTTGGGGTGGTGAGTTACGACAGTGCACCACGATTTGAGACGGTCGAGCGAGTCAGCGCACCAGATGGCTTTGGCTTGGTACAGGAATACACCTATGTCCGCACTTTAACTGACAAACCTCTCAAGATCTGCTGTCCAGGACCTCTCACCCTGGCGTTACCGATTACACCAAAAAGTGGTTATCCGGACGGGGATTATCTGCCGTTATTGTATGACCTGGCTGAGTTGGTGAATCGCGAGTTACGTCAGTTAGTCGCAGCTGGCGCAACATTCATTCAAGTCGATGAGCCCTCGGCTGCCGGACGCACCCCTCATGTGCCAGTGACTGAAACCGTGAAGCTCTTCAATAAGACAGTTGAAGGAGTACAGGCAAAGATTGCCCTGCATATTTGCTTTGGCAATAATCAGGGACGACCTGCGATGAAGCGGACGTACAGACCTTTGTTCCCTGGGATTTTAGAGGCGAAAGCCGAACAGTTCGCTTTAGAATTTGCCAACCGCGAAATGGCAGAAGTAGAGCTATGGAGCCAGTATGGCGGCGACCGCGAACTGGCGGCTGGAGTCATCGATGTCAAGTCGATGTACCTGGAAACGCCTGAAGATGTGGCTGAACGCATTCATACCGTGCTGAAACACGTGAGGCCAGAGAAACTGTACCTCACCTGTGACTGCGGCTTCTCGGCCTCCTCCCGCGGGCTGGCGCGAGCGAAGCTCGCCGCATTGGTCGCAGGCGCAAAGAGTATACGAAAAGAACTGACGGGGAAGTCGTAGTAGATATTGAGCTTGTGGATTGGCCAGGTCGGCGGGCTCACTGGAATTCTTCTTGCCTTCTCCCTGCATCACCTGAAACTTCGTGTGTGACCAATCTCAGCGGCCGAGCTTCCGCACGTTATTTGTATTTCAGCTCTCCTGCCTCGATACGGACCGACAGGCGATTTTCTTTCGGTGGTAAAGGACATGTCGTGAAGGGATTGTATGCGCAAGGCGGATTGACTGCCTTATTGAAATCCAGGAGCACCTGCCCGTCTCGTGGTCCGTCCGTGACCAAGAAACGCGCTGCCCCGTAGGTCTCCCGATCACTCGTCTGGTCGCGAAACACAAAGAACAACCGGTCCGTCCCCGTTGACACCGGCTGCAGGTGGAGTTCCTGTCCCTGAAACTCGAACTGGATAACCCCCGGGCTGGTGTAGTGTTCCAGGTCGCCCATGATGTTTGGCATGCTCACGTTCTGCGGGGTGTCGTACGGCAAGAAGCGCCCCATGATTCGATACGTCGGGTTGACCGGAAACCACTTGCAACCCGTGAATTCCGTGCGCATCGGACTCTGGGGATCTCGGATCCGCACGGCAAAACGCTCTCCACTCTGGTGTAACCACAGGGTGAGCGTACCCACAACAAGTGCATCCGCAGGTGTGGCGCTGGTTCCAGGACCAGGCACGAGCGTGGTGGAGCGTACGGCTCTTCCCTGTTGTCTGACTTCCACTCCCTCTGCGGCGTGGAATGTGGTTGTACCCTGGCGGAACGCAAAGACACCCACGTGCGGCGGCGCTGAGCCGGCGCGCAACACGATGTCATTGGTAGGGTCAGTTCCTACGTGATTTTCCCCATCGTTTAACCAATACAGGCCTGCCACCGTGAGCCATCCCTCTTCTCCTTGCAAGCGTCGCGCGTAGTCGGTCCGCCAGATTGCAAGGTCCTGAACGTAGGCGGTCTCATCGGCGTAGGCGGCAGCCGAGAGGAGCACCCCGCACAGCAGTCCTAAGAGGCTAGCACTTCGTCGTCGTTGCCTTCTTCCTCTTCCTTGCTGAGGTTGCCAGTCCGTCTCACGTATTATAGCACCCATAGGCTAGTCGTCCGTTCCGCCGTCCTGCTCTTGCACGACGCGGCAAGTGAGACAGGGCGGGAGCCGAGGAGGAGAATCGGCTAGGCCGGTGCCGGTCTGGCTCGCTGGTTGTAGAGCAACTTGCGGCGGCGCTCCAGCTCTTCCTTGGGGAGCTTGGAAAAATCTTCCGCCCACTCACTTCCCGCCGCCATGCCCTTTTGCACGGCAGGGCGCGCGGACAATTCCTCGAACCAACGTTTGAAGTACTTAAACTCATTGAGGTCCTGGCCTTGGGCTTCCCAATGGACCGTCCAAGGGTAACAAATCATATCGGCAATCGTGTACGCCTCTCCGGCCAGATAGGGCCGGTCATACAAACGATTATTGAGGACACCATACAGGCGATTGACCTCATCGGTGAACCGCCGCACCGCATAGGACTGATCGCCTTGGTCGGCTCCCAAGCGGCGAAAATGACCACACTCGCCGCTTTTGGGACCTTGGTTGGCCATCTGCCACATAATCCACTGGTTGACCTCGTAGCGATCGTGCACGGCCTGGGGGTAAAACCGTCCCACTTTCTCGGCGAGGTACATCATGATGGCGCCGGACTCGAAGATGCTGATCGGTTCGCCTCCACCGAGTGGCTCATGATCCACCATGGCGGGCATGCGGTTGTTCGGGCAGATCTTGAGAAACTCGGCTTGGAACTGATCTCCGCGGCCGATGTTGCAGGGCACAAGGTTGTAGGGTAAGCCACATTCTTCCAATAGAATGGTCACCTTTTTACCGTTAGGGGTGGGCCAGTAATGTAAATCGATCATGCTGTGTATCTCCTGCTGTAGAGGCTCAGCCGACCAGACGAGGCGTCGATGCCGCCACAATATACCGATTAACCCCGCTGTAACAAGATGTCCGCTAACCGTCGCTGTTCAGCTTGCGCCTGTTGAAAAAGGGAGGGGGCCCGTTCGTGGAAGGGGTCTGCGATGGCCAGATGAGCGGAGAAGCCGCTGCTATCGACCAAGACCGGTTGCACTTTTCTGGAACCGGCGGGCTGCTACACTGGTGAGTTGTGAGCAGCCCGACTCTTTTCTGCAAAAATGATCTTCTTACTTCGCAGCCACAGTGGCGGCTGAAGGACGCACATCCACCGCCTGGCGACGGCCTTGTCGCTGCCAGCTCTTGACCTCCGGAGCCACTTCCTTAGCAAACAGGCGCATATTCTGCTCTACTTGATCGTACGGAATGCTCTGATAGCTGAAGACGCCGTTGACCTCAAAATCACCGATCACCTCCCGCCGATGGCGCAGCTTCGCTGAGATCATGTCGGGTGTGCCCCACAGGTTCGAGCTGATGAATTCCTCGATAACGGCGTCGTGACCGAGGGCGTTTATCTGCTCGGCCACTTTGGCGTAGTGCTGGTAGGACTTGCCAGTCTCGGCGAAGTTGGCGCTGTCGTCCATCCGATAGTGCTCCATTAAACTCCAGTAGTAGCCAACGATACCACGACGGGCGACTTCCTCAGCCGTGTTGCGATCCGGGAAGCACGAGACAAAGTCCACGATGCTGATCGGCGGCGCTTCCTCACCCGTGTTGTGCTGGCGGTACTCTTCGCGATACGATTCGAGCAGCGGGGCGACATTCTCCCAGGCTGTCTGCGAGAACATCATCGCGCCCAGCCCGAGCGAGGCTGCTACCGAGAAAGATTCCGGAGACATACACACCATGTAACGCCGGCCCTTGAAACTCTTGAACGCCCGTGGGCGCACCTCGATGCGTGGCTGCTTATAGTACGTCGTATTGGCTTCGACGAAGCCAGTCTCCAGCCCTTGAATAATGATGGCGGCGGCTTCATTAAAACGATCGCGTGCCTCTGACATGTTAGCGCCGAACCCGCCGTATTCCCGCCGCGACAGCCCGCGTCCCAACCCTAACACCGCACGCCCGTCGGACAAATGATCGAGGAGGACCATCTTCTCGACTACCCGCATAGGGTTGTTCCAGGGGAGGATAATGGCGCCTGTGGCCAGTTCCAACCGCTCGGTGCGGGCAGCGATGTAGCTCAGATACTGCATGTTGTCAGGACACATAGAATAGTCGAAGAAGTGGTGCTCTACGGGCCAGATGATATCGTAGCCCATCCCTTCCGCTTCGATAAGCAAACGGAGTTCGTGCTTGTACATGTCGCGATCACTGTAATCCTTGTGGGCTTGAAAGACGTTTTGGATACCGACTTTCATACGGGCTCCTTTCTTTTCACTCCAACCCTTGTCCTTTCCGAAAAACGAGCAGGTCGGGACGCGTACTTTACGAGGAGTAAAAGCGGGTAATTTCATCCCTCTGTACACTATTTGAACGACAGCAACAAGGGATTAAGACATTGATGGCTTTTTAGATGGCTTTTTACGCGCATGCACGAATGGGATCGAAGGCGGCACTGCGGAGAGGAAAGCGCGGCTCTTCATACAGGTCGAAGCAAGCGGTTGCGGTGCCGTGAGACAAAACGCTATACTCCCTCGGTCAATCTGTGGTTCATTTGAGGCTGAAATAAAGAAGGAGGACAGGCATGCATGATGTATTGATTCGTGGTGGCAAGATTGTGGATGGAACAGGGAAACTTGCATTTACCGGAGATGTCGCGGTTGCCAATGGGCGTATTGCAGCCGTTGGTCAGAACCTCGGCAGCGCCAAAAGGACTATCGATGCAACCGGTCTCCTCGTTACCCCGGCCTGGGTAGATGTGCATACCCATTATGATGGTCAGGTCGCCTGGGACGAGCAGATGACCCCGTCG
>CAZCWX010000461.1:0-9356 GCA_964502465.1 uncultured Enterobacteriaceae bacterium | reverse complement strand
GTACGGGCTCGAACTCGGGTTTAATATTGGCGCGATCGAAGTCGAAGTTGATGCCGCGTAACACAATGCGCTGGGGTTCAGCTGGAGGGGGCGGAGGTGGGGGCGGCGGGGGTGGTGGTGGTGGCGGGGGTGGGGGTGGCGGGGGGGCAACCTCTTCCTGCGCTATCAGATACCCAAGTGTCCCGCCGATCAATGCACCGGCTCCGGCGCCGATGACTCCGCCATGGGCTTTGGAATCAGAGTTGCGTGTACAACAATTGTTCCCGACGACAACGCCCACTCCGGAGCCAACTGCGGCCCCAGCTAAAGCACCATATAAGATCCCTTTGTTCTTTGCCGGAGATGCCGTACAGCCAGACACGCCTAAAAGCGCCACACCCCAAAGCAACCAAAACCCACGGCCTTTACTACGCACGATCGCCTCTCCTTCCTGCCCTCTTCATTTTTCTCTCTCACCTCACCGCGTGCCCCGTCAAGCGGTGAGTGACATTCTTACACAGTCCACCACGAACGGTAACGGTGAAGAACGGACAATGCAATATCCCTCCTTCTCCAGTTCAGAAAACCGGGAATATTTGTCGCTATTGACTTTTCCCTCGTCCGGCAATCGACCAGATCGTTTCGACTCGCTCGTGACGCACGCCATAATAATACTCGTGGAGATTCAGCGTGGTATCACCATGGGAGGGAATAATTTCCAGCTGGTCACCAGGGCGAAGGACGACTGCCGGGTCTATGACTTTCACCGTTCCGTGCTCCTCAGAAAGGCCTAACAGCTCAAGATCATCGTGACCTTTGAAGCGGGGCAGGCCAAACTCGTGCGTGAGCGTCTTCATCCCCGCATCAACAATGACCCGCTCCGGTCTCGGTCGGCTCACCACAGTCGTGAGCAGCGTCAAGGCGCAGTCGAAGTCCACTCCTTCGATCGTTTTGTACCGACCATCCATAAAGACGTAGGAACCAGCCTGAACCTCAGTGATGCGAGGCAGCGATCCAGTCATCATGGCGGTCCCGGTTCCTCCTGCACTCACAATGCCTACTGGAAGGCCACGAGACTCCAGAAAACTCACGGTATCAATAAGCGCCTGCATATCCTGACGCACCCGTTGCTCACGTTCCATCTGATTCGGGACAAACACGAGATGCCCCTCGTACCCCATGAGTCCGGCGAACCGTAGTCCAGGAGTCTGCTCAATCTGCTGAGCCAAAAACAGCGTCGGCTCTCCAGGTTCCACAATTGGAGTGCCGATTACTGCGAGAGGAACACCCATAAACTATTTCCTTCCTCATACTGATTCTTGTCTTTCCGCCCTCCTCTGGGCTAACAGGCGGACGGCTGAGAGCTGAGGGCTCATGACTCAACCACACCTCGCCACAATGTGACACAGAATACGAAAGCCGTCGCGCATATGCGAGAATTCAGCAAACTCATTGGGTGCGTGATAGGTATCCATACGACCGAACCCGGTAATCTGGACATCAAAACCATGGTTCTGGAGAAAGCGCACGTAGGGCAAACTGCCAGTGAGGGCAAACGGTTTTGACTCAGGGCGAATGGCAGCGATTGCGTCAGCCAACGCACTGTAGCCAGGAGATGTACGGTCGCAGGCGATACCGCCGGTCGGTGCGCCAATCTCAAGCGTTACCGACCCTCTCGCATCATCAAGTGTGTACCGGCTCGGCCCCAGAGCTGGGAAGAGGTGCACAGCAAGTTTCTTGATGAACGCTAATGCTCCCTCTTTCACTTCCTGCGCTGCATACCACGGTGTCAGACGAATGTCCCCTTCAACCACCGCCTTCGCTGGAATTTTGCTCAGGGTGTCGTTCTCGACTTGCACCCGGGTCGGTTTCAGTGATGACGGAGCCAGAAAGCCGTATTCATGCTCTTTCGGATGCGGTGGGTAATTCTGATAGAACCATACCTGTAGCGCTCGGGTCACTTCGAATGCTAATTCGGCAGCATTAATGCCCTGATGAGGAAAGCCGGAATGCGCTGCCTTTCCTTCGACGATTAACCGCCAGGTTGCCATCCCTGCGGTCCCGATAGTCGGGCCAAAATTGGCACTGTCGAGCCAGTAGAGCGGCCCATCTTTGAGGTGGGCAAGCTTGCCCTCTTTCACCAGCTTGCCGATACCGATGCCGCTCACGCGGGACATTTCTTCATTAGCGATAATCACGGCAACGACGTTGCGATCGAGCTCAACCTCCGTTTCCGCAAGCTGCGCAAAAAGATCGGTCAGCACGGCAACATGCCCCAGGCAATCGGTGACTCCACGACCGTAGAGTCGGTCCCCCTCAACCTGCAACGCAAAGGGTGGTCGTTGCCATTCGGCTGGGTTGGCCGGCACCACATCGAGATGCGCCCCGACAAAAGCAACGGTGCGGTTTGTCTTGCCTGGATAGGTCACGATCAAATTACCGCGTCCCTCGGCATAGCATACACGCTCAACCTGGAGCTTGCCCTTCCGCACGAACGATTCAAGTGCTCTGATCACTACATCGCTAGCCAGGTCTTCTTGCGGGGGTGGCGCATCCTTGAGCAGAGAGTTTTGTAGACGCTCACTCACCGCCATCATCCCGCCCAGGACACGGAGAAAGCGTTCGTCATTGAGTTGCCAAGTAATCAGATCCATTCGCTCGTTCCTAGTTCCCAGTACTCAGTTGTCAGTGAAGAGTCATGAACTGTTTAGACTTTGCTCTGCATTTTCTCGGGTTGCGGTTGATAGCCGGCCACTGCTAGCTGCGCTTTCTTTTTTCCGGTCTGATAGTGGTTTGTGAGTTGGTTCACATATCGCTCCAACGGAATCGTACACAGTGTGATGACAGTAATAATCCCACATGCCAGAACGACAAACACTGGCAAGCTCAAGCCCCTCATCCGGTCACCAAAGTAGATGACATAGGGTTGGTGCAGCAGATATAATCCATACGAGTATGCCCCAACGTAAGCCACCACGGTTTCTACTCGCGGAAGTCTGTCGCTCCACTTCGCCAGGTGCGCAAGAATGACAAAGAGTCCTGTGCCAATAAGGGCATCGGTCATTGTATAGAAAAGTAATGTTTCATAGCTGTACAATCCGATGGTGTAGAGCACTGCCCCAGCGAGCAGCGTCGATCCAGAAAATAGCTGTTGCTCAACCATAGCTGGATGGCGGCGATAGAGAAGGCCAATGACCATCCCCAACGCAAATTCCCACAGTCGCGCCCCAAAGAACGCGCCCTGGACATAGTACCCGCTTACGGGGATCACAACGAGCAACAGGTAGCGACTCATCAACGTGATGAAGCCACAGAGGATCAAAAACCAGGTCGGACCGAGGCGCTGCAGCAGACGGAACAACAGAGGGAAGACAAGATACAGTTCCAGCAAGAGGCCGAAATACCACCAGGCAGGATTGAGGTAATAAAAGATCGTTTCGACTGGATAGACGCGATCGCCCAGGAAGCTCAGGATGAATCGATAATCGATCGGCTCGTACCGTGCAACAAACGGCGAGATGAGGTAGAGAAGGTGGGCCAGCCAATACATCGGGAACAATCGCAGCAACCGCCCACGATACCACCCTGCCCAGCCATCCTCTGGGTTTCCCGTCTTGGCGAGGGCATAGGTCAGGCCAACCCCACTCAACACCAGGAACACTGCGACTGCATGAAACCCAACCAGTGCAACTGCCGCAAAGCAACTTTCTACAGCACAGCTGACCGTATCGATCAGAGAGGTTGGTGCACATTGCGAGAAGAAAGCAGAAAAATAGCCGGAGTCCAAAGGCCATGGATATCGGTTTTTTGCATATCGTTCAAAGAAGTGAAAAAAGACAATCCAGAGGATCGCAATCCCCTTCATGCCATCGAGCCAGGTGAGTCGAATGCCCATGGGAGCAACGGAGGCAGTATTCGCCATGCGCTCTCCTTTCCACCTACCCTGCCCGTCTCCGTTTGATATTGTCAAGATGGAGTAGGGTTAATGCCCTGCTCCTATTCTCATCTCAAGCTTCTCTTCCCCAGGGACTGAAGTGGGCCCTGCGATCTCAATAGGATCAGTGCGCACGAAAAAGGTAAAAATCACACTACTGATGACTCCACACACCGCAGCGACATAAAAGAGCATGACCCAATTGCCAGTCTGCGAGATGATCAAACCGGCGACCGTCGGACCGAAAATCCCGGCAAAATTCCCAGACGTGTTCATCACTCCCCCAACCGCCCCAACTGCTCGTGGGGCGAGTTCCAGCGGCATCGTCCAATACCCAGCCACGGCAAGGGAAAAAACAAAATAGAACAAGACAAACAATGTGATGGACGCTGTTGCCGAAGGGACAAGTACGGCACTAAGCAGGAGGGGCATTGCTACTCCCACACAGAGACCAGGGAAGCGCGCTCGTGCAGCCCGCGCGCTAAAGCCACGACGGAGCAACCAGTCTGATATGGTTCCACCGGTAATCATACCAAGAAAGCTGCCAAAGGTCGGCAGCATGCCCACCATGCCCATTTCCAGGCGTGAAAATCCCCGTTCCTCCACCAAGTAGGTAGGAAACCAGAGAATAAAAATCCAGGCGATAAACGCATACAACATGTAGGTCAGGCACAGAAACAACACCGCCGGTGCGGTGATGATCGACCAGAATGACAGTGTCTGCTTTGTAGCAGAGGGGAGTCGCTGTTCTTCGATATGGCGGAGTTCCTCTGGACTGATTCTGGGATGTTCACGTGGAGTATCGGTTGTGAACAAAAACCAGGCTGCCAGCCACAGAAAGCCTATCGCAGCATTAAAATAGAATACCATCGGCCAAGAGAAGGCTTCGATAATCATCGTGGTTGTTGGATAGGCAAGCATCTGCCCAATCGACGTTCCCGAAATGCTCACCATCTGTGCCCGTCCATATTCATTGCGAGGTACCCAACGCGCGTTAAACGATGCCAGTGCCGGCAGGCTGATTGACTCACACACGCCCACGAGAAAACGCAAGAGGAGCATGTAGGCAAATCCGGCTTCACCGAGGGGCGTCAGCGCAGTGAAAAACGAAAAGCCCAGGCATGACAACCCCAGCACTTTGCGCGCGCTCCAGCGATCGGCAATCACGCCTCCAGGAAATTGGAATAAGGCGTAGCCAACCAGAAATGCCGACAAGACAATACCAAACTCGGCCTTGTCCCATCCGGTCTCACGCATAATGTCTGGCGCGGCCACTGAAATATTGACGCGGTCGATGTAGTTGATGATGGTGCTCAACATGAGCAGCCCGACAACCTTGTAACGCACGGGCCAAGCCATGCTTCCCCCTTTTTTCTGACGAGCTATTAGCTCTCAGCGATCAGCTTTCAGCGAAAAGAGGGCAGGCTTGAGGCTGTAGGCCAAAGGTTGCAGGGAAGGACCCCTAAAGCCTATAGCCTGAGGCCGGTAGCCTTCCGTATAGAGTTGACCGCTGATTGCTGACTGCTGACTGCTTAGCAACCCTACACGCCTTCCTCCTCGAACACTTCCTTCGCCAGTTGAAAGGCATTCACTGCTGTCGGCACCCCGGCGTAAAAGGCCATGTGAATCAGGATCTCAATGATCTCCTGTTTGGTAAGACCGGCGTTGAGACCATTGGCAATGTGGGTCTTGAGTTGTGGCAGCCGCTGCAACGCGGTCAGTGCAGCGATGGTGGCCACGCTGCGCATTTTCAGTGCCAACCCGGGGCGGGTCCACACGCGACCAAAGACCACTTCGTTTAGCATCTCTTCCAGATCTGGTGCCAGCTCCGCCAGCGCACTGCTGGCTTTGCCAAAGCGCTTGCCACTCAGCTTTTTGCGCATCTCGATCCCACGTTCATAATCCGTATTGTTCGCCATGATGACCCCTCCTTTTATTGGCGTTCTGCCCGGCTCCGGGACTATACCCAAGTCAATACGTCTGCACAACCTTCCTTCGTCCCAGATAAAATCCCGGATACGATCCTGTCAGAGGCAAGCGCGTGAGACTTGACAGGGAGTCCCTCGACATGTTCAAGAAAGACAGCGGTTACTGGTGTGAGCGTGAGATCGAAACGCGCTGAGTGATAGGGCCAGGACCGACAAGGAGGGTTCTGTGAAATTTGGTCTTTTTTATCAGATGCCGTGTGCGGATACGCAGTCTGAGCCGATGCGCTACCAGGAAACGATTGCACAGGTCGCGCATGGCGACACGCTGGGCTTCGATTGCGCCTGGCTGGCAGAGCTACACTTTTTTAAACCGTTTTCGATTATGTCATCCCCATTGATCGTCGCCACGGCTATTGCCCAACAGACGAAACGCATCCGTCTTGGTATTGCCGTCAATCTCCTCCCCCTGTGGCATCCATTACGCAGCGCTGAGGATGGAGCGACTGTGGACATCCTGAGTAATGGACGGTTAGAGTTCGGGGTTGGCAGAGGCGCGATTCCAGTTCACTTCAACGGCTTTAACGTCTCGAGAGAGGAAAGCCGCGACCGTTTCGAGGAAGCGCTCGATATTATCAAAACAGCGTGGACCAGCGAGTCATTCTCATACACCGGTCAACATTATCAAGTGCCACAAACCAGCGTTGTACCGAAACCGCTCCAGAAGCCGCATCCGCCAATCCGTGTCGCGGCGAATAGTCCAGACACCGCCGTATTTGCTGGCAAGGCCCGGTACCCGGTGTTCGTCGCTTCGGTGACAAACCCACTCCCACGTATGTTTGAACAAGTTGCCAGCTATCGCCAATCGTGGCTCGAAAGTGACGCAACTATTCCGAGCTATGCCCCCGCCGCTCCTGATGTATCTACCATGTTCTTCCTGTATCCAGGACACAGCTTAGATGGTGTCCGGCGTGAGGTTGAGCCGAGCCTGGAGAACTATTTTCACAGTGTTTCGGCCATGGTGCGTGCCGGTGTCTCGACTTCTTCCCAGCACACCGACGAATCATACCGCTATCTGCAAGACGTGCAGAAACACGTTGAAAACGTCACCTTTGAGAAGATTACGCAAAATATGGCCATTTTCGGTTCTCCACAGGAGTGTATTACCAAGGTTAAGGAATTACACAAAGAACTACGCATGAACGAATTGATCTGCTGGTTCAATCCCGGAGGCCTGGTGCCGCATGAGAAGGTACTCACTGCAATGTCCCGCTTTGCCGCAGAAGTGATGCCAGCATTACGCAATCTCTAAGCCAGCAGGTATAACCCAGTTGACCGTTCTCATAGGGTGGTGCGGGCCTCTGGCCTGCACCGAGCCAGGTAGGCGAGGACGCCTGCACCACAAGAATTGCTCAAGGGAGAGGTTGAGAGAGGATTTTCCCCTTGCAGCATCCAGAGAGCGACAATCCCCATGCCGCAATTGCCAATCCCTCAACTTTCCCTTGACAATTATGACCGCGTGGCTGATAACGAGCAAAAGACCGGCGAAGAGACTGTCACTCAACTATTACCGAGCAGAAGGAGGGTTTTCCTATGGGACGCATTTTTTTCCGTGACGCAAATCTGATCGACGGCATCCACTCACCAAAACCCCATACGACCGTTGTGGTCGAAGGCAAGCGCATCACCGCAGTCGGCACGAACGGCAATGTGCCCAAACCAACCGCTCACGATACTGTCTATGAACTCGGGGGCAAATCGCTCATGCCGGGTATGGTGATGTGTCACTACCATGTGGCGTACGACAATGTATCCTGCATGGAAGATATTGACATGAAGCATCCACCGACATTCCTCACCTTGATTGCAGCAAAAAACGCCGAATTGCTGCTCCGCAGTGGCTACACTGGTGCTGTCGGTGCCGGTACTATGCACAACATTGATGTCACCCTGAAGAAAGCGATTAACGCTGGCATGATCTCTGGCCCGCACTTTCTTGCCTGTGGTCGTGATCTCGTGACCACTGGCGATTCTGTCGATTGTCACCCCAATTTCTGGAAGCTGCAGATGGACGGGTTAGCACGCATCTGCGACGGACCAGATGACTTCCGCAAAGCGGTGCGGGAGGAGATTAAGAACGGCGTTGATATCATTAAACTCTATCCCACCGGTGGACACGGTCTCTACTGGTCGGCTGATGTGATGACGATGAGTCAGGAGGAAATCGATGCCGCCACTCAGGCTGCCCATGAACGGGGCAAAAAAATTCGCGGGCACATCATTTCGAAGAAAGGGATTCTGGCAGGACTCAAGGCTGGGATGGACGTGATCGACCATGGCGACATGATGGATGATGAGTGCATCGAACTGATGGTGAAACAAGGGACCTTTGTCACCCCGAGCCTCTACTTCCCCTGGATGATGGTGGAGGAAAAGCGGCGCACTGGCAAAAGCAATTTCGCTGGGGTTGAGGAGATGGAACGAGGGCTGGAACACTCGTACAACATCGTACCAAAAGCCCAAGCTGCTGGCGTCAAGTTTGTCGTTGGCGATGATTTCGGTATCGGTCCCATGCCGCACGGCGACTACCCCAAAGAACTCGAAGCCTACGTCAAAGGTCCCGGTATTTCTCCGCTCGAAGTCATTACCTGGGCAACCCGGAACGGCGCTGAACTGCTCGGCATGAAAGACGAGTTGGGCACAATCGAGCCAGGGAAACTCGCCGATCTGCTCGTGGTTAATGGCAATCCGGCCAAAGACATCACGGTGTTACAAGATCGGACTCATCTTGATGTCATTATGAAAGGCGGACAGTTTGTCGAGTGCCAGCTTTCTCCCAGTAAAGTCCGGGCAAAAGCAGCGTGATGAAGAGCGGAACCGGGGAATCGGAGAGGGGGAGAATCGGGGAAAGACGAAGCAGAGAATCGGTGATGGGAAGAACCGGGGAAGAACGCGAATCTTTTTTTCTTCTCCGATTCTCCTTTTCCCCGGTTCTCCGATTCACCCATTCTTCCCGTCATTCCAACCCTTGTCCTCCCTGTATAGGAAATGGTGGATTTCCCAGTTCCCCCCACCGATCAATTGAGAACCCGCCGCCGTGCCATTCTCACCTCGGTTGTCGTCGGCATCGTCCTGTTAATCGTCAAGTTTTGTGCCGCTGTCCTGACTGGCTCGGCGGCCATTCTCTCTGATGCGTTAGAGTCGATTATCAACGTCGTCGCCAGTGGGTTCGCCTTTTACAGTGTCACGGTCAGTGCGCGACCACCTGACCGTTCACATCCGTACGGGCACGGCAAGATTGAGTCCTTTTCTGCCGGTTTTGAAGGGGCGTTGATTATCCTGGCAGCGGTGGCGATCCTCTGGGAGGCAGTACCAGGCTTTTTCGCTCCGCCCGCTTTGGAGCAGTTGAACCTCGGCATTCTCTTGATCCTCGGGGCAGCGCTGGTGAATGCCACCCTTGGTGCCTTTCTGTTACGCATCGGGAAACGCACCGGGTCGCTCGCCATTACCGCTGATGG
>CAZCWX010000460.1:0-5302 GCA_964502465.1 uncultured Enterobacteriaceae bacterium | reverse complement strand
ACCGCCGAGCATTAACACCATGCTGGCTCGCCCGGCCTGTAGGATGCGCCTAGCCATGCAGGCGGACGCGACAGGAGACAGATCGTTACAGAAAGGCACAATTTTCCAGCAATGCGGCACGGTGCCGCCAAACTACCCGTAGCGACCGCGTGCGGTCGCTACGGTAAACGAAAGGAGCACGGCCATGGGTGGCAAGATGGACCAGGTCAAAGGACGGATCAAAGAGGCGGCGGGGGCACTCACAGATGACGACCGCCTCAAGCGAGAAGGGAAGCGGGATCAAGTGGTGGGAAAGGTGAAGGAAAAAGCGGCGAAGGTAGCGGAGAAGGTGAAGGAAAAAGTGAAGAGGGCGGCGGATACCATGAAAGACGCCTGATCGGCACCAGTCTCGGAAGCAGGGCTCAATGACCTCCAAAGCCTACCGGGACCACACCCGGCGGTAGTACGTAGCAGCACGTGGCCAACAGACGCCAGTCCCAACATAAGCCCTGTGTTTGCCTTTTCGTGGGGCCCGAGGGTCTTTCCGCTCTCCCTGTACGATTTTCGCACGATTCCAACATTTTGCGCACGAATGTTACAGACGGCGCGGGTCGTCGGCGTTACATTCCTGGGGAACGAAGTACTTCGCAATCACTTTTTTGAAAGGAGATGACCATGAGCTACGAAGAACGCGATATCTATGGCATGTACAAAGGTACGCACGGTGGTCCTGGCCCCAGCCTCATGGGCGCCGAAACCCTCATTGGCAACGCCGTCTACAACCATCAAGACGACCATTTGGGGGACATCAAGGAAATCATGCTGGACATGCGCAACGGCCGAGTTGCGTATGCGGTATTGTCCTTCGGGGGGTTCCTGGGTATGGGCGAAAAATTGTTCGCGGTGCCGTGGAACGCTTTGACGCTCGACACGAAGAATAAACACTTCGTGCTCAAGGTCGAGAAGGCTCGCCTCAAACAGGCGCCGGGGTTCGATAAGGACAAGTGGCCCAACATGGCAGACCAGGCGTGGGCAGAGGAAATTTATTCTTACTATGGGACTAAACCGTATTCGGACGACCCGCGTGGGTAACACTCTTACCGAAGCAGAAGGGGCGGATACCTCTGGCTACCCAGCAGAAAGACCCCTTAGAATTAGACAAAATAACCCTACGAAAGGAGAGCAGCGATGCGTAAAATAGTTGTGGCTGGACTCATAGGTGTGATGATGGCCGTCGCCGCCGGGAATGTGGCGGCCCAAGTTGCGGGCTCGACGACCATCGGAGTGCCTGCGACGGAGATAACAACCCTCACAAAAGGATGGAGCGCGAAGAGGCAGATTCTCGGCAAGCCCGTGCACAACGAGCAGGACGAGAAGGTAGGCGAGGTGGACGACATCATCGTCGCGCCAGACAAGTCCATCTCCTACGCCATCCTCAGCGTGGGAGGGTTCCTCGGCCTCGGCGAGCACTATATAGCCATCCCCTTCAACCAGTTCAAGGCCGGCGACGACAAGTTCGTGCTGCGGGGCGCCACCCAGGACGTGGTGAAGGCACTACCACCATTCGAATACCCCAAGTAAGGCCAAGGCAGGTTCGTTAGGCTACCACAGTCCCCGCCTCTGGAAGGAGGCCATGAGAGGATGAGACAGAATAACTCTTCTGTCTCATCTTGCGCACGAATGTTACAGACGCCGCCGGACACCGGCGTTATATTCCTGGTGAACGAGAGGACCGAGGACCCTGTCCGGTCTTCCACGCAGTTTTTTCTCTTACGGAGGTGACGTACTATGGGACTGCTCTTGTTGATTATCTTAATTCTGCTCCTGGTGGGCGGTCTGCCCAACTTTGGCTATCACTCATATGGCTATGCGCCCTCGGGCCTCGTCGGGGTGCTGCTAATTGTCGTCCTCATTCTGCTCCTTACTGGTCGACTCTAACCAGTACCTCCAGTGACTTTTTCGCACCCTGCCAAGCCTCTCTTCTCTCTCATCGTTAGGCTTGGCTCGCGGGCTGCGCATATAGCAAAGGCTCAACCTTCAACATTTTTCTGGCATATTCTTTACTCGGATTAAGGGACGGCTGTCAAAAGACAGCCGGTAGTCACCTGTACAATCCGGGTACATTACACGGAGTGAAGGAGAAACAACACATGACCAAATATCGCCTCTTTCATCAGGGGATGATTGGAATCCTGAGCGGTGCGTTGCTGGTGGCCGCGGTGGGCTGCTCTCGGCCCCTGAGCACGCGCGAAAAGGGAGCGCTGATTGGTGGGGGTGCTGGTGCTGGGGTCGGTGCGCTCATTGGTGGGGGAACAGGCGCCGCAATCGGCGGCGCGGCTGGCGCACTGGGCGGTGCGGTGGTCGGCGACCAGATGCAGAAGCGCGAGGGGGAACAGTACAACGACGATCGGCAGCGACAACTCGAGGAGGAGCGTGCGTACCAGCAACGGCAGCGTGAAGAGGAACGTTACCGCCGAGAGCAGGACTACGAGTACTAATGTCGCGAACTCCAGCGATCGGAGTTCGATCTGCGGTAGTGGGCGGGCTGAGTGAGCTGAGGGTCGGGCTGCACAGCAGTGGCATTCTTCAGCACAACCAGCCGGCTTCATTGATTCACCCCCTAGCTTCTTCTGATCCTCTAAAACGAATATGAGGTATGTGGATTGAATTTACTATTCCCTCAGAACCCGCTACGCAAAGTCCGTTCAGGGGCCTTTGCCCTTCCAGAGCTCGAAGAACCGATTCGGGCAGAACTTTTCAGCAGCGAGCGTCTTGAACAGCACGCTGAGAGCCTTGCCGCCGCCCAGCGCGTCACGACTACGCCGCGGGCGGGTCATCGGCTGTTGCTGCGCGTGCTGGACAACGGGCGGGTGCTGCTCGCATCGTATCGGGCAATTGCCCAGGCAATCCGCGAAGAGCGCACGATCATACCCGCAGCGGAATGGCTGGTTGACAATTTCCACATCGTGGACGAACAACTACGCGAGATCCACGACGATCTGCCATCCAGCTATTACCGAGAGCTGCCGAAGTTGGCCGAAGGTCCTTTCCAAGGCTATCCGCGCGTCTTTGGGCTGGCCTGGGCATTCGTCGCCCATACGGACAGTCGGTTTGACCCGGAGACGCTCCGCCGCTTCGTGCGCGCCTACCAGCGCGTGCAGCCGTTGACGATCGGCGAGCTCTGGGCCGTCGCGATCACCTTACGGGTCGTGCTCGTGGAGAATCTTCGGCGTCTGGCGGAGCGGATTGTGCACGGACGGGCGGCGCGCCAGGAGGCCGACACAGTAGCGGACAATCTGCTCGGACTCGGTGGCCGCCTTGCTGAGCCATCGACAGCTCTCTTAAAGAAATTCGAACGCGCTCCGTTAGCGACGGCCTTTGCGGTACAGTTCGTCCAGCGGTTGCGCGATCAGGATCCAGTGGTGACACCGGCTTTGCGCTGGCTTGAGGAACGCCTGGCGGCTCAAGGAACGACGGCCGATGATATTGTCCGGGTGGAGCACCAGCGGCAGGCAGCCATGAACGTGACCGTCCGCAATGTGATTACCAGCATGCGTCTGATGTCGACATTCGACTGGGCAGAATTTTTCGAGAGCGTGAGTCTTGTTGATGCCGTACTCCAGGCCGACACTGACTTTGCCGGGCTGGACTTTGCGACCCGCGATGCGTACCGGCACGCGATCGAGGAATTGTCGCGTGGTTCTCAACATTCAGAGATTGAGGTTGCCCGGCGGGCGGTGCTCCACGCGACACGCTTCCGGGTCGCGGCACGGGGCGTTGGCGACCTGCCGGGGAACTGTCAGGAGGATCCTGGCTACTCCCTCATCTCGACAGGGCGTCTCGCCTTCGAGCAGGAACTCGGCTTTCGCGTGCCGCTCAAGAGTTGGCTGCTGCGCGCCTATGTGACGCAAGCAGTGCCGCGGTACCTGGCAACCCTGGTAATCGTGAGCGGGCTCATCCTCGCTGTGTTCCTTAGTCATGCTGGTGTGGCGGGAGTCGGGCCAGTGAGCCTGGTCCTCCTCGGACTGCTTGTTCTCATCCCAGCTTCGGATCTCGCAAATGCCTTGGTAAATCGCATGGTCATGGCACTGCTCGGGCCGCGAGCGCTGCCCAAGCTCGCGCTCCGCGATGGCGTGCCGTCAGATCTGCGAACCATGGTCGTCATCCCAACGCTCTTGACCGGCCAGGCTCAGATTGCCGAGCAAATTGAGCGGTTGGAAGTGCACTACCTCGCCAATCCAGAGGGCGATTTGCGTTTCGCCCTCCTCTCAGATTGGACGGATGCGCCTTCGGAGACCATGCCGCAAGACGATACGCTGCTGGCTGCAACGGTGGAGGGTATCGCGCGTCTGAACCAACGCCACGGACCGGCCCCAGATGGGGGTGAGCGATTTCTCCTGTTCCACCGGAGGCGCGGCTGGAGCGAAGGCGAGCAGAAGTGGATGGGATGGGAACGCAAACGTGGAAAATTGCATGAACTCAACCGTCTGCTCCGCGGCGCCACTGACACGACCTTTCTGCCAACGAGTGGTCAGGCGCTTCTCGTTCCGTCTGACGTGCGGTACGTCATCACGCTGGATGCCGATACCCAGTTGCCGAGGGGAGCCGCCTGCCGCTTGGTTGGCACCATGGCGCATCCCCTCAATCGGCCCAGGTTTGATCCGCACGTTGGCCGGGTCGTTGAAGGCTATGCCGTGCTGCAGCCGCGCGTCACCCCGACGCTCCCGACCCATCGCGCAGGCTCTCTTTTTCAGCGGATCTCTTCAGGCCCGTGCGGCGTTGACCCGTATGCCTCCGCCGTCTCCGATGTGTATCAGGACCTCCTCGCTGAGGGGTCGTACACCGGGAAAGGGATCTACGACGTCGATGCGTTCGAGGCGGCTCTGGCCGGGCAGGTGCCGGAGAATGCCTTACTGAGTCACGACCTCTTTGAAGGGATCTTTGCCCGTGCGGGATTGGTCACCGATATCGAATTCTTCGATGAATTTCCCGCACACTACGAAGTCGCCGCCGCCCGCCAACACCGCTGGGCCCGTGGGGACTGGCAACTGCTGCCCTGGATCTTCGGGCGCGCACGGGACATCAGCGGTGCTCGGGACCGCACCGCAATTTCTCTGATAAACCGTTGGAAGATGCTGGATAATCTCCGGCGTACATTGTCTGCACCGGCTGCGTTCCTGACTTTAGTAGCGGGGTGGACATTGTCATTCGCGTTGCCTGCGACCTGGACGATGTTCGTGCTCGCGACCATCGCCCTCCCGGCCCTACTACCGGTTCTGACCGGGTTCATCCCGCATCGCCGCGGCGTCTCGAAACGCAGTCA
>CAZCWX010000459.1:0-6504 GCA_964502465.1 uncultured Enterobacteriaceae bacterium | reverse complement strand
TGGTGAATCTTGCGGAAGAGCGCGAGCGCCTGCACAAATCCTGGCTGGGCAGCACGATAGTCCTCTTTTTCCAAAGCCTGGTCGGCTTGCGCAAAAGTGGCTCGCCCTGTTTTCCACTGCTCAGGAAATACTCGCTCTCCTGCTTCCGCTTCCCGCTGTGCCGCCGCAGCCTCCGCACGCGCCGAGGCTGCGGCCTGGCGAGCCTGCGCTTTGACTCGTTGTGCCTCTTGCTGGGCCTGGACGAAGAATGTACACGCCTGAGCAAACGCTTCCGCAGCGTCGTCCCAGCGTTTCGCCTGCAGGTGTTGCTCACCTTGCACCTGCACAGCCTGGGCTTGAGCGAATAGCTCTGGCACATACCGTTGTGCCTCTGCCCCAACTGCGCCCTGCTGGGCCTTTTCTGACTGTTTTTTCCCTGCTACCGCCTGCTCATGCAGCCGTTGTCCTTCTTCTGCGGTTGCTCGCGCCTTCTCATACTGCAGAACCGCCTGGGCATACTGTTGTGTCGCTTGGGCATACCGTCGCTCTGTGTGGGCATGCCCAGCTGTTTGCTCAGCGATTTCTCCCTGCCGGAAGAAATCACCGGCATACTCTTGAGCTTGCTCCTGCACTGCTGCTAGGCGTGCCCGTTCTGCTTGTGCCCGAGTTCCCTCTGCTTTCTGTTGCCGCTGCTCTCCTTCTCTCTTGACCTGCGCATACTGCTGCATCCCAGCCTCGTACGCGTGCTGGGCTTCCTCGTACTGTTCCCTGCGATACGCTTCCTCACCTTGTTGTTCCCAGCGCTGCGCCTCGGCCCATTGTTCCTCCACCGTGCGGTGGAAGACTGTGCCTGCTTCTTTTGCAGTGAATAACTGTTGTCGTGCTTCCTCAGCTGCTCGTCGCTGCGCAGCGAGCAGATCTTGTCGCTGCCATTCAGCCCGTGCTTGCTGGTGTGCTTGCTCGTATAGCTGTGCTGCCGCGTCATACCGCTGTTGAGCCTGGGTAAAGTTTTCCTGCGCAAATGCTGTCGTTGCCTCTTGCGCGTATTGCTCTGCTCTTGCAAAAATGCCGCGGGCAAGCGTCCCTCCCTCTGCCGCAATCGCCTCTTTTCTATACCGCTCAGCGTGTCCTTGAGCTGTCTCTGCTGCAGCTTTCCGCGCTTCGCGCTCGGCAATCTCTTGCACCGCATCGGCGATTTGCTGGAATTGGGCCGCGGCCTGGGTCAATCTAGTCTGCGCCGCCCTATAGTCTTCAGTGGCAAGCGATTGACTCGCCTGCTCAAAGAGTCCCACAGCTTGTGCCCATCGATCAGCAAACTGTTTTTCTCCGCCCGCCGCCGCTTGCTGGGCAGCTATAGCCTGTGCACGTGCAGCTTCGGCAGCTTGACGAGCCTGGGTCTTCGCTTTTTGCGCCGCTTGTCGTGCTTGGGTGAAGAGAGGGTGCGCTCGTGCGAACGCCTCTGCTGCTTCTCCCCAGCGGATGTCTTGCAGGTGGGTCTCCCCTTGGGCGTACACCGTATGTGCCTGCTGAAAGCGTTCTCGCGCGTACTCTTCGGCCTGCGCGGCAACCGCCTCTTGCCGTGCTCCCGCTGCGTTCTCTTTCGACGTTATTGCCTGCTCATGACGGCGCCGCGCTGCAACTGCTTCTGTATGCGCCGCCGCATACGCCTGTCGAGCCGCCTCATACTGCGCCGCTGCTTGCCCATAGTGCCCACTCTGTTCCTCCTGTTCGGCCTCACTCCACCGGCTCTCGCCCTGCTGCCAGAGATCAGCAGCATACTCTTGTGCTCCGGCATTCCGCGCAGCCTGCTGAATACTGGAGGCTTGGGTGCGTGCCTCCTTCGCAGCGTGTTTGCGCCGTTCTCCTTCGACCTTGACCTGCACATACTGCTGGGCTGCCGCTTTATATGCCTGCTGCGCTTCCTCGTACTGCTCACCCTGATAGGCTTCCTCGCCTTGCCGTTGCCAACGTTGCGCCTCAGCCCACTGCTCCTCTCCTGCATGGTGAAATGCTTCTCCTGCCGCTTTGGCTGTGATGAGTTGTTGCCTCGCTTCATCGGCAACTTGTCGTTGCGCTGCGAGCAACTCTCTGCGCTCCCGCTCAGCCCGTGCGTGTTGCTGCGCCTGGTCGTATAATTGCGCCACTGCATCATACAGTCGCCGCGCTTGCGTAAACTGCTCCCGCGCACATACGTCATCGGCTTCCCCGGCTCGTTTCTCAGCTTCCTCGAAAGTCGAACGAGCAAGCTCTTGGGCTCCAACAGCAACCGCGCTCTTGCGCCGTTCCTCTACACGCTCTTGTGCGGCTTCAGCTGCGGCCTTCAGCGCATCCCGTTCGGCAATTTCTCGTACGGCTTCAAAGAGCTGCCGGAACTCGGCAGTTGCCTGAGCAAATCCGGTCTGTGCCGTTTCATAATCTTCTGCTGTCAACGCCTGGGTCGCCTGCGTCACGATGGCCACAGCTTGGGTCCATCGCTCCGGAAAGAGCTGTTCCCCGGTCACCGCTTCTCGCCGCGCCCCTAATGCCTGCTCGCGTGCGGCTTCGGCTGCGTGTTGCGCTTGTTTTTTAGCTCGCCGTGCCCCTTGCTGTGCCTGGCTGAACAATGCTCGTGTCTGGGCAAACGCCTCTCGCGCCTCTTCCCAGCGTCTGGCAGCCAGATGTTGTTCTCCCTGTCCGTGCGCTGCCTGCGCCTGGTTGAAGAGGTCGGAAGCATAATGCTCCACCTGTGCCGTCACCGCGGTCTGTTGCGCCTGCGTCGCTTGTTGCTGCTGCTCGACCGCCTGTGCATGCAAGCGCCGCGCTTGTTCTGCTTCTGTCTGGGCCGCCTGGTACCGGTGCGCCGCCGCCTCGTATTGTCCGACTGTCAGCCCATAGCGTCCTTCTTCATAGGAGCGGGTTGCTCTTTGCCACGCTTCTTCCCCTTGCTGAAAGATCTCGTTTGCATACGCTTGCACCTGAGCTTGCTGGGCTCCCGCTCGGGCTTGTTCTGCTTGCGTGCGCGCCTTTATCGCTGCATGCTGGAGTATTTCTCCTTCCTCTCTCGCCTTCGCATATCTGTGGATCGCTTGCTCGTATGCTTGCTGCGCTTGCTCGTATTGTTCACTGCGATACGCCTCTTCTCCACGACTTTCCCACTGCTGCGCTTCTGCCCACTGTTCTTCCACCGCCAGCCGCAGGGCTTCTCCTGAGGTTTTCGTTTCCCCAAGGCGTGCGCGAGCGTCCTCGGCTGCCTGCCGCTGCGCCGCGATAGCCTCTCGCCGTTCCCGTTCGACTCGCGCCTGCTGTAACGCCCGCATGTACTGCTGTGCAGCTGACTCATAGAGTTGCTGCGCTTGCGTGAAGTCCTCACGCTCCAAAGCTGCCGCTGCCTCTTCGGCGTGCTGACTGGCCGTCTCGAACTGGGGTCGCGCGAACTCGACTGCCCCCACGGCAACGGCACCCTCTCGGCTCGTTTCTACGTGCTCTCGGGCTGTCTGTGCATCAGTCCGCAATGTTTCCGCAGCGAGTTCCCGGGCGTCTTCAAAAGCACTTTTGGCCTTAGTAAAGACCTCCCAGGCCTGGTGGTAACGCTTTTGCTCCCATCGCTCACTGCCTTCATTCTCCAGAGCCAGGCCGCTGGTGTAGAATCGCCGGGCTTTTTCTCTCGCTCGATACCGCTCAGCGTCTGCTTTCGCGGTCATCATTTCGCCCCGTGCTTGTTCTGCTCTGCGTAGGGCAAACGCCACCGCTTCGTCACGAGCCTGGCCAAACAGGCGAATCGCTTCGTTATAGGCATCCTGAGCCAAAGGGTAATTGCGTTCCGCTCGTCTCTTGGCTCCTTCTTCCTCCTGCACTACGGCCTGTTGAAACAGGGCTTTCGCCCATTCTTCAGCTCCCCCTTGCGTCGCCCGCTCTCGGACTTTACTCGCCTCTTGCTGCAGCTCGAGTGTGAGGCCGCGCTGCTGTTCCTCCAGCCTGCGGCGCAATCCCTCTCGGTCCTCCGGTTCAACAACTACAGGACGCACGATCGTTGCCGCCGTGAGTTCCTCATCCACCTCACGACACAGCTCAAGATCACGCAGGAACTCTTCTACGCGCTGGTAGCGACGACTGCGCGACTTAGCAATGGCTTTGCGAATCAGCGCAGAGAATGCGGGCGGGGGAGGCTGGTCAAAATGGGGGTCGTTCTCTTCAGGATCATCACGGACTTTCCGAACGACGCTCTCGGTATCAAGGTCAGCAAAAAACTGCCTCCCGGTATACATCTCATAGATGACCATCCCGAGCGAATAGATATCAGTGCTACCAGTAATGGCATCGAGGGGGCGCATTTGCTCCGGGGAACAATATTTGGGCGTCCCCACCATCATCCACATCCCAGTCAGTTGAGTATCATCCGAATCTTTCAGTTCTTTGGCGATTCCCCAATCCATCAGGACTGCCCGGCCCAAGGGGTATTTCTTGCTGGGGTTCTCAATCATGATGTTGCCGGGTTTGATATCCCGATGGATAATCGGCGGGGTTTGGTTATGCGCGTGGGCAAGGGCTTCCCCAACCTGACGCGCGAGTTCGATCACCTCAGCCAACGAGAACGGTTTTCTTTCCCCTTTACGGATATCTTTTAAGTGGTCCCGAAGAGCCTTCCCCTGGATATATTCCATGAGGATGTAGTGCCGACGGAGGCTTTCATCGTAGACTGCCCCTGCACTAAATACCCGCACGATATGGTCATGCCGGAACCGGGACATCACCGACCCCTCGCGGTAAAACCGTGCGACGAGGGCCTGGTTCTCCATCAATTCCGGGGAGAGCATCTTCACGGCGAGGATATACTCCTCCATCTGGTAATGGCGTACTTTGAACACCATCCCCATGCCTCCCTCGCCGAGAGGCTCGATGATCTCCCACTGATCGGCAATAATCATAAGGCTGCGTGCTTAGGCCGTTTTCGCATTACAACTGGCCATTATTTCTTTTGCTAATGTCATCGTAACGCAGGATAATGACTGTGCTGTTATCCGGTCCGCCCCGTTCATTCGCCAGGTTCACCAGCATATTACACACTTGTTGTAGGTCAGCCGTCTCTTTGATGATGAGCTGAAGTATTTCTTCCTCTTCTACTGTTCCGTATACACCGTCGCTACAAAGAATAAAAAAATCCCCAGGATGAGGCTCTATGACCCGAACCGCAGGCTGAATAAACGGACTAATGCCGACCGCCTGCGTCAAAATGTGGCGGTGCGGTGAGGTCCTGAGTTCTTGTGGACTGAGCTTGCCCTCACGGAGGAGTTGTTGGACGAGCGAGTGATCTTCGGTGAGTTGCTCAATATGGCCGTTGCGCACCCGGTAGACACGGGAGTCGCCGACATGACCAACGCTGGCAAAATGTTCCCGGTCGTCAAACAGGATCGCGGCTATTGTGGTTCCCATCCCTGTCAAGCTTGGGTCTTGACGGCTCTTCTCCAAGATCGCGGCATTGGCCCGTTGGATGGCAATAGACAGACGACGGCCTCCGATACAAAACCGCCCTTCTTCATCGGTCACCGGAGTCAGGTCTTCGTGCTGGCTTTGTTGAATAGAGGAAAGCATGGTCTCAACTGCGAGATGGCTGGCAACCTGCCCTCCTACATGTCCCCCCATGCCATCAGCGACCACATACAGCGCCTTATCAGGGAAGAAGCCGAAGGTGTCTTCGTTTTTGGCCCGTACTTTGCCAGTATCGCTCTGAACAGCGCCATTGATCGACACAGAAACACCCCTTTCAATCAACAAATAGTTAAGATACGAGATACCACGTTTCCCCTCTGTCTCTTCCTAGTGTTCCTTATCGGGTACTGTCAAGCCTCGCTAAAGGGGGGAACTGGCTTTTTCTTTCTTTTTAGCTTGACACGAAGGGGGGAAGCAATCCAGGCAGGCAAAGGTGAGAAACAAAGAACGTTTCTCGTTGGCGTTCACGGCGGCATTGCGCCGACGCGAACAGCGGCAGTGTGCGAACGGGGACACTAGGGTCTTACACGTGACCTCGCCCTTCAGAGGGTGAACCCTTGAGGACGATTCTACCGATTCAAAGCGATTCTCTCGCTAGAATGAATACTCTACCCCGCCCGCCGGGATAAAGTCTGACCGGAACCCATCCCGATTGATCGGAATAATCCCACCAAAGAAAATCGAACCCGACGTTCCCAGCGCATACCGTAAGCCAAACGAGAAATCGTCAATATCATTCCGCTTAATCGGTTCAGGGAAAATAGGAAAAGAAGGGAAATTCCCAGTCTGTGTGCAGGGTTGCGCAGTCGTACAGGTTTTGGCTGGGCGGTTGATGGTGGTGCCGGCAATGATGGACTGGGGAGGGATACGTACCGGGAACCGACCGAATTCACTTCGACCAATAAAGTCAAATGAAAATCCTAACCGGTCCCAGATCAGAAAGGTCGCACCCACCGCATAGACAAAACTGCTGCGATCCACATCGTCAGCATTGAAATCGATGCCCACATTGGCATGCGGCTCAAAGCGATCCCACATCACCTGGGAAAAATAGAGAAA